>JBIQLO010000202.1:0-6925 GCA_044464175.1 Planctomycetaceae bacterium | reverse complement strand
GCGCAGGGCGTCGGTGGGTCAAACTTTCGCACGCGATATCCCGCGCGCAAAGACCGCTCGCTGACGCTCTCGGCTCAGTTCGTTCCTGTAAATGGACACCGCCACCGAGGTTTTATCTCCTACCCCTTAGCCGACCCGCTTCTCCTGAAAGATTTTTCTTGACAGAAATCTCGGGGATCGGTTATTTACCAATGTAGTCAATAAACCTTTCCGCCATGGCCGTTCTCGATCTGACATCTTCGGCCGGACAGGCATACAAACGTATGCTTCAGCACATTCGCATCCATCGGCTGCGGGAAGGGGACCTGCTCCCCTCTCAGCCGCTCTGGCAGAAGGAGCTGGGGTGCGGCACCGTTCCCTTCAACGAGGCGATGCGGCTGCTCGAAGCCCGGGGGGTCGTCGAGCGCCGTAAGAAGATCGGCACCCGCCTGCTGCGGACGGCCCCGCCCCAGCCGGTGCCCTGGACCATTGGCCTGTGCATCACCCTCGTCTCTGAGCATCGGGGCGGGCTGGCGTGGGCGGTCCTCTCCCAATATCTCCAGAACCATCTTCAGGCGGCCGGATGTCAGGTGCGCCTTTACCACAGCGAAGGCCGCTCCCGCCTGCATCACGAACTCTCGGAATTCAGCGGATTGGAGGCGGATTTGGAGGCCGGGGTGATCGACGGCGCGGTCTTCACGGCCCGGCTGATGACCTGCGAGCAGGAGCGGCTGGCTCGGCGGGGGGTGGTGCCCTGCGGCATTCTGCCGGCCGGCGGACCCGAACCTTCCGCCGCCACCGGCCTGATCGTCGATCAGGGGCCCATGATTCAGCAGGCGGTCGATCTGCTGGTGGGCCGGGGAAGCCGACGTTTGGCGCTGATCCTGCCGGGCCAGCCCTGGATTCCTGAATCGCCCTATTTCCAGACCACCTTCCGCGCGGCCCTGGCCCATCACCCGCAGGCGGCCGGTTTGGAGTTGGAGACCTGGGGCCATGTGCGCGGTGGCATGGACCTGGGACAGCGCTTGCTGCGGATGCCCGCCGATGAGCGCCCCGATGCGCTGATCGGCACGCATGATGATTACGTGGCCCTGGGCCTGGCCCATGCGATCCATTCGGATGGGGCCTATCGCCCGGCCATCGCCACGCTCACCAACCGCCAGTCGCCCCTGCCGTTTCCCCTGCCGGTCTACCGCTTCGAACTGGACCTGATGGAGATCGCCGCCCGGACCGTGCAGTGTCTGCTGGACCGCCTGCACGCCCCCGGCCGCCCCCGGCGTCCTGAGCGGCTGGCGCCCCGGCTCAACGAGTCGGCGGCCTCGGAACTACCGCAATTCATGATGAACTGGGGCCGCAGCGTTGTGCAGCAGCCGGTGTCGGCGGAGTTGGAAGGTTTGAATGAGCCCGTGGAACAGGCCGCCGGCCTGTCCTATTCCTGAAAGGCCACGGGCCCGGTCTGAATGAGGGGGTGTTGTTTGCGGCCGCGGAACTCTCCGCCGCCGAAAGGAGTGACATGAGCGTTTGGTTGGATCATCCCGCCGATCGTGCCGCCAAGGCCGAAATCAAGGCATTTACCCTGGTGGAACTGCTGGTCGTCATCGGAATCATAAGCGTCCTGATCGCGATGCTGCTGCCGGCTTTGAACAAGGCCCGCGAATCCGCCCAGCGCATCGCCTGCGCAAGCAATCTGCGCCAGGTAGCGATGGCTTGGAACGCGTACACGAGTGATTATCACGGCCAATTGCCCGTAGGGATTTCGTATTATTGGGATGCCACACCGTCCAATCTTAACCCTTCAGCTCCGGCAGACTATTATTATTGGGCGAGCATGCTCAAACCCTATGTCAGCGACAAAACGAATCTGACAAACAACTATAATTACACGAAGTCGGACAGTGTGAGCAAAACCGGCGTTTTCCAATGTCCGAGCTGGGAAAATCACAGTTCGGGGGTCGCCTATGTCGCTTATGGCATGGTGCTGTATGGGGTAGGGGGGCGCTACTACAGCAAGTTTTACACCGGTTATCGACGAACCATCGAGATCAAAGATCCTTCCACGCGATTACTATTTGCCGACAGCCAATACTTTCATCCCACGGCCAAGGACTGGCGGGGATGGTATTACGTCTCTATTTCTTCGACCCATACCGGCACCTATACGGGCGTTTCATTCCGGCATGGGAAGATGGCGAACGTCGCCTTTTGCGATGGGCATGTGGAATCCCAAACGTGGGAACAGCTTGAAAGGCCTTATCTCACACCCAGTGGGCAGTGGCTCACCTGGGGTCCGTGGCGAATAAATTGAACCCAATGACGGCCCGAAGGCCGCCATGATGAGCGAATTGGCATTATTTCCAAAGGAGCGTCATCATGCGAAGTCTCACCTCTTCTCGATCCGGGAGCGGGGTCGCCGCTCCCATCCGCGCATTCACTCTGGTCGAGCTGCTGGTCGTCATCGGGATCATCAGCGTACTGATCGCAATGCTGCTCCCGGCCTTGAACAAGGCGCGCGAATCCGCCCAGCGCATCAGCTGTGCCAGCAACCTTCGGCAGGTGGCGATGGCGTGGATTGCCTACACCAGCGATTACAAAGGAGTTCTGCCGCTGGTTTCTGCCAACAGGTGGGATTCAAGCATTCCGGCCGCGGATAATTACCTCTGGCCATCGATGCTGAAGCCCTATGTCAATGACAAGACTCCGAACTATCTGCCCTACCGCCCGAGTGATGGGGTCAATCCCCATGGTGTCTTTGAATGCCCCGGTTTTACGAACATCAGTTCGGCCGCTTCCTATGTCACCTATGCCATGCCGCTGTACGGCGTCGGCGGCGCATATGGGTGGAGCTGGGCCCCGGCCTATCGGCGGACGGTGCAGATTAAGGAACCCGCCGAGCGGCTTCTGTTTGCCGACAGCCTGGCGCCGGTCAGCCAACGCCCCGCCAGCGGCGAACTTCGTGGCTGGTACTACCTGAACATGCCGGGCTCCACCCCCACCCCTCCGGTTGGAGATTTCTCAGCCCAATCCTATGTCGCATATCGTCATGGTCACCTGGCAAACGTCGCATTCTGTGATGGGCATGTGAGTGCGATGAGCTGGGAGCAACTGGAGCGCCCCTATCCCTATTCCAAATGCCTCACCTGGGGCCCATGGCGGGTCAATTGAACACAATGACGGCCCGAAGGCCGCCATGATGAGCGAATTGGCACTGTTTCCAAAGGAGCGTCATCATGCGAAGTCTCACATCTTCTCGATCCGGGAGCGGGGCTGTCGGTCCCTCCCATGCCTTTACCCTGGTCGAGCTGCTGGTCGTCATCGGGATCATCAGCGTGCTGGTCGCAATGCTGCTGCCGGCGTTGAACAAGGCCCGTGAATCGGCCCAGCGGATATCCTGCGCCAGTAATCTCCGCCAGGTCAACATGGCATGGATCGCCTATGTCAGCGATTACCATGGCGAACTGCCGGTAATGACCACCAACTATTGGCATATCACGCCGCCCACGACGCCCCCCGCCCTTGTCACAACTGATTATTATTGGGCGAGCATGCTCAAACCGTATCTCAACGACCAGAGCGGCATGCAGAGCCCTTATAACGGGATCTACGCCTACAAAACAAGCGACTGGGTCAGCGGCACGGGCGTGTTCCAATGCCCCAGTTTGCCGGACAACCACAGTTCTCTGGGGACCGGGGTTGCCTATGTCGCCTACGGCATTAACCGCTATGGGATAGGTGGAGACCAGGCCTATGGTTCCCCCTACATGGCATTTCGCCGATCCGTCCAAATCAAGGATCCCGCCACGCTTCTGTCTTTTGCCGACAGCCAGTACAGCGTGCCCGATCCCAGCAAGGGCACGCTGCGCGGGTGGTATTACGTCAATCTGGTCGGCTCGCGGACCAGTGCGCCCACCGGACTTTACGGCGGCGTGGCTTACCGGCATGGAGGACTGGCCAATGTGGCTTTCTGCGACGGGCATGTGGAAGCCATGAGTTGGAAGGAACTGGAATGGCCCTATACGACCGCCGGGCTGGCCACGATCGGCAAGCCCTATTATGCATGGCGGGATTTCGGCCCGTGGCGAATGGCTCGTTGAGGCGTGTAGGGTGGGGCTTGCCCCACCGCGATTCTGAGGAAAGGGCAATCGGTGGGGCAGGCCCCACCCTACGGAGGAAACCTTGAACCATCGTGTTATCGCAATCACCCTCGCCGCCGTGCTTCTGGTCCCGGCGGCCGGGCGGGCGGAGTTAGTCCGGAATCCGGATGCCAACACCCTCTGGGTCGTCAACGGCAAAAACATCGCCGTCGGGTCCAAGCCGGACCAGTGGCGCGACGGTGGGGTCGACATCAAACCGGCCGAGGGCGGGGGCCTGCGCTTTACGGCGACGGGAAAGCAGCACTCCACCGGGCGCTACGTGCCCGTGGATGGCGGTTATCCCTATCTCGTCATGGAGATCACGGACGTCAAAAACGGCAACGGCTATCGCGGCCTCAATGTCTTTCTCTCCGGCGTGAAGGAGACTTCCATGGCGGCGATGGTCAGTTACATCCGGACCGGGCGCTTTGTCCTGCGCATGTTCCCGCGCCACACCACGCTTCCCAGAGAGACGTTTCTCTCCCTCTATCTCTACAACACCACCCTCACCGTCTCTCAGCTGAAGATGGTAAAGCAGCCGGCCGACAATCTGGAGATTATCGCTCCCCAGGGAGTCAGCCGCGTGGGCCCGGGCGATGAGGTGACCTTCCGACTGACACTGGAAAAACCGGCCGAGGATGCCACCCTCACCTTCTACAACAGCTACACCATGCCGCAGCTGGCCCTCAATGGCCAGACCCGGCTCCAGCTCAAGCCGGAGGATGAAGCGCAGAAGATCTGGTCGGCCAGGGTAAAGCTCGATACCCTCACCCGCGTCGGCGGGCACGAAGGACTGGACCTCAAGCCCGGCGGGCTGATGGTCAAAACCACCATCCTCGGCGGCGCGGTCAAGGAGCCGATCTGGACCTGGAACATTATTCCGTTCAATCTGAAGAAAGGCGCGAAATGAATAACCAAAAAATCACCACAGAGACACAGAGGACACGGAGAAGTTCTTCTTTCCTTTTGCATTCTCTGTGCGCTCTGTGTCTCTGTGGTTTGTTTTACATTCCCGCACAAGCGGCCTCGTTCCAGGCTACCAAAGCCTCCGGTCCCGTCACCATCGACGGCCGGCTGAACGAGCCCGCCTGGCAAAAGGCCCCCGCCTGGGGCTCCTTCTCCCCCCTGGGTGCGCGCGGCGATGGACGCCCGCTCACCCCCACGCAATACAAGCTGCTGGTGGACGATCAGGCCATCTACCTGGGCATCACCTGCGATGAGCCGCTCATGAAACAACTGGTGGCCCAGCCCACTGCGCGCAACTCCATGGGCCTGTTCAACAACGACTGCCTCGAAATTTTCATCGACCCGGCCGGCAGGGGGGTGGAGTTTTATCACTTCGCCATCAGCGCCGCCAACAGCTACTACACCGAATACCGCATCGAAGGGGGCAACACCACCGGCGGCTATTACGCCCCCGCTCTGGAGTCGGCCGTCGGCAAGTCGGCCAAGGCCTGGACGCTGGAGATCAAGATCCCCCTGGCCGCCTTCTACTACACCGATGCCTCAAAATTCGCCGACACCTGGCGGCTGAACGTCGCCCGCGAACGCCTGACCGTCTCCCCGCGCGAGCTGAGCAGCTGGTCCAAACTGACGCGCAGCTTCCACGAGCCGGGCCACTTCAACGCCATCGCCGGCATGCCCAAAAAGGACGCCCGCTTTGACGTGCGCCTCGGCGGGGCGACGGCGGGCCTCGAGCCGGCCGCCAACGGAGGCTATACCGGCTCCCTCACGCTCCAGACCGTCGCCGCCGGCGCGGCGGCCGGAAAAAACACCCTGACCCTCAGCCGGGACGGCAAGCCGCTGGCCTCGGGGCCGGTCCAGATTCAAGCCGGCAAAGGCACGGTCACCCTTCCCGCCATCCCCTTTGTCAAGCTGGGCAAGACCCATTTCACGGCCGTCCTGAAAAACCCGGCCGGGCAGGTGGTCCACCAGCAGGAACTCACGTTGGACGTGAAGTACGAGCCGCTGGCGATTAACCTCACCTCTCCGTTCTATGCCAACTGCATCTTTCCGGGGCAGGATGTGAAGCAGATCGCCGGCACCGTCACCGCCGGCCTCCCGGCCGACCAGTTGAACGGCGCCAACCTGCAGGTGAAACTTCAGGACGGGGCCGAATCCACCCTGCCGCTGACCGGCTCATCCACCCCGTTTACCCTGGAGGCCGCAAACCTGCCGGTGGGGGACCATGCCCTGCGGGTGCAGGTGATCAAAGACGGCAAAACCCTCGCCGAGACGTCCATCACGCTCCGCAAGCTGGCCAAGCCCTCCGGCACCAGCGCCGTCTACATCAACCGGAACCTGAATCTCGTCGTCAACGGCAAGCCCCTCTTCGTGCGCGGCTGGTACGGCGGCCCGGTTTACGCCATGAGCAAGGCCCTGCGCGACCGCCTGGGGGATCGGCCCGACAGCCCCGATGTCAACGCCTGGCAATGCCAGATGGGCATGGAGGCCGAACGGCTCGATCCGGCCGAGCGCGGCCAGCGCATCACGCTGGATGTGAAGCCCTCGCAAAAAGTCTTTGATGAAATGCTCAAACGCATTGAACAGGTCAGGAACAATCCCAACGTCTGGTGGTATTACCTGTGCGATGAACCGGAGTGCCGCGGCGTTTCGCCGGTCTATCTCAAGTACCAGTACGATTTCATCAAGAAGCACGACCCCTATCACCCCGTCATGATCATCAGCCGCGAGCCGGACAAGTTCACCGACTGCGCGGACATCCTCAACCCGCACCCCTATCTGAACCCCGTGGTCGATTCAGCCGGGCATCGGACGATGAGCAGCCCCAAGGCCATCCGCGACCAGATGCGGAC
>JBIQLO010000201.1:0-7025 GCA_044464175.1 Planctomycetaceae bacterium | reverse complement strand
CCCGCGCGTGCTGATTTCCGCCGCCGCCGGCGTCCGCGCCACGGTCGTGGAGACTTACGCCGGGGCCGAATCCGAAGCCCCCGTCCCCTACTTCACCAACGCCGTCACCGAAATCGTCGCCGGCGAGGGGGCCGTCATCGACCATTGCCGCCTGCAGCAGGAATCGCTCCACGCCTTCCATGTCTCCACGACCGAAGTGTCGCTGGCGGCCAAGGCGGATTTCATCAGCCACTCGGCCACGCTGGGCGGCAAGCTGACCCGCAACGACCTGAACGTCTCGCTCGACGGCGAGGAGGCCCATGCCACGCTCAACGGGCTGGTCATCCTCGAAGGGGAGCAGCATTGCGACAACCACACCCTCCTGCGGCACGAGAAGCCCAACTGCCCCAGCCACGAGCTCTACAAGCACATTCTGGACGGGCGGGCCTCGGCGGTCTTCCGCGGCAAAATCTTCGTCCAGCAGGACGCCCAGAAAACCGACAGCAAGCAGACCAGCAAGTCGCTGCTGCTGAGCGATGATGCGTACATGAACTCCCAGCCGGCGCTGGAAATCTACGCCGATGATGTGAAATGCACCCACGGCTCCACCACCGGCCCGGTGGATGAGGCGATGATCTTCTACCTGCGCACGCGCGGCGTCTCGCTGGAGGCCGCCCGGCACCTGCTGACCTACGCCTTCGCCGCCGACGTCACCCGCCGCATCCGCGTGGAGCCGGTCCGCCGCCGCCTGGAGGACTTCATGGCCGCCCAGCACGACCTGCCGCAGGACCTGCGCATCACCGACCTGGGCTCGCACGATGAGGCGGCGCTTTAAAACAGAACCGTTATTTGTTGTGGGTTATTTGCAATGCGGATGCAAATAACCCATAACAATTAACAAAGAACAGATGACAGCAACCATGTCGCCCGCGGAAACATCCTCTCTCGGTTTCGACGTCCGCAAAATCCGCGCTGACTTCCCCCTCCTCCAATCCGGCCCGGTTTATCTTGACAACGGCGCCACCACGCAAAAGCCGCGCGCCGTCATCGACGCCATAAAGAAGTACTACGAATCCGAGAACGCCAACATCCACCGGGGCGTCTATCGGCTCAGCCGCCACGCCACCGAGCTGTACGACCAGGCCCGTGCCGCCGTCCGCCGGTTCATCAACGCCGCCGAGGTGGAGGAGATTCTCTTCACCAAAGGCACCACCGAGTCAATCAACCTCGTGGCCGCCTCCTTCGGGCGGGCGTTTCTGTCCGAGGGGGATGAGGTCATCGTCTCCTGGATGGAGCACCACTCCAACATCGTCCCCTGGCAGATCGCCTGCCAGGTGGCCGGGGCGACGCTGAAGGTCGTCCCCATCAACGACCGGGGCGAGCTGATATTGGAGGCATACGAAAAGCTGCTCACCCCGCGCACGCGCATCGTCGCGGTCAACCACGTCTCCAATTCCCTGGGCACGATCAACGATGTGGAGACGATCACGAAACTCGCCCACCGCGCCGGGGCCAAGGTGCTGGTGGACGGCGCGCAGTGGGTCGCCCACCACCCCACCGACGTTCAGGCCATCGGCTGCGATTTCTACGCCTTCTCCGGCCACAAGATGTTCGCCCCCACCGGCACCGGCGTCCTCTACGGCCGGCGCGAACTGCTGGAGGCCATGCCCCCCTACCAGGGGGGCGGGGACATGATCGAGTCGGTCACCTTTGAAAGGACCCTTTACGCCGAACTGCCCAACAAATTCGAGGCCGGCACTCCCCACATCGCCGGAGCAGTGGGGCTGAAGGCGGCCGTTGAATACATCGAATCCGTCGGCTTGAAAAACGCCGAGCCGCACGAACGCCAGCTGTTGGACTACGCCACCGAAAAACTCCAGGCCATCCCCGGCCTGCGCCTCATCGGCACCGCCAGACAAAAGGCCGGCGTCCTCTCCTTCGTCATGGACCATCCGCCCATCAGTCCCTACGACCTGGGCATGGCCCTGGACCGCCGCCACATCGCCGTCCGCACCGGCCACCACTGCTGCCAGCCCGCGCTGGAGCGTCTGGGCGTCGGCGCCACCACGCGCGCTTCCCTGGCGATGTACAACACCACCCGGGACATCGACGCCCTGGCCGAGGCGCTCACCGAAATCGTCAAGGAGGCCGCCGCCCGCCCACGCCCGCATGCCGAACACAAATCCGTTCCGCTCGAACAGGTTGAATGGCCCCCTCCCGCCGCCGACTCTCCCGCCGCCGCGGCCGACGAGCTGGTGGAGGAATTTGAGTTCCTGGGCGACTGGGACCAGCGCGACGCCTACGTTCTGGAGATGGGCGACAAGCTCCTGCCCATGCCCGACGGCTCCAAACAGGAGTGCAACCGCGTCCACGGCTGCATGAGCACCGTCCACCTGGTCGGCCGGCAAAAGCCCGGCACGGACGATGTCTTTGAATTCCTGGCCGACTCCGACGCCCCCCTGGTGCGCGGCCTGATCGCCATCCTCCAGCGCGTCTACAATGGCCAGCGCGCCGAGCAGATTCTCGCCTTCGACGCCCACGACCTGCTCCGCCGCCTTGGCCTCGACCAGCACCTGTCCATGGGCCGCCGCAATGGTCTGGACGGCATGATCCGCCGCATCCGCGCCCTGGCCGGCCAACTCACCACCGCATCCGCAAATCGGTAGAGCCCGTGGTGCTTGTCTGTTCAAAACATCAATGGTGGCTTTAAAGGGCTGCCCGATGCCCCAACCACACCGCCTTTCTTTCCCTCGCTGGTCCGTCAAACAGAGCCCCGCTCCAACCCTCCTTTCCCCAAAATGTCCGCAGTCCCGGGGCTCCATCGCCGGAGGCTTTGGCTGCGCATTTGACTACCGCCCCAACCCGGTCATAATTCCATCAGACCCGAGCGGCGCGTGCCACTTGGGCTGTTGTTCTTGAATACGCTGCGGCAACAGCGCATCGGAAAGCGAATTATGGCTTCTCCCAAGTCCGCCACCCCGTCGTCCCAGCAGGCGCTCGCCTCCAACCGGCGCTTCACCCTCGAGCAGGCCAACAGCGCCCTGCCCCTGGTCCGCCGCATCGTCCGCGACATCGTCGCCACCCACGACCAGGCCGCCCGCCTCCAGGCCGAGGCCCTCACCGGGCTGGCCAAGCCCGAGGTCCACACCGAACTCCGACAACTCCTGGGCCGCCTGCAGGAATTCGCCGCCGAACTGGCCGAAATCGGCTGCGACCTGAAAGACCCGGCCACCGGCCTGGTCGATTTTCTCGCCCGTCACGAAAACCGCGACGTCTGCCTTTGCTGGAAACTCGATGAACCCGCCATTGGGTACTGGCACGAGCTGACCACCGGTTTCGCCGGCCGCCAGCCCATCGACACCTTTCGCCCCTAGGACCGACTTTCGGCCTCTCGCCCCGCACGGCACGCGGCAGCACACCTGACGGCGCACCGCTTTGAAGCCGGTTTCCCAGTCGACAACACCCTCCTAGGCCCTATACTCTCCTTCGACCAACAAGGAGACTCATGCGCCTATCCCGTCTCTCCCTTCTTTGCATTGTCTGTCTTCTGGCTTCCGGCTTCTGTCTTCTTTTCTCCTGTTCCCGCCTCCGCGCCGCCGACATCCCCTTCCAGGTCCGTCCCGGCTACCGCGTCACCCTCGCCGCCGACGGCATCAGCGATGCCCGGTTCATGGTCTTCGGGCCCGATGGCACGCTCTATGTCTCAGTCCCCCGGGCCAACTCCATCCTCGCCCTGCGCGATGCCAACAAAGACGGAGTTTATCAGGAGAATGAGCGCACCGAGTTCGTCACCGACAAGCCCACCGTCCATGGCCTTCAGTGGTTCAAGGACCGCCTCTGGTTCACCACCTCCGACGCCATCCACACCGCCCGCGACACCAACGGCGACGGCAAGGCCGACGAGATCAAGACCATCCTCGACAATCTTCCCCACGGCGGCCACTGGTGGCGCTCCATCCTCGTCGATGACGATGGCTTCTACACCTCCATCGGCGACTCCGGCAACATCACCGACCAGACCGACACCGATCGCCAGAAAATCTGGCACTATGACCTGAACGGCAAAAACAAAACCCTCTTTGTCTCCGGCATCCGCAACACCGAAAAGCTCCAGTACCGCCCCGGCACCAGGGAAGTCTGGGGCTGCGACCACGGCTCGGACAACTTCGGCCATAATTTCGGCGAGCGCGCCGGACGCGGCCAGCCGATCACCAACCTCAATCCCCCCGATGAGTTCAACCACTACATGAAGGGCCACTTCTACGGCCACCCCTTCATCACCGGCCTGAACATGCCCCGCCCCGAATACGCCGACCGTCCCGATATTCTTACGTTGGCCGCCAAAAACACCCCGCCCGCCTGGTGCTTCCCCGCCCACTGGGCCCCCAACGGCTGGACCTTCCTCACCCAGGATACGCCATTGGGCAACAAAGGCGACGCCTTCATCGCCTTCCACGGCTCCTGGAACCGCACCCCCCGCGCTGGCTACTGCATCCTCCGCGTCCTGTTCGACCCCGTCACCCAGAAACCTTACGGCTCCCTGGTGATCGTCAGTTGCCTGGACAAAAACGACAAAGTCCTCGACCGCCCCGTCGACTGCGCCGAAGCCCCCGACGGCACGATCCTCTTCTCCACCGACCGGGGCGGCAGAATCTACAGAATCTCCCCCGCCGGCAAATAACCACCGACAAACAGCAACTTACCCATGGCCTGGACCTCCCTATGTGAATTGACTGAACTCAAGGAAGGCTGCGGCAAGTACGTCGAGATCGACGGCTTCCATCTGGCCGTCTTCCTCCACGCCGGCCAGCCGCGCGTCATGGACGACCTGTGCCCCCACGCCGGGGGCTCCCTGGCCAGCGGCTTTGTCGAAAACAACAACGTCGTCTGCCCCCTCCATTACTGGTCCTTCCATGTTGAAACCGGGCAGATGCCCGGCGCCCCTCAGTGTGCCATCCGCACCTACCCCGCCCGCCTTCTGGAACGACCCGGCCGTCCGCCCCTCGTCCAGGCCGATCTGCCAATGTATTGATTTCTTCCTCCACCCGCCTCATCGGCTATAATGCTTGTGGAGGTCTCTCTATGCCTTCCACCATCACCCAGGAACTGCTCGACCCCCGCACCCGCCTCTGGCCGCTCACCACGGACCAGTACCACCGGATGATCCGCGACGGCGTGCTGGAGGAGGGCCAGCCCTACGAGCTGCTCGACGGCCACCTCGTGCGCAAAGACCGGAGCAAGGAAGGAGAGGACCCCATGACCGTTGGATTTGATCACGCCTGGGTCATCCGAAAATTGACCCGGTTCAGCCGGGAACTGGAGCCGTTTGGGTGTTATTTGCAGATTCAGTTGCCCATTACCCTCGCTCCAAACGACGAACCCGAGCCCGACGGTGCCATCGTCCGGGGAACAGAAGACGACTACCGCCACCGCCACCCCACCGCGGCCGACATCCTGGCCGTTCTCGAAGTCGCCGACGCCTCCCTGCGCCGCGATCGCACCACCAAACAGCGCATCTACGCCGACGCCGGCATCGAACGCTATTTCATCATCAACCTCCCCCAGCGCACCATCGAGGTCTACACCCAGCCCCAGATCGGCCACGGCCGATACGCCCAGTCCACCACGCTCACCCTCGACCAGACCCTCCCCTGCCCCACCGCGGCCGGCCGGGAAGTCACCCTGAACGTACGAGACCTGCTCCCCTGATCAATTTTCTACCCCAAGGAACCGATTCGATGAACAACCACCCCATCCACATCTGTGCCCATCGCGGCGCCAGCGGCACCCACCCCGAAAACACCACCCTCGCCTATGAAGCCGCCGCCTGGATCGGCGCGACCATGCTTGAATTCGATGTCCGCTGCACCGCCGACGGCCACTGCGTCATCCTCCACGACCCCACCGTCGATCGCACCACCGACGGCACGGGCCCTGTCAGTTCCCTCACCCTCGCCCAGGTCCGCGCCCTTGACGCCGGCCGCGGCCAGCGCATCCCCCTCCTGGCCGAAGCTCTGGCCTACGCCGACCGCATGATTCTCAACATCCATGCCTATCCCCAAACCGATTCGGACCGGCAGACCATCGCCAACCACCTGCTGGCCGCCTTTGCCCAGCGCCAACTTCATGATCGGGCCTTCATCGCCACCGGCGATCTCCCCCTGATGCAGCGCCTGCGCCAGGCCGATCCCGCCATCCGCCTGTGCAATCTCTTTGGCGCTCGTGATCCCGACTATGTGCAAATCGCCCTGAGCCACCACCCCTGCGAAATCCTCCAGCCCCGAAACGCCATCGTCACCCCCGAACTGGTCCAATCCGCCCACCGCCACGGGCTGAAGGTCAATCCCTTCTACGCCGACGACCCCGAGGAAATGCGCCGTCTGATCGCATGCGGCGTCGATGGCATCCTCACCAACCACCCCCAGCGCCTGGTCCAGCTCCACCTCTCCTCTTGAACTGCTGAGCAGTGAATCTCGCCACCACTCCCGGTCAAGATCGAGAAGGGGGCGGGACCATTCAAATCCTTCAAAGAACGCGCCACCCCCGCCCTCACCGCATCCGCACCACCAGCGGCATCATGGTTTCCAATCGCGTCTGCAGTCGTACGCCCCCCGCCGTCGCCTCAAATCCCAACGGCTTCCATTGCCCTCCCGCTTCCAGGTGCAACACCTCCGCCGGCGCTCCTTTGGCCAGCCGCAGCTCCACCCCCTCCACCGCATCCGGATTCAGATTGAACAGCGCCGCCACATCCTCTTCATCGGCCTCGTTCCGCCCGAAGAGCAGGTATGTGTCCCCCGGTGTCATCGCCGCCGCCTCCAGTGCCCGGCCCTGGAGCCACTCCAGCACGCCAATGATCTGCTGCTTGCGGGTCGGATTCAGAAACGAGATCGACGCCGTGGCCGGCAGGTCATGGGCATAGACCGCCACACGCCCACCCAGCTTGTTCTCAAACAACGCCAAAGCCGGCTGGACACGTTTGAACTCCGGATCCATGAACCAGCGGTTGCGGACACACCAACTGACCGTCCGCGCCCCGCGCGGCGTCA
>JBIQLO010000200.1:0-7098 GCA_044464175.1 Planctomycetaceae bacterium | reverse complement strand
CCCCCCTGGTCACCCCACGCGAGGCCGCCTACCGCGTCGCCGTCATGGAAGCGATGTACGCCGGGGCGGCCAAAAACAAGTGGATCGCCCCCAAAGTCCCCACTCCGTAGGCCACGCGATTGCATGCGACAATTTCAGACGCCTGTCACTAATCTGCCGGAAGCGTCGCGGATTGAAGCGCCCCGGCTTCTTCCGCTATGATGCACCGCACGATGCCCATCATCCATTCGGGCGCAACCTGTCGGCTCACGAGGAAACACCCCATGAAGGCTTCCCCCCTCCGCATTGTGCTGCTCCTGCTGGTGTTCGCCGCCACTGCCTCGGCCCGCCCGACCACCGCCGCCTCCCAGGCCCGCGTGCTGGTCATCAGCGTGGACGGCTTGCGCCCCGATGTGCTGCTGCGGAGCGATGCCCCGAATATCCGCGCCCTCATGCAGCGCGGCGCCTTCACGATGTGGGCTGAAACAACCGATGTAGCCATCACCCTCCCCTCGCACGTGAGCATGCTCACCGGCGTCACCCCCGACCGCCACGGCATCCACTGGAATAGCAAACCCAAGCCAGGTGAGCCGCGCTACCCCGCCGTACCCACCCTGTTTCAGCTGGCCACCGAGTCCGGCTACACCACCGCCCTGGTCGCCGGCAAGGTCAAGTTCACCGCCCTGGCCCGCCCCGGCACCGTCACCTGGGCCTTTGTTCCCGACAAGGTGGTGGTGGACAGCGCCGCCGTCGCCGAGGCCGCCGTGGCGATGATTCGCGACCACCGCCCCCAGGTCCTGTTCGTGCATCTGCCCGATGTGGATAGCGCCGGCCACCGCATCGGATGGGGCACCCCCGAACAACTCGCCGCCGTCGCCCACGCCGATGCGGCCATCGGGCGTGTGCTGGCCACCCTCAAATCGGCCGATCTGCTGGACCGGACCACCATCATCCTCAGCGCCGACCACGGCGGCTCCGGCCGCACTCACGGCGCGAAAGACCCGCGCAGCCGTTACATCCCCTGGATCATCGCCGGCCCCGGCATCCGCGCGGACTACGACCTGACCCGAGACCGCGCCCTCACGGTCCACACCGAGGACACCTTCGCCACCGCCTGCCGCCTCCTCCACCTCACCCCCCCGGAACCCATCGACGGCCATGCCGTCCTGCAAGCCTTCGAGTCGCCAACGGAAGCGCGCAAGAATTAAGCCGGGCGCCACACGCCGCTACAGTCCGTGCCCTGGGCCGCCGCCCCGCCACAATCAAAGCTTTGTCAAAATGTCAACCGGTAGAACCCGGAGGGCTTTCCCCCTTCCGCGCTTCGCATTCCCGGCCCCGCCCCCTCTAATCCGCCCATCGCGTCCACCACTTCTCCGTGCCATCGGCCACCGCCTTCTCCACCAGCGTCACGTGCCCATCGCACCAGAGCAGGTTCGCCTTGCCCCAGTGACGGTCCCCCACGCTGTACCGGTCGGGATAAGTCGGCTTATAGGAGAAAATGTCCCCCCAGAAGCTGTCGCCGGAGAGAATCGTGTCCGACGGGCTGGTCACCTCCGACGGCTTGTGCAGTTCCACGCCCCCCACATCCGACGCCGTCTTCCAGACGTCGTTGATGATGTCGTAGGTGTAGCGCCGCCGCGGCGGCGCATCGGGCGAGCCGTAGTAGTTGTACCCGTAGGAGATGCGCGGACTGGCCCAGGTGAAGCTGGTAACGAAGTTCTCATCCTCCGGGCAGTGGAAAATCTCCTGCAGGTTCTTCACCGCCTTGCGCCGCACCGTGATCGTGGCGTCATCCGCCAGATTCGGCTGCGCCCCCAGGTAGCCCCCCCGCGCCAGGATCATGTACCACGACAACTGCACGTACGGAAACGGCGGCGAAGGCACGTGAAAATAGCGCGGCGGATAATACTTCTGCTCCTGGGCGTACATGTTGAACGCCAGCCCGATCTGCCGCAGGTTGCTGGCGCACGACACCTGTTTGGCCATCTGGCGCGCCTTGTTCAACGCCGGCAGCAGCATCGCGATCAGAACGCTGATGATCCCGATGACCACCAGCAGCTCGACGAGGGTGAAACCGTGAGGACGACGCATAACACGACTCCCAATGGACACCGACGCGGCAATTGCCTCTAGTTTCCGCCCTTGGCCGGACCGCTCGATTGCCGCCGGATCAGCGAGCAGTCCAGTTCCACATGGTTCTTCTCCAGCGCCCGGCCGTTCATCAACTCCAGCAGCATCCCGACCGCCAGCCGCCCCGCCTCCGCCCGCGGCTGATGGATCGTCGTCAGTGACGGCCGGCAGTAGGCCGCGTGCGGCACATCGTCAAACCCCACCACCGTCACGTCCCCCGGCACCTTCAGCCCCGCATCCCGCAGCGCCGCCACCGCCCCCAGCGCCGCCTCATCGTTGCTCATCAGCAGCGCCGTCGGCAGCCGCCTCGATGCGATCAGCTCCCCCACCAGTTCATACGCGCTCTGCGCCACCTGCAGGTCCGGGTCCAGCACCATCTCCCACGGCTGCTCCAGCGTGATCCCCGCCTCCTGCAGCACCTGCCGGTAGGTCTCCACCTTTAGGGAAGGATCGTACACATCCGAGGCGGTGACGATGTAGCGCACCCGCCGGTGCCCCAGTTCCGCCAGATGCCGCGCCATCTCCCCGATCCCCCGCCGCCGGTTGACGATGACGCGATGCCGGGCCTCCGGCGGCGCCCAGTCCAGATACACGATGGGCAGCGACTGCGACCCCAGCGCCTCCATTGCCCACTCCGCCAGCGGCGCCGCCAGATAGACGATCAGCCCATCCACCCCCCGCCCCAGCAGTCCGTCCACCACCTTCTCCGCCGCCGCCTGCTCCCTGTATCCCAGCTGCGCCACATAACAGGCGTAGTCCGCCTCGCGCGAGGCGTCGACGATGCCGGTGAGCTTGGAAACGGCGATCGGCACCCCCAGCGACCCGGCCAGCAGCCCGATGCTCTGCGTCCGACCGCGCTGCAGCGCCTGACCGATCAAATTCGGCCGGTAGTTGAGCTTTCGAGCCGCCTCCAGCACCCGCTGGCGCGTCTCCTGGCTGTACCCCGGCTTGTGGCGCAGGATCTCCGAAACGGTCCCCACCCCCAGTTTCGTCACTTTGGAAATATCCGAGAGGGTGGCCATGGACAGGGCTCCGAATCGTTTCAAACCGCCCCGGAGTATCCTCTGCCCCGAGGCAATCTGTCAAGATAAATCAGCCCAGCCGCTTCTTCAGCGCCGCGTTCGCCGCCGCCGGGTCCACTTCCGATCCATGCGCCTTCATGAACGCCCCCATCGCCTGTCCGAATTGCTTGGCCGTGAAAGAATGCTCTGCCAAAAACGCCTCCACCAGCGCTTCAGTCTGCTCCGGGGATGCCTTTTTCGGCAAATATTCCTCCACAATCGCCAGTTCCTCCCCCAGCGCCTTCGCCTCCTCCGTCCGCCCGATCTTCTCGTATTCCTCCTGGCTCTTGCGCAACTTCTTGCCGTATGCCGCCACAGCCTGCTCCGCCGTCGTCGGCTTCGGCGCCAGGTCGATGTTCTTCACATCGCTCAGCAGCATCCGGATCACCGTCAGCCGCTGCTTCTGGCCCGCCTTCATCGCCGCCTTCATGTCGTTCTGTAATCGCGTCAACAGGTCCATGCTTTGCTCCAGGGAAATTTCATGCTATAATATGCTTTCTGTTCCCAGGGGTCGATCCCATCGCATGGGTGGATCGTATTTTTGACAGCACGGCATGGCGCGACAGGGTTGCAGTGGCACCCATTCCCCAATTCGGTGTGGCTGAGCCCACCCTGCACGTCATCCCGATGGAGCCGGGCCCGCTAAAGCGAGGCCCCACAGGTACATGAATAACGGAGCTTTGGAAGGAATACTGACGATTCCCAACGGACGCCAGGATGGCCAGTTGCGCGATCCCCATCACCTGCTGCGCCCCGTGCGCGGCGGCTTGGCCGTCCCCCGCCGACTCATCCAGGAGATGCAGTTGCGCCCGGGGCTCAAGCTCAGGGGCGAGCCCAAGGGCCGCATGATGGGCCGCCTCCAGGCCATCGAAGGCCATCCCCCCGAGGAATACGCCCGGTGCATCCCCCTCTACGACGCCACCGCCCTGGACCCCCAGCCCATGATGAAGCTCGAGCACGATCCCAACGAGCTGACCACCCGCATCATCGACATCCTCGCCCCTGTCGGCTTCGGCCAGCGCGGCCTGATCGTCGCCCCCCCGCGCACCGGCAAGACCATCCTCATGCAGAACATCGCCCGCGGCATCCACGCCAACTACCCCGACGTGGAGCTGGTGCTGCTCCTGGTGGACGAGCGCCCGGAGGAGGTCACCGACATGAAGCGCAACGTCCCCGGCACGGTCTACGCCTCCAGCAACGACAACACCGTGGACAAACATTTGGACCTGGCCCAACTGGTCATTGAACGCTGCAAACGCCAGGTGGAATACGGCGCCAACATCGTCGTCCTCATGGACTCCCTCACCCGTCTGGGCCGCGCCTTCAACACCGGCGGCCCCGGCGGCGGACGCACCCTCTCCGGCGGCCTGGACAATCGCGCCCTGGAAATCCCCAAACGCCTCTTCGGTTCTGCCCGAAAAATCGAAAACGGCGGCTCCCTCACCATCATCGCCACCTGCCTCATCGACACCGGCAGCCGCATGGACCAGGTCATCTTTGAGGAGTTCAAGGGCACCGGCAACCTCGAACTCACCCTCGACCGCAACCTGGCCAACCAGCGCATCTTCCCCGCCCTTAACATCGCCGAATCCGGCACCCGCAAGGAGGAAAAGCTCCTGGATGAAAAATCCCTGGCCGCCGCCCGCCGCATCCGCCGCCACCTCCTGGGCATGTCCGCCACCCAGGGCATGAAAACCCTCCTGGAGGCCCTCAAACGCCACCCGACGAACGAGGCGATGTATAAATCCGTCGGGGCATGAAAAGGTTATTTGTTGTTTGTTATTCGTTATTTGAAGGATGCACAGCGCCCAATAACTAATAACCAATAACAAATAACCAGAAGCCAGTGGGTGGTACCACGCCGTCAAATTTCATGGATGCTTCTGATTCCAACCTCCCTTCCCCCCTGGCCATCCCCCCCGCCGCCCTGCGCTTCGCCACCGCCCGCAGCTCCGGGCCCGGCGGGCAGAACGTCAACAAACTCAACACCAAGGTCGAACTCTGGGTCGCCGTCGGCGACATCCCCGGCCTCTCCCCCGCCGCCGCCGACCGCCTCCGCAAACTGGCCGGAACCCGCCTGACCCAGGCCGATGAAATCCACCTCTGGGCCGACCAGACCCGCTCCCAGGCCCTCAATCGCCAGGAAGTCCTCGACCGTCTGCACGAGCTGATCCTCAAAGCCCGCATCATCCCCAAGAAGCGCCGCAAGACCAAACCCACCCAGGCCTCCCGCCGCCGCCGCCTCGAATCCAAGCGCCGCCGCTCCCAAACCAAATCCCAGCGCCGCCCCCCGGGACGCGAAACTTGAAACCCCGCCCGCCCTGCTAAAATAGGCGGAGCCCCTTATGCCCCGCCACAAGCCCGACAACCCGCCTCCGACCGAAACCGACCCGCGCTTCCCCTCCGGCCCGTGGACCGGCTTCTGGATCCAGACCGCCCTGGGTCGCCAGCGCATGCACCTGTCCCTCGCCTTTGCCGCCGGGCAGGTCACCGGCCACGGCGTGGACATCGTCGGCCGCTTCACCTTCACCGGCACCTACGACCTCAACACCGGCCGCTGCCAAATGACCAAACAATACGAGGCCGCCCACCGCGTCGAGTACGAAGGCGTCAACGAGGCCGACGGCCTGTGGCTCTGGGGCCTCTGGAGCATGCCCGCCGAGCGCGGCGGCTTCCACCTCTGGCCCGAAGGCGAGCCCGACCCCACCCGCCGCCGTCTCAAAACCCAAAAAGAGTTGCCCGCCTCTGAGCCCGCGGAGCAGGCATTGGTGGAAATGGAAGCACCGTAGGGGCGGCTTCAGCCGCCGATTTTCCTGCCTATAAATAGAGTTCGGTGGCAAAAGCGCCATTCGCTCTTCCGAGACAGGCTTAACCGAGCCGCGAGCGTCAGCGAGCGGGATTGGAAGAACAGACGTTCCATCCCCTGCTTTTACACGCCTCCTCCCCCGCAGCCGCCCCGCATCGCCGCCGTGTCGTGCATTTCGAGTTCGCGGCCGGAGACCTGCCCGGAGGGCTTATGTGGAAGACCAGGACCTAACCCAGTCCCCAAATGGACGTGAATCGTCTCCACAAACCACAAATAACAAGTGACAAGTGACCATTCACTCGCACAACCCATACCGCTCCAGCGCTGCGCACACCCCATGGTCGTTGTTCGACGGCGCCACCCAGTCCGCCACGCGCTTCACCAGCGGGTGCGCGTTGTCCATCGCGATCGACACCCCCGCCACTTGCAGCATCGCCACATCGTTGGGCGCATCCCCGATCGCCATGACTTCCGCCATCTCGATCCCGTAATGCGATGCCACCTGCCGCAGCGCTGTCGCCTTGCTCACCCGCTTGTCGGTGATCTGCAGATAGTGCTCCCGCAGGCGGAAGATCGTCACTTCGTTCCCAAACCGCTCATTCAGCCACGTCTCCAGCCGCGCGATCATGCGCGGCTCTCCGAATAACTGCACCTTCGTCGGCTCCAGGTCGATGAACGCCTCCAGCGGCGTCGCTTCCGGCGGGCTCAGCCGCCGTGCCGCCTCCGGCACCTCCGCCGGGTTCCGGTTGATGTATCGCTGGTCCAGCACCTCGTACCCGATGATCACCTCCTCAAACAGGTCCTGTGCCGCCTCCACGATCCGCCGCCCCAGTCCCCCCGCCAGCGGCAGGTGAAATACCGCCCGCTTGGTCCCCTCATCCCAGATCAGCGCCCCGTTATAATTGATCTGCAGCGTCTGCAGCTTCAGGCGCTCATACACCCCCCGCACGCTCCGCGGCGGCCGCGCCGAGGCGATCACCACCCGCACCCCGCGCGCCGGCAATCCGCACAACGCCGCCACCGTCCGCTCGGTCATCTCCTTGCTGTCGGTCAACAGCGTCCCATCCATGTCAATCGCCAGAAGGCGCACCGTCCGGCTTGAAGAGTCCACATCCCGCATAT
>JBIQLO010000199.1:0-7113 GCA_044464175.1 Planctomycetaceae bacterium | reverse complement strand
CCGCCGCCTGCCCGTTGTCCCACCCCGCCGGCTTGGCCGCGCTGTTCATCAGCACCGCCTTCAACACCCGCCCATCGATGGCGTGCATATCCCCCGCGAAATTCACCTTCCCCGCATCCGCCACCAGCGCCCCGCCCGCCGCCGTGATCGGCGCGGCGAAGCTGGTCCCGGCCAGTTGTCCAGGCCCTAAATTCGCCCCGTCGTAGTGGGCGTTGTCCAGCAAATTCCCGGAGTCGTATCGTGCCCCCCACAGGTCCGTCCCCGGTGCTGAAATGTCCACCCGCGCCCGGGCTCCTGATATCGTTTGATTCGTCGCGGGATTATAGACATCCGTCGGCGAGCGGCTGGAAAAGTCGGCGATGCTCCCGTATGCCAGCGTTGAGTCATCGAATGCCAGCGCCCCCACCACCAGTGCGTTGAATCCCGAGGCGGGCTCACCGATGGTGTCGGTCTTGTCCCCGCTGTTCCCGGCCGCAAACACCACCAGTTTCCCACTGGCCGACACATAGGAATCGAGGGCGACGCTGTACCATGAGTTTCCGTTCGTTGCGCTGCTCCCGCCCCAGGAGCTGTTGACCACATCCGCCGTCTGCCCCCCCACACCGCTCACCAACGAGTTCACATACGGATACGTGAATGATTGTGCATTGATGCTAAATGAGTTGTTCCCCCCGGTCGTTCCGGTGGCGATTGATCCGCTCCATACTGTCGATCCATACGCGATCCCCCGGGCCAGCGATAAATTGGAATCCGTCTGTGGATATTCACTCGGCAGCCGCCCGTTGATCATCCCCCCGACCCAGGTGGCATGCTCGCTGAATGTCGGAGTGACTTGCGTGGAATCATACAACTGCGTCGAATCCTGCGTCAGCGAAACGTGCCCATCCCAGATCAATCCCCCCTCGATGTTCGCCACGATCGCATGGCTGCCGGTGTACCCCGCGTTGTAAAACGTGGTCGCCCCGATCAGCGTCGCCACGTCCAGGTCATTGGTCGAGGTCATCACCCCCAGACTCGCGCACGGCGTCAACCCCACCACGCACACCAGCCCCATCGCGCCACATAGCTTTTTTCTCATGCTCTCCTTCCCGCGTGAATTGATGCCAGCGCATTGTCATCCACCTCACCGGAAAATCAACGCTAAATTTCAGAATTTTCTCATTCATCGCATCGAAAACCCGCCCCGCCGCCACTGCCCCCAGGCTTGGAACCGGCTTCCCCCTCTCTTTTGCCAGGCATGCCCGCCCATTGCCTCTTGGCCCCCAAAAGCGTTCTTCCCCATTCCAAACCTCCAGCCTCTTCCCCGCCACGGGGACCACGGGCGGCGCTGCATCCGACTGAACAGCCCTCCAAAAATACTTGACAAAGACCGAACATCTGCTATACTCCTCATCATGAACTCTTTTATCCCCTTACCTTGTCGCCTTCTCCTCCGATCTCCCCCTCAAGGCCTTCGTGCCTTCCCCCTTACCAACGAACCCAAACGAACCAAACCCAATTCCCCTCTGGCGCTCCAAAATCAACGATTTCCCCCCCCAACCCAATAGCGCGTATTTCCCAACGAACCCAACCCACGCCCCCGTGGCATCCCCCTTGCACCCCCGGCATCCGGTCGGCCGGGTTGGCCCGGCCCTTCGTCCTAACTTTAAAAGGAGTAGACCCATGCCCAGCCACAAGGAAAATCTCAATGGCAAAAAAGCCGCTATCCTCGTTGAGGAAGGCTTTGAGGAAGTTGAAATGACCGAGCCGCGACAGGCCCTGGAGCAGGCCGGCGCCGGCACCGACCTGGTTTCCCCCCACAAGGGCCAGATCCGCGCCTGGCAGCACGACCACTGGGGCGACACCTTTGACGTCGATGTCCCCCTTCAGGACGCCAGCCCCGACGACTACGACGCCCTGCTTCTGCCCGGCGGCGCATTGAGTCCCGACAAGTTGCGCATGAACCCCCAGGCCGTCCAGTTCGTCCGCGCGTTCGTCGACAGCGGCAAGCCCATCGCCGCCATCTGCCACGGCCCCTGGACCCTGATCGAGGCCGGCGCTACTCAGGGCCGCCGAATGACCAGTTGGCCCTCCCTCCAAAGCGATCTCCGCAACGCCGGCGCCCAGTGGGTCGATGAACCGGTCGTCACCGACAACGGCATCGTCACCAGCCGAAAACCCGATGACATCCCGGCCTTCAACGAAAAAATGATCGAGGAATTCGCTGAAGGCGTCCACGCTCGCGCCTGAAAAAACCGGGCTCAGGCAGGCTCTCCGCCTGCCTGGGCTCCGGTCCATTTTTTTCTTGCCTGCCCAACCGTCCCAAAGGTACAATGGCACGGTTCACTCCAACATGGAGGCCTGATGGCGGTTGCACGCGATATCCTTGAGCGCAAGGGGGCCATCATTTACTGCATCTCGGCCGATGCCAGCGTCCTGGAGGCAACCGAACGCATGAACCAGTGCCGGGTCGGCGCCCTCATCATCACCGATGAAGGACGCATCGCCGGCATATTCACCGAACGCGATGTGCTGCGCCGGGTCGTCACCCAGCAGTACCCCCCCGCCCTCACGCCGGTCCGCCAGGTCATGACCGACAACGTCATCTGCTGCCGGCTGGATACCGAGATCGACGAGCTCGCCGCCATCATGCGCGACCAGCGCATCCGCCACATGCCCGTCTGCGACGAGGATGGCGACCTCCTGGGCATCATCTCCCTGGGCGACATCAACGCCTTCTACGCCTCCCACCAGGCCTCGGAGATCCATTATCTCAATGAATACATCTATGGCCGGGTCTGAAATCCCCCCCAGCGTGGGGTGATTTTCGGGTTCCACCCCTTGCAGTCCATCTCCCGGCGCGTATACTACTTGGCTCGCATTCACCAGAATGCCTTTTGCCGGCGCGGCGTCATTGGCGACGACCGGCGCCAGATTTGGAGATCTGTCAATGGCGGTCAAGCTGAGATTGAAGAGAATGGGCCGGTCCAATCATGCGTTCTATCGCTTGAACGCAATCGATTCACGCTCGCCGCGCGACGGGCGCGTCATCGAGGAATTGGGCTACTACGACCCCGAAAACAAGGACAACGCCAAGCAGTTTTCGGCCAAACTCGACCGCTGCAAGCACTGGCTCGACCAGGGCGCGATTCCGTCGGAAACGGTCTCCTCCCTGTTGAAAAAGAGCGGGCTGGAACACAAGCAACTGCGCCTGCCCAGGCCGGGCAAGCCCAAGACGCCCGCCGCCCCCGCGGCCGAAGGCGCGGCCAGCTAAGATGAAACTTTGACCGAGACACCCCCCCTGCGCATCGACATCCTGACGCTCTTTCCGGACATGTTTTCCGGGTTTTTGGGCACGAGCATCCCCAAACGAGCGGCCGCCAAGGGGCTGGTGGACTATCGACTGACCAATATCCGCGACTTTGCCACCGATGCGCACAAGTCCGTGGATGACAAGCCCTTCGGTGGCGGACCCGGCATGGTCATGATGTGCGGCCCGCTGCTGGACGCCGTGACGGCGGCCGAGACGCAGGATCAGCGAAAGCCCCTGCGGATCCTCTTCACCCCCCAGGGGCGGCGGCTGGATCAGGCTTGGGCCGAGGAATTGGCGAAGCAGCCTCGATTGCTGCTGATCGCCGGCCACTACGAAGGCGTGGACCAGCGGGTGATCGACCTGCTCAACCCGCTGGAAATGAGTCTGGGCGACTTCGTCCTCAGCGGCGGCGAACTGGCGGCGATGGTCTTGATCGACGCCGTGGTTCGCCTCTTGCCCGGCGCCTTGGGCGCACAGGACGGAGCGGCCGATGAAAGCTTCGCCGGCGGGCTGCTGGAATATCCCCAGTACACCCGCCCCCGGGAATTCCAGGGCCTGAGCGTCCCGGACATTCTCCTGAGCGGCAACCACCAGGCGATCGCCGCCTGGCGGCAGGCGCAGCGGGAAGAACGAACGCAGCAACGCCGCCCCGATTTGTGGCAGGCGTATTTGGAAAAGCAGAAACAGGAACCGTGAAATACCGTGGAACAGGACTTGCCTGTTCAGAGTTGATTGGAGTCGGCCATGTCGCGCAACAGAATCATTGAATCCGTCGAACAGTCCAGCTTGAAGACCGATATCCCCGATTTCAATGTGGGCGACACGGTTGATGTGGCGATCCGCATTGTCGAAGGGGACAAGACCCGCGTTCAGGTCTTCAGCGGCGATGTCATCACCCGCCGGGGCACGGGCATCAACGAAACCTTCACCGTCCGTCGGATCGTCAACAATGAAGGCGTGGAGCGCATCCTGCCCATCCATTCCCCCTTCATCCAGTCGATCAAGGTCAAGCGCAGCGGACGCATCCGTCGCGCCAAGCTCTACTACCTTCGCGACCGCGTCGGCAAGGCCGTCCGCCTCACCGAGAAGCGCAAGACCAAGAAGACCGAGACCGCTCCGGCCGAAGGGGCCGAGCAGGAGCAGGCGGAGCTGGTGGCGTCCGCTTGAGGCGACCGGGCGCACCCTGCGGCCCGGTGGCATCAGCCATCGGCTCGGGTAAGATGCGCCCATGAACCAACCCGTCGACTATCGCCCCCTCTTCAAAGCCTGCGGTCAGAACGTCCAGATCGCCCCGGATGCCTATTTTGAGCACCCCGAACTGGTTGAGGTCGGCGACAACGTCACCATCATGGGGGGCTTCCATCTAGGCATGGGACGTCCGGTCGAAGCCCGCATCGGGGCCAACGCCCTGTTTTACCCCAACTGCTTCATCCAGGGCGGCGGCCGGCTCATCCTGGAAGAGCACGTCACCTTCTTTCCCAACACCTATATCTCCATTGGCGGCGAAAAGGGGTTTGTCCGGATCGGGCATCACACCCATTTTGCCCCCAACTGCGTCCTCTACGGCCAAGGCGGGTTGACGGTCGGGCCCTATTGCAACATCGCTGCCCATTGCGTGCTGGCAACGGCGGCCCATGACCCGCTGGACCATGGTAAGCCGATGTGCCTGGCCCCCAACCGCAACCAGCCGATCACATTGGTGGAGGATGTCTGGCTGGGGGCCAACGTCACCGTCACCGGCAACGTCACCATCGCCCGCGGTTGCGTCATCGGGGCCAACGCCGTGGTCACGCGCGACACCGAGCCCATGGGCCTCTACACCGGCGTCCCGGCCCGCCGCCTGCGGGACCGCCGCAAGGCGGAATAGCACCCGGTTTTGCATCCTCCGGGGACATGAGCAAGCGGGCGTTTGACATTGAGGCGGTACTGGGGCGGATTCGGCGGGCGGTGGAGGGGTTTCCCAAGGCGGCGCTGTTTGAACTGGCGGAGCAGGGGTATACCTCGGTTTTTGAGCAACTGGTGGCATGCATCATCTCGGTGCGGACGCGGGATGAGACGACGCTGCCGACGGCCAGGGGGCTGTTTGCCGTGGCGCGGACGCCGGAGGGGATGGCGAAGCTGAGCCAGAAGCGGATCGATGCGCTGATCCATGCCAGCACGTTCCATGAGGCCAAGGCGCGGAACATCCGGACCATTGCCCGGCGCGCGGCGGAGGCGTTTGGGGGGGAGTTGCCGTGCGATGCGGAGGGGCTGATGGAGTTGCCGGGGGTGGGGCCCAAGTGCGCGCACTTGGTACTGGGGATCGCCTGCGGGTTGCCGTATATCAGCGTGGATATTCATGTGCATCGGGTGACCAACCGGTGGGGGTATGTGGCGGGGCGGACGCCGGAGGGGACGATGAAGGCGCTGGAAGCGCGACTGCCCCGGAAATACTGGGTGGAGATCAACCGGCTGCTGGTGCCGTTCGGGAAGCACATCTGCACGGGGGCGCTGCCCAAGTGCTCAACCTGTCCGGTGCTGGCGTATTGCCGGCAGGTGGGGGTGACGAAGCATCGGTAGGGTTACAACCGGGCGAGGGTTTCCTCGAAGGACTGGACGCCGGTGGAAGCGCCGATGGCGGTGCAGCAGTCGGCGGCGGCGCGGTTGGCCAGGGCGGCGGCGCGGGCGGGGTCGAGCTTTTTGATCAGGCCGGCCAGCAGGGCGCCGAACCAGGTGTCGCCGGCGCCAGTGGCGTCGATCAGGTCGATTTTGTAGCCGGGGACGATCCGGCCCTGGTCGCGGGCGGGTTCGATGTAGCATCCCTGGGCGTCGAGCTTGATGGCCAGGAAGGCATCGGGGCGCATGTGCTTACGGAAGACGGCGGCCATGCGGGCGGGGTCGGATTCGCCGGTGAGGCGCTGGGCCTCGGGGCGGCTGGGGGCGAAGAGGTCCAGGTGGCGAAGGATGGGCCAGAGGAGGTCGGGATCGGCCGGGGGATGGACGGTGTCCATGGCCAGTTTGAGCCTGGGGGCGCGGCGGCGCAGGTCGGCCAGGAGCTTGGGGAGGGAGTCAGTGAGGGTGGGGAGGAGGCCGAAGTAGCCGACCTGGAGCCACTTGGCTTTTTCGAAGGTGGAGAAGCCCTGGCGGAAGACGTCGGCGTCGAGGAGTGCGTTGGCGCCGGGGGTGTGGAAGAAGCAGCGTTCGCCGGAGGGCTCGACGGCCACGACGGTGGCGCTGGTCTGGGCGCGGTCGGTGGCGAAGACGGCGGCGGTGTCGACGCCGCCATCGTTGAGGCGGTCGACGACGGCGCGGCCCAGGACATCCTTGCCGACGACGCCGGCGGCGCCGGTGGTCATGCCGAGTTTGGCCATGGCCAGGGCGACGTTGCAGACGTTTCCGCCGGTGGTGAGGGTGAGGGATTCGATGAGGTGAAGGCCGCCGGATTCAGGGGGTTGGCGCAGGTCCATCGGCCGGGCGATGACATCCGCCACGATCAGGCCGAAAATGACTGCATCCATGATTGCCTCCGGGGCGGGTGGGGCGCGCCCCACCCTACTTTCCGATTTCGATCCGGCTGTATTCGTCGAGGTTGAGGGTGGTGATTTCGCCGTTGGGCTTTCGGAGCTTGAGGCGATCGAGCCAGAGCTTGTCGTTTTTGGAATGGGCGTACCAGCTGCCGGTCTGGCGCTGCTCGTAGCCCAGGACGGTGCCCTCGACCTGACTGGCCATTGACCAGTCGCTGCCGGCGATCTGCTGGGTAACGGTAACCTTGGCGCCCGGTTTCAACTGCTGACGAATCGACTCATCCATGACGGGTAAGGTAAGTTGCCAAAGGGGAAAGG
>JBIQLO010000198.1:0-7141 GCA_044464175.1 Planctomycetaceae bacterium | reverse complement strand
ATCGGACCGCCGCTGGCGCCGTCGGCGGCGTCGCAGGTGACCGAATCGCCGCATCTGGTCAGCTACAACGACCTGTCCCCTGTGGACAAGGAACGCGCTGCCACCTTCTTTAACATCTACTATCTGATGACCGGGTTGCACGGCATCCACGTTCTGATCGGCATGAGCCTGATCCTCTGGCTTCTGGTCCTTTCGATCAAGGGACGCTTCAGCAGCGAGTATTTCACGCCGGTCGATATCGTGGGCCTTTACTGGCATCTGGTCGACTTGATCTGGATTTTCCTGTTCCCATTGTTGTACCTGATTCACTAAATCGTGTTCCGTTGTTCGCCGCCCGTGGTCCGGAATTCACGGACCACGGACCGCCGACAAAGAAAAACGAAGCAAGAGGCTGACTATGTCCGACACCGCCGCAACCCCGACCCACGACACGCATGGCGCCCCCGGCAGTCATGACTTCGTCCATCCGCTGCCGATGAAGGTGCTGCTGAGCGTCTTCGCCGCGCTGCTGATGTTGACGGTGCTGACCGTGGCCATCACCTACGTCCCCCTGGGGGCGCTCAACATCTGGGCCGCCCTGGGCATTGCCGTGGTCAAGGGGGCGCTGGTCGTCCTCTTTTTCATGCACCTGAAGTATGACAAGCCGTTCTACGGAATCGTGCTGGTCGTGGCCATTTTCTTCGTGGCGCTGCTGATCGGCTCGACGATCGTGGACTCCACCGCCTACTCCCACAACATGACGCCGCCGACCACCGTCGTCACCCACCAGTAGGCTTCGCTCTGGCCCGGTCAGGGGGTTGTGTGCCTGATCGCGCCTAAGGGATTTGTTGTTTTGAATCCGCAAGCCCCCGCCGTGCAGGAACCCGAGACTGTCCATCTTCGCCAGCGTCGTCACCTGGGCGACGTGGGGATGCGCCTCTTCATCGCCGCGCTCTCCATGCTCTTTGCCGCGGGGGTGCTGGGATACGTGCTGATTCGCGGGGGCACCTTCGGCGAAGGGGGCCTCCGCTCCATGCGGGTTCACCTCCCCTGGGGGCTGTGGGTCAGCACCGTCGTCATCCTCGCCACCAGCTTCACGATCCATCAGGCCCTGGGCGCGGTCTCCCACGAGCGGCAAAAAGCTTTTCGCCAGTGGCTCATCGCCACGCTGGCGCTGGCTTTTGTCTTCCTGCTCGTGCAGATCCCCTCGCTGACGATTCTGCTGCGGGAGCACTACCGCCTGCTGGCCGAGTCGGTGCGGCAGGGGAGCACGCCCAATGCCCTCTATGGCCTTGTTTTCGTCCTGATCACCCTCCACGCCCTCCATGTGCTGGGCGGCATCATCGCCCTGGGCATCCTGGGAGTCCAGGGCTTCCGCGGCGCCTACGACCACGAGCATTACGACGCCGTCCGCCACACCGCCCACTACTGGCACTTCCTGGACATCGTCTGGCTGATCCTCTTCGGCGTGATCTGGTTCATGGGCTAAGGCCCCTAGGGGCGCTCTCCGCGGACACCGCGACGGCCTCGGCGAGGCTGTCTCCAGTCCGTAGGGTGGGCCTTGGCCCACCATCAATGCTTGGTGGGCTGAAGCCCACCCTACACACTGGATAGAGAATCCGCATCAGCAGGCCTCTCAGGTTTTTCGATATGCAGACAAAAAAATTAGTGCCTGTCCCGCATTTTCCGAAGACACCGCTGGACAAGAAGGCGGCAACATCCGGCGCGGTTCCGGCGGCCGTGTCGCTTTGCTTGCTCTTGCGGTTGCCGGCCAGTTCGTAGGCGAACTTAATGAAGCAGCCCTCGGGTTGCATCAGATACTCGGATATTTCAACAGCCGGAAACCTCATCTGCCCGCCCTCGATTCATGCTCACTTTTGCCACTTTTGATTTGTAGGGTTGCCACGATTTGCTCCATATCACTGAAGTCCGTTGGCGGTGTTGCATTCAATGATATCTTGGCCGACCATGCGCCTTTTTCGATGAAAAATTCTACCCCTTTACCAATTATTTTCCCTGTGGGATCGACTATTTCCGCCAGAATGGCCCGTCCCCGCTTGCCACCCAGTACATAGTTACGGCATATGGTCAGTTTTTCCCGGTCCGGTTCGGGCGATGGATATTGTGCTTTCTGTTCAAAGACATCTCCCCATTCCCTAGGCACAATGCTCATCAAGAAATATTGCTTCTTACCCTGGCCCAACACATATTGCCCCGATTTAGTACAGGCTTGCAAATGAAAGCCTGCGGGATAGGAAAACTCCACCACATCATCGCTATATTTTTTCATTTTTGCCATGATCCGCTCTCCATCACGGGATGGGCAGCACGAGGAATTGCCCACGCGCGCATTTCATTACGAATCGGTAAAATGCTCCCAATGTGCCGCCTTGCACGAAATTTTCCCGTTCGTAGGGTGGGCCTTGGCCCACCATCAACGGCTGGTGGGCTGAAGCCCACCCTACACCCCCTCTGTGGGCAGGGTTGTTGACCCCGCGACGGCCTCGGCGAGCCCGTCTACAGCCGGCGCGCCCGCTTCAATCCATAGGCCGCCGCTGCGATCAGTACGCCGGTGATCAATCCCATCAGGTGCGCCCCGTTGGCGATTGGCCCGATCATCCCGGTCATGCACAGCACCAGCCACCCCAGCATGAACCAGACGATCACCGGTTGCACTCCCAGTTGTTCGTGCGGCTGCAGTCGCCCCTTGATCCAGAGATACCCCAGCAGCCCATAGACCACCCCCGACATGCCGCCGAAATCGGCCCCGCTCCAGAGGTATTGCCCCAGGTTCCCCACTACCCCGCACAGCAGCACGATCCCCAGCAGTTTCCAGTGCCCCTTGCGGCTCTCCACCGCCCGTCCCAGGTCGTAGAGCCACCACATGTCAAAGAGAATGTGGAGCAGGCCAAAATGGACGAAGATGGGGGTGATGAGCCGCCAGATTTGCCCGTGTTGCACCTCCCACAGCCCCAGCCAGCGGATTTGCAGCAGGGTCCAGACCCCTTCCTCCCGCAACACCCGCCCGGCGGTGATGTGGCTGGCGCGATAGCGGAGGCGTTCGGCCCGCGTGGCCTGCGGCCCGAGGTCGGCCTTGGCGATGCTCAAGTGGCTGAAGACCGGCACCCCGCGCTGGTCCCCCCCATAGACCAGCAGCGTCGCCAGGACCGACAACAGAATCAGTGTGATCGTGACCGGAAAGCTCTTTTCCATGGCCCCGATCGCCCAACTGGTCCGCACATCCACGAAATTCTTGCGCCGCCGGAGGGCCGCCTTTTCGTGTTCGGCCCGCACCGCCTTGGCCGAGTGGGCGGCCGCCTCGTAGCGCGCTTCGCCCGGATTCCGCTCAAATTCTCCCAGTTCCCGCTGCGCCCGCTCCAGGTCATCCTCATCGGCAATCCACAAATCCCATCCCTTCTGGCCCGCCTCCAGTTCGTGATGGATCCCCAGGGTCAGCAGATAATCCCCGAATTTTCGGGCGAGGGGTTCCTCGGCAAGGGTGGCAAGATAACGCATGGGTGTCCTGGGGTTTATGAAGGGTCAAACAACGTCGGCAGGTCACGCGCCCCGTGCAGGATGCGAATGATCTCAATGCCCTCGTCCGTGGATTTGTAAAAAATCAGGTAATTTCCCACCGGCCAGCTCCGCAGCCCCGGCCGCAATTCATCCCGCCGCGGGCCCATGCCGGGAAACTGACAGAGTTTTGTGTACTGATTGACAATTCGATGGACCAAACGATCCGCCGCGCGACTGTTGTCGGCGGCGATATCCAGCCAGAGTGCATCCAGATCCTCCCGCGCCCTGTCAGAGACCTTAATGCTTTTCATGTCCGGCCGCTCCGTTGCCTGACCTCAACCGGGACCGGCCTTTGGCACAGATTTCATCCGCCAGATTTCCGATGGTCTGCGCGTTGTATTCAGTGAACTCTCCGTTTTCCAACTGGCGAATGCCGACATCCAGCTCCTTCCGCAATTCCTCCCGCCGCTGTTCATACGCCGCCCGGCCCTCGCGCTCGCGCCGGATCAGGTCCGACAGGTATTCCTCGGTCGAGCCGTACGCCTTGGTCCGCTCGCGCAGGTAGGATTCCAGGTCCGGCGGAAGGGTCAGATTCAAACTTGTCATGTCGGCCTCCGGTTGGCTTGCCCATTCATTATAGCGGCTACGGGGTGCCCAAGCAGGTCCAGCAGCGCCTGCACCTGTCGTTGCGTCGCCCCGCGCTGCGCTTCGACCACCCCGCGCGCCCGGCCGCCCAAAGCGGCCGCCGCCTCCGGATCGCCCAGCAGCCGTCCGATGGCCGGCTCCAGGTCCTCCGCCCCCTCGATTTCCACCAGCGCCTCGGCCGCCCGGAACTGCCGCATCGGCTCGGCGAAATTCCCCGTGAACCGGCCCACCACCACCGGCTTGCCCAGGGCCGCCGGTTCGATCATGTCGCTGCCGTGCTGGCTGGGCCCCAGGTCCAGCAATGTCCGCCCCACAAACACCACCGTCGCCAGGCTGTAAAACTTCCGCAGCTCGCCCAGCGTGTCTCCGAGAACCACGGGCGGATGGTCGTCTCCGGGTTCCTGAATTCCGGCGGCCGAATCCCGCTTCTGGCTCCGCCGCACCAGCCCAAACCCCCGGGCGGCAATCAACCGGGCCACCTCGTCAAACCGCTCCGGCTTGCGCGGCACGAGGACCAGCCGCAGCCCCGCAAACCGCTCTTGTAGTCGCTCGTAGGCCCCCAGCACGAGCTCCTCTTCCCCCGGTCCGGTGGACCCGCAGACCCAGATCGCCTCCCCCGCCCGCAGCCCCACCGCCTGGCCAAGCTCCGCATCTCCGTCCACGCGCTCTCCCGCCGGCGCGGTGTCGAATTTCATCGTGCCGGTCACCTCCACCCGCGCAGGATCGGCCCCCAGCTCAATAAACCGCCGCGCATAGACTTCTTCCTGTGCGCACACCCGGGCCAGTCGCCGGAACATGCCCCGCACCAGCGGCCGGGCACGGCGATAGTTGCGAAAACTCTTTTCCGTCAGCCGCCCGTTGAGCAGCGCCACGGGGATGCCGCGCCGGGCGCAGTGCCCCAGGAAGTTGGGCCACACCTCCAGCTCCATCAGCGCCACCGCGCTGGGCCGCAGTCGATCCAGCACGCGTTCCACGGCCGGGCTGAAATCCAGGGGATACCGGATCACCGTCGCCCGCGGGTGCTTCCCGTACAGCTCCATCCCCCGGTTAAAGCCGGTATCGGTGGTGGCGCTGAGGATGAACCGCAACTCCGGCCGGGCGGCTTCCAGCCCCGCCACCAGCGCCCGCGTCGCGTTCATCTCCCCCAGGCTCACGGCATGAATGAGAACCGCCGGCCCATCGTTGGCCCGCGCCGGCACCTGCCCCATTCGCCCGCGCAAGGCCCCCAGCACCTTCCGGCGCGCCGATCCCTTGCTCAGCCAGAAGGGCGCCGCCGCGGCCAGCCCCGCCCCATAGACAAGATCGTAAACATTCATGGATTCAGAGAATCGGAGCTGCAACCGTTCGGAAGCGGGATATCGCCCCCTCCGCCTGGTCAAGATTGCGGCGCCGAATAAAGTCGATGCTGGAGAATGTACTCTCGAACCCCCGGCGGCACCAGATACGAGATCGGCCGCCCCTGTTCCACCCGCCGGCGGATCAGGGTGGCGCTGATGTCAATCTGCGGCACCTCCACCACGTGCCGGCGCAGTGGCTGGAACGCCGGCGGCAGGGTTCCCCAGTCCATGCCCCACCCCGGCCGGGCCATCACCACGAACTGCACTTCCCGCAGAAGTTGCTCGGCCTGGTGCCATTTCGGCAGGATCGCCAGCATGTCCGCCCCGATCAGCCAATAGACCTGCCTTGCCCCCTCGCCCCGGAGTTGGCGGACGGTGTCGATCGTGTAGCTGGGCCCCGCCCGCCGTGCCTCCCGGTCGTCCACGCTGAAAAACGGGTCCCCCTCCACCGCCCGGCGGCACATTGCCAGCCGATGCGCCACCGGTGCAATGCCCGCATCCTTGGGCTTGTGGGGGGGCTGGGCGCTGGGAATGAGCCGCACCCCCGGCAGCCCCAGCGCCTCGGCCGCGGCCCGGGCGCAGATCAGGTGCCCCAGATGGATGGGGTTGAAACTTCCCCCAAAACAGAAGGTAGCCATAGGCCGCTCCGCCGATGTCGGACGGCTTCAGCCATACACCTGACTGCGCGTTCCGAGGAAGCCGAATATAACCCGATCCTCATGCTCCAGATAGAGCGCCCGGACCTCTCCGGTAATTGGGCATACCAAGAAGATGTACTTTAGCCTCACTTCTGCCCATCCTCTGGCCGCCACCACGACCCAAATAGGAGGTCCGTCGTTCATTGGCACCCCTCTTGCTAAGAAAGCCAGACAATGGGTGTGGCGCGAGCTGGAACCAGTGCCCCGGGGGCCTCCCTCACCAAGGCGTCCGATAAGTGTCCAGTAAGAGAACGTGGCCGATTTGGAGACCTGAAGTGAAAATAAAGAATTGTATGATCAATATTTAAGAAAAGCGAACGAAGCGGTCTGCCGGACGTAGTATAAGGGTCCGGTCGCGATCGTGTATAATGCTATCGGACGAATTCAAGCAATGGCACTCTACGGAAAAGGAGGCCAGTGATCATGGCTGTGAAAGTTGCCAAACAGAAGGAAGCGAAGAAGCGCATGGCCGGGCGCGTGTTGCGCGGCAAGGTGGAACCGTTGCTGCTTGAAAACTACGCCTATATGGACAGCCCGCTGCTCAAGGGGCGGGATGTGGCCAGGAAACTCTTTGATTATGAGCAGACCCCGGCGCTGCCGATGACCAGCTGGTATCAGCCCACCCGCGATGAGGTGGTCGACACCAGCGGATCGACCCCGCAGTTGATGAGCACGCAGGAGGAGCAGTTGATGTTCCTGCGCTTCAACTATGCCAAAAAGCGCCTCTCGAGCCTGCAGAGGAAGATCGCCCGCGAAGGGCTCACCCAGGAACTGGCCGAGGAATTTCTCCAGTGGCACCGCCGCTTCGAGCATTTCCGGGAGTACCTGGTGCGCACCAACCTGGCGCTGGTGCTGGCGATGGCCAAGCGCACCCGGCTGGGCGATGTGGACTTCGCCGAAATCGTCAGCGAAGGAAACATGGCGCTGCTGCGGGCGGTGGACAAGTTCAACGTGGACAAGGGCTTC
>JBIQLO010000197.1:0-7270 GCA_044464175.1 Planctomycetaceae bacterium | reverse complement strand
CCCTGGGGGAAGTGGCCCTACAAGTCTTTAATGGGGCCCCCCTTCAGACCGTTTGGGTGCAGGGGGGGGCCCAGCGGGGGGCCCATGGGGGGGGGGGGGGTGGGGGGGGTGGATTGGGCGCGTGCGGGGAGGGGCACGGTCAGCGCTCCCAGCAGGAGGATGAGCAGGGGGGTGAGGCGCCTCATGGGGTGGTTCCTTCGGTGGCCAAGTGCAGCGTCACGGTGCCTCGCGCCACGATTTGGCCGCTCAGGGAGGCGGAGACTTCAAACTGATAGAGGTCTCCCATCTGCCGGTGGAGCCTGGATTGGAGGGCGATCTCGGCGGGGGGGGTGGCGGATTGCTCAAAACGAAGGTCCACATGGGCCAGTCGGCCCTGGGGGTTGATTCCACTGGTGAGCGGGGGGATCAGGCCTGAGAGTTGGGCCAGGGCTTCGCCCAGGAGGACGCCGGGAACGATGGGGCGGCCGGGGAAATGGCCGGCGAAGAAGGGTTCCTGGCCGGTAAGTTGCCAGATGCCTTGAGCCGATTCTCCGGGCTTGAGTTCGTTCAGGCGGGAGACAAAACGGAAGGGCTCGGCATGGGGCAGGCGGGCGAGGGGATCGGGCGGGGATTGGGGAGCGGGTGTTGAGGCGGAATCGGCCGAGCTTGTGGCCCGCTGTTGGATATAACGGGCAAGGGTATCGACGCTGTGGAACGCCTCGCGACCGACTTCCTGGCTGGGAATTTTGAAGCCGAATTCCCGCTCGACGCTGGTGACCAGCAGGAGCATGTCCAGTGAGTCGAGATCCGACCCTTCGTGAAAAAAGACCATGTCGTCGGGAATCTCGACGTTGCCGAGCTTTAAGTCCCGCCGGACAATGTCTTTAACGCGGTTGCGTATGGTTGTCAGAGAATCGGATTCACCCATCAGGAACGCCTCTATGGTGTTGAGTCCGTATTTTGGTCTTTCCTGGTTGGCATGCAATAGGCGCGGCGGACGGGCCTTGTCACTCTCGAACGGGGGGAATACGCCTGCAGCAGCGGGGGCGAGGGCCGGGATTTTTGTTGACTCATGGCGTGAAACTGCGATAATTAAAGTGGTATGGCGAAGTTCCGCATTGATTCGATGGGGGGCCTCGCTCGGCAAATGGAGTTTACGCCGGCGCACGCGCTTGGTGCACAGCTCAATGCGGCCGAAGACCTTCTCTACAGCCTTGATCCGGCCAAGGCATATCCTTACGACTTTGTCCTTTTTCGCATTACGGGGTATCGCCCGCGTGACACCGGGGCCGATCTGCTGACGGGTCTGGCGTTGCAGCACGATTTGGGGGTGCTGATCGAGCAGTTGAGCCAGACGCTGGATTTGAAGGCGGCGGAGCAACCGGAGCCGGTGCTGTCGATTGAGGATGTCGCCACCCGCTTCAACGTCACCAGCAAGACGATCCAACGGTGGCGGCGCAAGGGATTGGCGGCCCGGCGGTTCATCTTCCCCGACGGGAAGCGGCGGGTGGGGTTCCTGCTGCGGAGCGTGGAGCGATTCATCGCGGCGCACGAGGACCAGGTGGCCCGGAGCGCCAACTTTTCACAGGTGGATGAGCCGGAGCGGGAGGAAATCCTGCGCCGTGCCCGTCGGCTGGCGGTGCGATGCCGGTGCTGCCGCAATGAGATCGCCCGGCGCATCGCCAAGCACCTGCGGCGATCGCCGCTGACGATCCTGCACACGATCAAGAAATACGATGAGGAGCATCCGGGGGAGGCGATTTTTCCGCTGGCTGCGCCGGGCCTGTCGGCCGAGGAGCGGGCGATGGTCCTCAAGGGGCATCGGCGCGGGGTATCGCTGCGGGCGCTGGCCCGGCGGCTGTGCCGGCCGCGCGTGGCGGTCTATCGCGTGCTGATGGAGGAGCGGATCGCGCGGCTGAACCGCAAGAAGATCAAGTTCATCGACGATCCACTCTATCATGCGCCGGAGGCAGCGCAGGCGATCGAGGCGATTGCCGCGCAGTCGCCGCTGGAGGGGTCGCGCGAGATGCCGCGCATCCCCAAGGGGCTGCCGCCGTATCTTGAAGCGCTCTATCGCACGCCGCTGCTTGGTCCGCAGCGCGAACGGGCGCTGTTCCTCAAGTTCAACTATTACAAATACCGGTTCGTCAAGGCGCGGCGGCAGATGGATGTGCAGTTTGCCCGTTGGCGGCAGCTGGATGTGATGGAGAAGCATCTGCATCATGCCCAGCAGGTGAAGAACCAGATTGTCCAGGCGAATCTGCGGCTGGTGGTGTCGGTGGCGCGCCGTCACTGGCGTCCGGGGCTGGACCTGATGGAGCTGGTTAGTGATGGGAACATCACCCTGATGCGGGCGGTCGAGAGCTTTGACGTGCACAAGGGGAACCGCTTCAGCACATATGCAACCCTGGCGCTGATGAAGGGATTCGCGCGGAGCGTGAGCCGGATGCAATCGTTTTCCACCGCCACCGGAAAAGCGGGGCTGGATCAACTTCCCGACACGCCGCGGGTGTCGGCGGTGGAGCGGTTTGCGCTGCGGGAGGATGTGGGGGCGTTGCTGGGGCGGTTGACGGATCGGGAGCGGCGTGTGCTGATCGGGCACTTTGGGCTGGATCAATCGGAGCCGGCGACGTATGAGCAGATCGGGCAGCGGCTGGGGCTTTCCAAGCAGCGCATCCGCCAGATCGAGCAGGCGGCGCTGGCCAAGCTGCGCGGCTGAGGCGGCGCCCGCATCCAGGGAAGGTTTGGTGCGCTGGATATCCCTTGTTTTTCTCATCCTGGCGGGGAGCGCGACGGCGCGGGGGCAAACGACGCGGCCCGGCTTCGTGCAGGATCGCTTTGTCATCAGCCTTTTCCTCACCCCGCCGGTCGATGCCCATCTGGAGGATCATTTCCGGGACATGGCTGAAGCGCGTTTCAACCTGGTGCTTTCCAGCGACAGCGAGGCGAACACGCTCAAGGAATTGCCGCTGCTCCGGCGGTATGACCTGCGGGCCCTGTTCTTTCAGCCCGGGCCGGGGGTGATCGACGATCCGCATGTCTGGGGCCAGTTCATCAAGGATGAACCCAGCGCGACGGAATTTGCGCAGCTCAAACGGCAGACGGAGGCCTTTAAGGGGGCGCATCCCGGCAAGCCGGCGTGCATCAATCTTTTTCCCAATTATGCCAGCGCCCAGCAGATGGGCGTGCCCACGTACGATGAGTATGTCCGGCGATTTGTTCAGGTGGTGAAGCCGGAGGTGCTGTGCATGGACCATTATCCGCGCTTCGCGCCGGGCTCGGATGGGCGGGATGGATATTGCGCCAACCTGTCGACGATGCGCACCTATGCGCTTCAGGCGGGGATTCCGTTCTGGAACTTTTTCAACGTAATGCCGTTTGGCCCGCACACCGATCCGACGGTGGGGCAGCTTCGGTGGCAGATTTATGCCTCGCTTGTCTATGGGGCCAAGGGGGTTTTGTATTTCTGCTATTACACCCCCGAGGGGGCGATCTTTACGCGGGGCGGGGCGATCATCGATCGGAACGGGCACAAGACGCGCCACTACCAGCAGGCGAAGGAGATCAATACGCAGCTTCAAAATCTCGGGCCGACACTCATGCAACTGACCAGCACCGGCGTGCATCGGGTCAAGGGGGCGGACAGCGGGGAGGGACTCAAGGGAACATTGATCGGGAAGATCGTGAATGCCTATTCCCCGGATGTGCCGCTGGATCTGCAGGTGGGCGCATTTGAGCACAAGGATGGGCGCAAGGCGGTGCTGGTGCAGAATTATCGCTTTGCCTACACCGCCTGGATGACGATCACCTTTGACCGGCCGGTCGAGCGGGCGGTTGAGATCGACCGGGAGACAGGGCGGGCCGTGCCTGTTTATGATGAGAGTCCGGCGATGCCGGGGGTGCAGATTTCGCTGGACGCCGGCGACGGGCGGCTCTTCATCGCCGCGCCGTCCAAGCCCTAGCCGGATACTTTTCAATCCCGCGGCTCTGGCCTATCATGCCCCCTCATGGCCAATCGTCCCAATGTCATCGTCTTTTTCACCGATCAGCAGCGATGGGATGCCAGCGGATTGCACGGGAACCCGCTGGAGTTGATGCCCAACTTCGACCGGCTGGCCCAGCGCGGCACGCACGTTTACAACAGCTTCACCTGCCAGCCGGTATGCGGGCCGGCGCGGGCGATTCTTCAGACCGGGCTGTATGGCACGACCACCGGCTGCTTCTCCAACGGCATTCCCCTGCCGCCGGAGGCCAAGACGCTGGCCCACTATTTCAAGGAGGCGGGGTATCAGACCGGCTACATCGGCAAGTGGCATCTGGCCAAAGGGCGCGGCGCGGTAGAAAGCAAGGACCGCGGGGGGTATGACTACTGGCTGGGCGCCAACGCGCTGGAGGGGACGAGCGACACGTATCGCTGCGATGTGTTTGACGGGGAGAACCAACCGGTCCGCCTGCCGGGGTATCGTGTCGATGCCCTGACGGACGCGGCGATTCGATACATTGACGACCATAAGGACCGGCCGTTTTACCTCTTTCTTTCCCACCTGGAGCCGCATTTTCAGAATCATCTGGATGACTATCCGCCGCCGGAAGGGTATCGGGAGCGGTACACCGGGCGATGGATTCCGCCGGACCTGGCCGTGCTGGGGGGATCGACCCATCAGCACCTGGGTGGATACTGGGGGATGGTCAAGCGGCTGGATGAGGCGTTCGGACGGCTGATGGATGCGCTGATCAGCCTGGGGCTGCGCGAGAATACGATCGTGCTGTTCACCAGCGACCACGGGTGCCATTTCAAGACGCGCAACGATGAGTACAAGCGCTCCTGCCACGAAAGTTCGATCCGCGTACCGACGATGTTCTGCGGCGGGCCGTTCGAGAGCGGCGGGCAGCTTCGGCAACTGGTCAGCCTGATTGATCTGCCGCCGACGCTGCTGGATGCGGCCGGGATTGACGTGCCGCCGGAGATGCAGGGGCGGTCGATCCTGCCGCTGCTGGGGCGGCCGAAGGCGGATTGGCCGGACGATCTATTCATCCAGATCAGCGAGGCGACGGTGGGGCGGGCGATCCGGACGCATCGCTGGAAGTACGGCGTGTATGCGCCGGACAAGGTCGGGTCGAAGGACCCGGGCTCGGACCGGTATGTGGAGCAGTACCTGTATGATCTGGAATCGGACCCGCACGAGTTGCGGAACCTGATCGGGATGGAGTCGCACCGGGCGGTGGCCGAGCGCATGCGGCAACGGCTGCTGGCGCGGATGGCGGAGGCGGGCGAGGCGCCGGCGGTCATTGAACCCTCGGGCGAATCCCAGCCGCACAAGCAGCGTCGCGTTACCCCGCAGGAGATTGAGCAGTGAAAATGATTATTTGTTATTGGTTATTTGTTTTTTGCAAATAACCAATAACAAATAACAAAGCACGAATTCCCATGTCCCCGTTGCTTTCGATTGACAATCTCCAGGTCTGTTATGGCGTGATCACGGCGCTGCAGGGGGTGTCGCTGGAGATTGCGCGGGGGGAGATCGTCACGCTCGTCGGCGCCAACGGGGCGGGCAAGACGACGTTGTTGCGGACGATATCCGGGCTGCTGCGCCCGCGGGAGGGGACGATCCGCTGGCATCCCGACACTGAGGAGAGGTGCGATGTGGGGCGGTTGCCGCCGCATCAGATCGTGCGCATGGGCATCTGCCATGTGCCGGAGGGGCGGCAGATCTTCGCCGACCTGAGCGTGCGCGAGAACCTGCTGCTGGGGGCCTATTCCCTCAAGGCCGGAGGACGCAAGGCGAAAATCGCCGAAGGGATGGAGCGGGCGTATTCGCTGTTTCCGATTCTGGCCGAGCGGCGGAATCAGAAGGCCGGGACGTTGTCGGGGGGCGAGCAGCAGATGCTGGCGATCGGGCGGGCGCTGATGGCCAGGCCACAGCTCCTGCTGCTGGATGAGCCGTCGCTGGGGCTGGCGCCGCTGATCGTCCGCAAGATTTTCGACATCATCCGCGAGATCAATGCCGAGGGATGCACGGTGTTTCTGGTGGAGCAGAATGCCCATATGGCGCTGGCGATCGCGCACCGGGCGTATGTCCTGCAAACAGGGCGGATCATCAAGTCGGATGTGGCGTCGAAGCTGCTGAACGATCCGCAGGTGAAAGAGGCGTATCTCGGGGGATAGGCAGGGGGGTGCACTGAGTGTTGGGGGCGGGAAGGGGCCGTGTCATTAGGCGTCAGCGCGTTTCAGTAGACCGGCTGGCGCGGGGGGGCATCGTGGCTGGGTTCGGTGGGGGGGAGGTCGGGATGGGTGGTGGGCTGGGTGGCCGATTGTGTCGTCGGTTGCGTGGCGGGCTGGGTTGCCGGGCTGGTGACCGGAGGCAGGGGCGCGGGCGGAGGAAGGCGGTCGGCGCGACAGCCGATGGCGGCCAGGGGAAGCCACGCCGTCGATCCGATTGCCCAGAACCATGTCGCCCGCTTGAACATTGCCGATAGACTCCGTTTAATGACGTTGTGATGGATGGCATCATAATGGATCAGCCGGCCGCTCGCCAGCAGGGATTTCATGGCCGAGGATAAACCGATCAACCGGCGCAACTTCTTTCGCCATGGGCTGTTTGAGTTGCTCAAGCCGCTGGCGGAGACGGCGCGGCCGCTTGCGCAGATGGCGAAGGAGCTGGAGCGGCTGGACGCGCGGCCCGCGCCGGCGCGGCCAGCGGCCCGTCCGGTGCCGCCGGGGGCGGCTGCACGCGGGAAGGGGCGGGCCAATCCGGTGCTTCGCCCGCCCGGGGCGGCGAAGGAGCCGGATTTCACCAACGCCTGCACGCGCTGCGGGGAGTGCGTGAAGGTCTGCCCGGCGCATGCGATCCGGATCGACCCGACGGGGCAGCGCGGCAGGGGGTTGCCGTTTATTGATCCGGATGTGGCGGCGTGCGTGCTGTGCGATGGGCTTAAGTGCATGACCGCCTGCCCGACCGAGGCGCTGCTTCCCACGCCGCTGGTGCAGATTGAGATGGGGACGGCTCGGTGGCGGCCGGGAAGCTGCCTGCGGCATGGGGGGGAGGACTGCACGCTCTGCATCGACATCTGTCCGCTGGGGTCGGCCGCCATCGAGTTGGTGGACAATCAGATTCTGGTGAAGGAAGAGGGGTGCATCGGGTGCGGGCTGTGCCAGAACCGGTGCCCGACGGAGCCCAAGAGCATTGTGGTGGTGCCGGCGTAGGGGGAAATTGGGTTCGTTTGGAAATAGCGGGTGTTGGGTTCGGGGGAGAAATCGTGGATTCTGGAGCGCCAGGGGGGATTTGGGTTT
>JBIQLO010000196.1:0-7426 GCA_044464175.1 Planctomycetaceae bacterium | reverse complement strand
CCTGCCGATAAGAAGTCTGTCGCGGCCACTGATTCCGCGGCCTTTTTCTTCACGGAGGCGTGTTGCAAGGCATTCAGATTGGTGAATTATTGGTCGAACAGGGCGTGCTCACCCCCCGACAGGTGGAGCACATTCTCAAGGTGCAAAAGACCGTCGGCCGCCCCTTCGGCGACCTGGCCGAGCGGCTCTATGGGATCGACTCCAAGGCCGTCGAAGATGCCTGGGTCCAGCAGTACATCCGCCTGGCCGGCACCGTGGACCTCCGCCAGCAGGAGATCGACGTCGATTGCCTCCGCCACCTCAACAAGCGGCAGGCCTGGCAGTTTCACACACTGCCCATGTTCGAGAAAGACGACCAGCTCCACATGGCCACCAGCGCCGACGAGCTGATCCGCGCCCTCAACTTCACCACCCGCAAATTCGGCGAGCCGGTCCATTTCCTCATAGCCGAACGCACGCAGCTGCGCGAATTCCTCATGAAACACTACCCCGTGCCTTCGCATCTGGCCTACTACGCCGAAAAGCTGTAATCCCCCTCCGCGCCAGCGCCCCGGCCGCCGCCTGAATGAAGAAAATCGTCCCCAGGTCGCGGATGTAGTAGGGATGGCGGTCCGTGCCATCGGGCGGGAGCACCTTTTCCAGGACGACCCCCTTGAGATTGGGGTCCCCCGCCATGCCGAGCTGCATGTCCAGGCAGAAGCGCAGCGCCCGCTCGGCCGGTTCTTGGTAATCCACCGCTCCCGTAGCCTCCATCAGATCCTGCATGAAGATCGCCGCGCAGGCCGATCCGCTGGTTGCGTGGCCGAAGCTGTCGGTGTTGAAATCGCCATAAGTGTTGCGAATCAGCCCGCCGTCAGCGCGCAACGCCCGCACATACCAGTCGGCCGACCGCCGGGCGCAGGCGAGGTATTTCTCATCCGCGCCGGCCTGCCATGCCCGGATCATTGGCCTGCCCCACCAATACGCGTGCCGCGGATGGATGTATCCCTTTTGCGGATTGCACGGGCCAAAACCGATCCAGTTGCCGGCCGGGTTTTCCGTCGCCAGCAGCCGGGCAGCCGTCTCAAAGAAAATCCTCCGGAACATCTCCTCCCCCGTCAATTTATATCCCGTGAGAAACACCGCATCGTCAATCAGCGGCCGCCCCAGCGCCGAAAGTTTATGCTCCACCCATTCGGGAACCTCCACGAACCGCTTCGCCTCAGGATCATACACATCGCGCATCAATCCCTGCCCGGGAATGTACGCCTTGCGCGCTACCCACCGCAGGGCGGCCAGCGCCTGGCGGCGATATTTCATGGCGCCGGTGACCTCGCTCAATTCAAACAGCCCGTCCAGCGCCTCCAGCACCGCGCTGGTGTTGATCCGGTCTCCAAAATCCTCATAGGCATGGATCAACCCGAAATCGTCGGACCCATCATCCACGTTCTGCTCGGCGCTGATGAATGACGCCGACAACTCCGCCGCCTCAAGAAGCCAGGGTTCCCCCGCCAGCCTATACGCCATCGCCAGCGCCTTGATTGCCTGCCCGGTATGCCAGACGGGGCAGAAGAATCCCCATTGCCGGTCGGCCACGGAATACTCGCCGCGAATCGCACCGCGCCACGTGCGGTGGCGATGGTTGCGCCCGTTCTGTTCCGGCGGAATGTCCGCCGTCTTCACCTGCGCCACGTCCACCAGCCACCGGCACGCCCGCAGCATCGCCTCCCGCAACCGGTCCTCATTCAATTCCGACTCCATGGGACTATCCTGTTTTACGATCCCAGCGCCACGATCCATCCGGCCACCTTCGCGCGCCATCCATCCAATGTCCGGTTGGAAACACCTCCCGTTGGATGTTTCCAGATCTCCTTGCGCAACGCCTCCACCTCCGCCTCAATTTTAAGGGCGGCCTCCTGGCCGCGATGAGCCGCCAGGCGCTGATCCAACAATTGCAGATAGCGGTAGTCGGTCATACCGTCGCGCACCCCTTCCCATTGAAGCGTGCTGACCGCCTCGCCGGAATAGCGCTGCGCCGGGTCCTCCGGCGGATACGTCAGGCAGGCATCCATGTGGCTCCCGTCAAAGTCGTCGAACGGGCTGCCGCTGACCCGTTGATAGGTCCACAGGAACGCTCCTTTAGCGCCCACGAGCCAGGTGAAGAATCCCATGCCGAAGCGATTTTTGTTGATGCGGCCATCCTGTCCGCTGTAGGTGCCGGCCGCCCCATACCACCAGAGCTGGGCGTTGGGATAGCCTGCCAACCATCCCTGGAGGCGCGCCAACTCCGCGGGATTGGCGAACACACCGTTGGAAATGGCGAACAGGTCGACACTGTCCCGGAAATCCCGCACCACCGTCGCCTGGTTCGCCGTCGTATACCCCTTCAGATTCAAATCCCGCAGAACGCTGTATTCGGCCACGGCCGTGACATTCGTCCCGCTCCCCGGCTCATCCACAAGATGGTAGTAAAACTCCGGCCAATTCCGCTGGCGGCGCACCTGCTCAATCACCTCGAGATACGCTCGGATATACCGCAGAAGTCGCGGGTTGTACTCTCCCCGATCTTCCTCCCCCATCGCCTTCAGCCCCGCAACACGGGCCAGTGTGCGGGGAAGGCTCTGCACGTTGCACACCCAGACAGGACCGAAACCGGTCTTAATGAAATGATCCATGTAGCGATCGCCCCACTCATTCAGCGCCGTGCGCCAATGGGCACGGGCGGCGGTGAGATTGTCATCGCTCAACGGCTTGTCGGCGGCGATGCGATCCAGCGGCATATACAGCAGGAGCGTGCGAATCCCGCACTCATGCAGCCATTTCAATTCCCGGTCCATCGCCTCCGGCGTGAAATTCTTCCACCGGCCCGGATCGGGATACAAACCCCACACCGGCTGAGACGCATCGGCCGCCAGGACAATCGGCTGGACCCGGACTTCAACGGGCGTCTGGAAAATCGCCCGCCCCTCCCGCTCAACCGTGATCGCGAGGGAATGCCTCCCGGGCTTGGCCGACGTACCGGTCTTCACGCGAAGAAACAGTTGTAGGCGCTGCCCGGCCGCCAGTTCCATCGACGATGGCAAATCCAGCAACCGTTCGGGCGTTTCCGTGTAAAAACCACTGCGGAATCCAACCCGCTGCCGCCACACATCCACGCGCTTCAGCGTCGCCACCATCGACGACGGCACGCCGCTCAAGTGAACGCTCAGGCCTTTAAGGGGTTTGAGGGCCTGCAACACCAGCACGGTCGATGCATCCCCTCCGCCCGCCAACGGCAACACCACGGGCCGATTGATCCGCTTCACATCCGGGACTTCCTGCGGCCCAACCCCGTCGGCGTCCGCACCCGTCCACCAGAACAGCGGCTGGGCCGCCACCGCTTTCGGAAGCGCGGGATCGGACGGCGTCGGCTCGGCCTGTTGCGGAAAATAAACGCTCCCGTCCGACGCTTTATAGGCATGCTTGCGCTGATAATCCGTCAATGGCTTTTCGGCCACCTCGACGTTCCGCAACTCAATTGTACCCGCATTACGGTTGGGATTTACAAAGTAAGTAAGACCGACATGGCGTTCCGTGATGTCGCTGGGCACCAGGAACTCCAGCTCCAACGGCCGCCAGTCCTTCGACGGCGAGGGCTTGGAATAGGCCCATATCCGCCACAGCCCTTTTTTGGTCTGGGCGGCAATGCGCACGGCCACGTTCGGCAACATCGGCCCCTGCGAAGTGATCCGGTATTCACAGCGGAAGGTATAGTAATGCTCGGCAGGAAGCGACAAGCTCTGACTGAACCGCGCCTCATCCTCCGCCTTCACTTCCATCACCACGCGCGGCCCCTGGGCGTCGTCGACCGCGCGGCAGGTGGGATGCCCATCCCGCACCCCCCACTTCCATCCCGCCGGCGCGCCGCTCGCCGTGGCGGCCGAGAAATCGCCGTTCTTCAATTCATTCTTCGTTGCCCCGGCGGCAACCCCGCACCACAACCCCGCCGCCAGTACGACCGCCCCGCAATACCGCATCCCTCGCCAGTATCCAGACATATGCTTCACTCCTGTCCTCCCCTGAAATTCACCTTGTACCCATAACCACGCGCGGGTGCTTCTTGACTCCCGCCGCATAGCGCATCGGAAGAGCAGTAATGCTTCGTTCTCAGTAATCCGGCCGCCAGGCATTCGTGCCCGTGCCGACATTCAATGGCCCCGGTGGTTGAATGTGCTCCGCGTGTCCGTCAAAAAACAAGGCGTTGTATCCCTTGCTATGGCGGAATCCGATGCCGCTGCGAAACGAATCCAGCTGCAAAGCGCGGCTGCTTTGCGGAAAGACGCGAATCCCGTCCGTCGAGCCGCCGGGCACATAAACGGAATCGGCCACATAGATCTTCGTCGAGGGGGAATGAACCTGGTTGATCCGGAAAACGGTTCCGTATGTGAGATTCCCGTTCACCCCGTAGCTGGTGGCCAGCACCTTTTTGTAATACTCCTTGGGCACGTTGTTTTGTAACCGGGCCGGGTAAGGGTGCGTGTCCGACGGGCAGCGCATGACGCTCTGCCCGGAATCGTCGATGGGATCGGTCAAATCGACCAGGTGAATCCCGTATTTCAAAAGATACCACCAGTGCGACCGCGCCAGCGCGTTGCCATAGACGCTCCCGGCGTCCCGGACGGGCGGCGCGATGAAACCCCGGCTGTCCTGGAGGTAGAGTTGCAGGAACTGCCCCTGCGTCCGCAGGTTGCTCAGGCAGACAAGCGACTGCGCTGATTCCCGCGCGCGCGTCAGCGCCGGCAGCAACATTGCTATAAGAATTGCTATGATCCCGATGACCACCAGCAATTCTACAAGCGTAAAACCCGCAGGACCGGCCATTGACCCCTCCCGCCCTTTCGAGGCGCCCGTCCCCAGCCGGCCAATCGTGCAATGGCTGACCATGACATCCTCCTCATACCGCGTCGCGTCGGACGACGGTCCGCCCGCGGACGGCCGTCGATTCCCGAGGCAACAGTTCAACCGGAATCTCAAGACGCGTCACCGGATCATCCGCGCCCGCCCCCATCCGGCGCTTCAGCAGCGCTGCCGCCTGCCGGCCGCACGCGACAATGTCGGTCCGAATGGTGGAAAGCGTGGGGTGATAAAAACGCCCGATCGGATAGTCCCCGTACCCGATGCAGCGAATTTGCTCCGGCACCTCCATCCCCGCCTCCAGCAGCGCCCGCATCAGCCCCACCAGCAGATAATCGCTCACCACGCACACACCGTCGGGGAGGTGCGGCATCCGCAGAAGCCGCTGCCCCGCTTCATATCCGCACGTTTCAAAATAATCATCCACAATGAGATGCAACGACGGGTCAATCTCCAGGTCACGCTGCAACAGCACAGAGCGATACCCCTTGTAACGCTCCCACGCCGACAAGCGATGTTCGGGAAGCCCCACGAACGCGATCCGCCGGCACCCCGCCTCCGCCAGATGCCGCGTTGCCAGCACCCCGGCCGACAAATGATCGTGGCAGACCGAATCCACCTCCTCCACCCGCGGCGAGGAATTCACCGCCACGACCGGAACCTTCCCCGCCGCCAGCCGCATCACCACTTCCGCTTCCCGCGCCTCGGCCAGCGGAAAAATCACCCCACCCACCGCCGCCGCCAGGGATGGCGACTCACCCAGGCTTTTCTTAAAGACAAATTCCAGATCGTACGTCTCTCCCAACTCCTCCCGGATTCCCTGGTATAGACGGTTGTAATAATAATCATCCCCCGTGCGCACGCTTTGGATGTTGTTCAACGCCAGCAAGACACGCTTGTTGCGATGCGATGGAATCGTTGCATGGGTCCCCCGTTTCCGCCGCCGATCGACCAGATTTTCGTGAGACAGCAGTGACAGCGCCTCTCGAACCGTGCTCCGGCTCGTTTCATACCGCCGCGCCAGTTGCACCTCCGGCGGCAGCCGCCCCTCCTGGCCGAACACCCCCTCCCGGAGATCGGCCATGATCCGCTCACTAATCATCTGACTTTTACGCATCTTTGGTCCTCGAAGAATCCGAGAATCCAGACAATTGATGAGCCAAGTATAATTGGTCAGACCATAAATGCAAGTGTCTGACAATATTTCTTTTCACCCGAGTCCAATGGATGGCCGGGTTCACCGTTCATCTGACACCTGGAGTCACCGGCCTCGACAAGGCCTCTCGCCCGGATCCCCTACCGCCCCCGGCTCAAATGCACCGCCAGCACAGTCACATCCGCCGGCGTGATCCCGCTGAGGCGCAGCGCCTGCCCCAGGCTGCGCGGCGTGAAGCGGGCCAGGCACTGCCGCGCCTCATTGCGCAGCCCCGGCACCGCCGCATAGTCCAGCGTCGGCGGAATCAATTTCGTCTCCATCCGCGCAAAACGGTCGATCTGCTTCTGCTGGCGGTTGATGTACCCCTCATATTTCAACGTGATCTCCGCCTGCCGCCCCACCGCCTCCGGAACAGCCGCCAGCGCCGGCAGCTGCCGGCACAAAGAGGCCCAGTCATTTTCCGGCCGGCGCAGCAGCTCCGCCCCCGACTGCCCCGCGATCCGCTGCTCCCGCAACAGTCCCAGCGCCCTCTCCACCCCCTGCCGCCGCGCGGTGAACTTCCGCCAGCGCTCCTCATCCACCAGCCCGGCCGCCCGCCCGATCTCCGTCAGCCGCTGGTCCGCGTTGTCGGCCCGAAGATGCAACCGGTGTTCCGAGCGGCTGGTGAACATGCGATACGGCTCGGTGGGCGGCTTGGTCACCAGGTCATCGATCATCACCCCGATGTACGCCTGGTCGCGCCGCAGCACAAAATCCGCCGCCTGCCCCCCCGCATACCGCGCCGCGTTGAGGCCTGCCACCAGCCCCTGCCCCCCCGCCTCCTCATACCCGCTGGTGCCGTTGATCTGCCCGGCCAGAAACAGCCCCCCGATCCTCTTCACCTGCAGCGTTGAATCGATCTGCGTCGGCCAGACCATGTCATATTCCACCGCATATCCGTACCGCAGAATGCGGGCGTTGCCCAGCCCCGGAATCAGCCGCACAATCTCCGCCTGCACCTCCCCCGGCAGGCTGGTGCTGATCCCGTTGCAGTAAATCTCCGGCGTGTCCAGCCCCTCCGGCTCCAGAAAGATGTGGTGGGCCGTCTTCTCGGCGAATCGCACCACCTTGTCCTCAATGCTCGGGCAATACCGCGGGCCGGTGGACTGAATCTGCCCGGAATACATCGGCGCCCGGTGCAGATTCGCCCGGATCAGCTCATGCACCGCCGGCGAAGTCTCCGTGATCCAGCACGGCGCCTGCCGCAGCGGCGGCGACCAGCCCGATCCATACTCATTCAAATACGAAAACGGCATCGGCCGCTCATCGCCCGGCTGCAACTCCAGCGCGGCGAAATCAATCGAATCCCGATGCAGGCGCGGCGGTGTGCCGGTCTTGAGCCGACCCAACTCCAGCCCC
>JBIQLO010000195.1:0-7535 GCA_044464175.1 Planctomycetaceae bacterium | reverse complement strand
CCCCCCCCGGGGGGGGTCCCGCGGGTGTTTTTTTTCATCCCCTGGGCGGAGAGGGGGGGGGGGGGGGGGGGGGGGGGGGGGCCGCTCAAGCCGGCTTCGGTGAAGGATGTCAAATTCATCAAGGGGCTGAAGGGGGAGGCGGTGGTGCTGGGCAAGCAGGCGCTTGTCTATCCCGCCGGCGCCAAAACGCCGATGGAGGCCGGCACGATTTCCATGTGGGTCAAGCCGATCACCTGGAGCGGGCGCAGCGATGAATTTGTCTATTTTTTCAGCGCCGGTTTTCCGGATAAAAGCGCCCACCTCCAGCTTTATAAATACATCGGGGGCGCCAAGGGTCTGGGGATTTTGTTTCTGGCGGGGCGGACGGTCGTGGAGCACGAAAAGCGGCAGTGGGTCTATGCCAATCACCGGGCCGGCGACTGGCTGCAGAATCAGTGGCGGATGCTCACGGCGACCTGGAGCCAAGGCAATGAGCTGTTGACGCTGTATGAGAATGGGCAGCCGGTTGCCTCGGCGAAGATGGCGGGGGCCCTGTTTCCCAAGCAGGCGCCGGTGGATTTCGTGCTGAACGCCCCGGCGGGGCATCAGGACCCCAATCGCCAGACGGCTCTGGACGAGGTGTATCTGTTCAACCGCGCCTTGAGCGAGGCGGAAGTCCGCGCGCTGTATGACAGCTATGAGAAGCCCGCCGCGCCGGCGCCGCGCCTGCCGACGGATCTGGTTCCCCCCTCGGTCATGAGCGTGCCGCATGTGAGCCATCCGCCCACGATCGACGGCACCTTTTCCGAGCAGGAATGGAGCCGGGCGGGCAAGGCGGTGGGTTTGAGCCGGATCGGTGTGCCGGGCGCTTCGGCGGACCATTTCGGGGAGGTGCGGGCGGCGTATGACGACCAGTACCTGTATGTGCTGATGCGTACCCCGCTGCCGCAGGGGCGCAAGCTCAAGGGCGAGGCGCAGGGGATCGACAACACTGCGCTGTTCAAGGACGATGCGATTGAAATGTTGTTGGCGCCGGGCGCCGATCGATCGCATTACTACCAGTTTGCCGCCAATCCGGGCGGGGCGCGCTACGACAATCAGCAGGGGGATGTGAAATGGAATTCGAACTGGCAGGTGGCCCATTCCACGTACGAGGGGTGGTGGATCACCGAGGCGCGGGTGCCGTTTGCGGCGATGGGCGTTAAAACGCCCCGGCGGGGGGAGAAGTGGGGGGCCAATTTCTGCCGCGACTGGGCCGAGGCGGATGGGGCGCTTTTCACCAGCTGGTCTTTCACGCCCGGGGCTTACTTCAAGCCGCTGGGAGAAATCGTGTTCGCCGGGGATGGGCCTTTCGCCCAACTGGATCTGGACACCGAGGCGCTTCGCCAGCGGCAACTGAGCGGACGCGTGACGGTGAGCAATCCCGGGTCCAAGGGGGCATCGCTGGAGCTGGAGGTGAGCGGGACCGACGCCGCCGGAACGGTACTTTTCCAATCCCGAAAGAGCCTGAGCGTGCCGGGGGGCGGGGCCCTCAGTGAGCCCCTGTCCGAGGCGCTGGGGCAGGCGCCGGCGATGGCGGTGCGGGTGCGCCTGCTGGATGGAGCCAAGGCCGTCTGGTTCGATCACACGCTGCCGCTGAATTTCCCCAGGGGCATGGTGGTTCACATCCAGCGCGACCGCATGCACAAGGCCGTCAGCGTGTCGGCTGACTTTCCGGGGTTGCAGGTTCCCAAGGAGACGAAACTAACGGCTTCGATCGGGCTGTTCCAAGGGGAACAGCCGGTTTTGCAAAGCCCGATGACGGTGGCGGCCAACCGCCAGCAGGTGTCGGCCACGCTCCGGTGTGACGGGGTGCGCCCGGGCGACTACACGATGCGCATCTCCCTGCGCGACGCGGCGGGGAAGGTGCTGATCGACCGGCAGCAGCCGTTTACCTATGTGGGCGATCCGGCGTGGCTGAGAAGCAAAACGGGGGAAACTTCGGCCGTGCTGTGGCCCTGGACGCCGATGAGCGTCGAGGGAACGGCGGTCTCCTGCTGGGGGCGGACGTATCAGTTTGAGGATGGGCCGGTGCCCGCCCAGATCACCGCGCAGGGGCGGGCGCTGCTGGCGTCGGCCATGAAATTGAACATCGAGGCGGGGGGGCAGAAGGTGCGGTGGATGCCGGCGAAGGTCACGCAGGCCGGGGATGAAAAAGTGATCCTCAGCGCGAGCGGATCGGCCGGACCGCTTAACGTGGAGGCGACCGTCCGCGTGGAATATGACGGGCTGGCGCTGGTGGAATTACGGCTGATTCCGCCGGCAGGGGGAGCGGAGGTCAATGGGCTGAGCCTCTCAGTGCCCTTTGCCCCGGGCGTGGCGGAACTGGTCAATGCCCACAACTTCGGGCACAACTCCGTTCGAGGATTGGTGAAGGATCATGCGCTGGGGATGTTCCTGCCGTGCGTCTGGATCGGCGATGGGCGGGGAGGGGTGACCTGGTTCACGGAGTCGGACCAGTACTGGCAGCACAAGGACCCGGAGCATGTGCTGGAAATTGCCGGGCCGGACCAGGCGGGCGGCCGAACGCTGAAGGTGAACATGATCGACACGCCGGAGCGCCTGGAGCGGCCGATCACGCTGCGGTTTGGCCTGCAGGCCACGCCGGTGAAGCCGATACCGCCCGATTTCCGGCAGATTCGCACCGATCCTTCGCCCCATGCGACGCTGGGCCATCCCTGGAATCTCGATCATTCACTCAAGAAGTACAACATGACTGACCCGCGCTGGGGATTTCTTTCGCCACAGATCGGGGACTATGGGAAGTTGAAGCAGGAGATGGAAAAGTGGCGGGCAAAGGGGATCAACATGCCGGTCTACATCGCCCCGTGCATCGTCTCGCCCGACGCGCCGGAATATCAGGCGTTCCGCGACCAATGGCGCAACCCGCACGCGCCTTACACCTTTGCCTGCAGCGCCTCGAGCTTCACGGATTTCACCATGTACCTGGTGGACCGGATGGTCAGGGAGGGGGAGGTGCGGTCCATTTATGTGGACTGCGGCGATGCCTACGCCTGCGGCAACCGGGAACACGGGTGCGGGTATGTGCGGCCGGATGGGTCAGTGGCCCTGACCTATCCCATCCTGGCGATGCGGGATTACCTCAAGCGGCTGTATGCGCTTCTGCATGCCACCGACACGCCGGGGCATCGGGCGATTCTCTGGGTGCATTGCTCGGGGGCGCTGGCGACGCCGTACCTGTCGTTCGTGGACATCCAGCTGGAGGGGGAGGAGATGCAATATCGCATTGCCCGCACGCCCAGCTATTTTGATTTGTATCCGCCGGAGGTGTTTCGGTCAGTCTATGGGCATCAGTCGGGCATCATCTCCATGCTGCTGCCCAACTACGGGCGGGTGGGGTCGGAGGCCGACCGCCGCTCCCCGGCCCGCAACGCCACGTTCATGACGCTGGTGCTGCTCAACGATGCGCAGTTGTGGAACCTCTGGGATGATGTGGGGTGGGTCAACGGCATTTATAAGAAGCTGGATGCCTTTGGGATTCGCCAGACCGATGTGGTCTTTGAGCCGTACTGGGCCCAGAAGGCGGTGACGGCCAAAGCGGGCGAAGGCTCCGAGGTGCTGATTTCGGTTTACCGCCGGCCGGGCAAGGCGCTGGCGGTGGTTGGCAATGCCGGAAAGGCGCCGCGGGAGGTGCAGCTGAACATTAATCCGGGCGCATTGGGATTTGAGCCCGGCACGATACCGCGCCTGAGCGAACTGATTGAGGGCCATTCGGTGGATGCGGCCGCCCCGGCGCTGTCGATTCCGGCGGAAAATTTCCGCCTGCTGCTGATTGAGGCGAAGTGAAGGGGTGGGGGCGGATTTAGCCGCCGTTTTGGGCGAAGGCGGCGACTGACGCCATCCCTACGGGGTTTTTAACGCTCCCTCCGGCGGCGCTGTGGACAAATCAGTGGATAACCCGGTTGATGAGTTGTGGCCGGTCCCCCTGGCGGTTGACCCCCAGGGCGCGCGAGTGCATGATCCCGCTTGCATCGCCCGTGGGACGGTGTTATGTTTGGATGTTGTTCGCGTGAACTTGTTATGACCCAGTTAGCCGAGGCTTTGGCCGGACAATTCGACAAGCTGCCGCCCCATTCCATTGAGGCGGAGATGTGTCTCATCGCCTCCATGATGCTCGACCGGGAGGCGATCGGGCAGGTGGTGCAGATTGTGGACCGCGAGGCGTTCTACCAGGCGGACCACCAGATTCTTTTTGACATCCTGATCAAGCTCTATGAGCAGAACCGCCCGGTGGACGCGGTGATTGTGCGCGAGGAGCTGGCCAAGCGGCAGCTGTTGGAGGAGGTCGGGGGGGTGGCTTATCTGGGGCAGCTCCTCTCGGCCGTTCCGTCGGCGGCCCATGCGGCCAATTACGCCTCCCTCGTGCGTGAAAAGGCGCTGCTGCGGCAGTTGATCGGAGCCAGCAACGACATTCTGCGGGATGCCTACGCCCCGCACGAACAGGCGGAGATGGTGCTGGACAAGGCCGAGAAACGCATCTTCGACATCGCGCAGAAAAAAATCGGAGGCTCGACGGTGCCGCTGGAGGCGGTGCTGCATGAAGTGTTTGAGATGATCGAAAACCGGGGGCAGCGCGGGGTGGAGAGCGGGTTTTTCGAGCTGGACGACATGCTCAACGGGCTGCAGAACGGGGAGATGATCATTCTGGCGGCCCGGCCGAGCATGGGCAAGACGGCGCTGGCGATGAACCTCATCGAACACATTGCCGCCGACACGCGGCTGCCGGTGGCGGTCTTTTCGCTGGAAATGAGCAAGCAGCAGCTGGCCCAGCGCATGCTCTGCTCGCGCGGGCAGATCGATTCGCACAAGCTGCGCAAGGGGATGCTCCAGGCGCATGAATACCAGCATCTGGCGAACGTGGTGGGGGAATTGGCCAAGGCGCCCATCTGGGTGGATGACGCTCCGGGCCTGACGCCGCTGGAACTGCGGGCCAAGGCCCGGCGGCTGAAACTCCAGCACGACATCCGCTGCATCATGATCGACTACATGCAGCTGATGGACAACCCCGGCGTGGAAAGCCGCCAGCAGCAGATCAGCGAAATCTCCCGCTCGATCAAGGCCGTGGCCCGCGAATTGAACATTCCGGTGATCGCGCTGTCGCAGCTCAACCGTCAGAGCGAGGGGCGCGACGGGCACCGCCCGCGCATGAGCGACCTGCGCGAGTCGGGCTCGATCGAGCAGGATGCGGACGTCATCATGCTCCTGCACCGCGAGGACTATTACCGCATGAGCGAGCCGGATTTCGTGCCGGACAACATTGCTGAGGTCATCATCGCCAAGCAGCGCAACGGGCCGACGGGGACCGTCAAGCTCACGTTCCTGAACAAATCGACGCGGTTTGAGAATTTATCGACGCAGGCGGATCCGTTCTGATGCCGTAGGGCCGCTGAAGCGATATGATGTTCGCTGTCCTCCACGGACTCTATCGAACTATGTTGCGCTCCTTAATCTATTTGGCCGTGATTTTTCCGCTACTTGTGGCAGCGCAATGGGCATGGCATCATCATTTGACGGCGGATTCTCTCGGGGCGCAATGGATGCGAACGATCTATACGCACAAGGAAGGAGCAAGCGGCAAAGGCTCCTGGCCATGGTTTGACACGATCATCCCTTCGATAATTATCGGGATCGGATGGGGCATCGCCAGTAGAAAACTCAGTCTCCGCTATTTCATTATTGGCGTCCTGATCCTTGCAGGCACCACCGTGGGAACGACTTTTATCTGCATGTATGTGACGCCATCGGAAATTGTGTGGTGGATGCCCACGGATACCAACGGGAAAAGAGGGTTTTATGCAGAACAGTTTATCTTTTCAGGAGTATTTGTGGCATTTTCCGCATACGGCTCACGCTCAGAAATGAATCGACGACGTGGGTCGTGATTTAGGGTCCGTGGTGTTCTGCGGACCTGTGCACCAGCGAGTCCGTAGGGCAGGCACCCCGTGCCTCCCGGTTAGCGAGGCGGACGGCCATCGGCGCGAGGCATGCAGGGGGCTGCGTGCCCTACAAACTGTACCCCTACGCCGCCCGATCTTCCTGCTCCGCAACGAACTCAATGCGCACGCGCTGATGGAGCGCTGCGCCGATGCGCTGAAGCATGGAGAGGGAATGCCCCTTGTAATCGGCATCCTCCAATTGCGAAATCACCGGCTGAGTGCTGTGGATCAAGTCGGCCAATTGTTTTTGCGTCAGCCCGGCGGCCGTGCGAGCGTCATAGATCAGTTGGGCGATGTGGGCATTAAGGGTGGACTCCTCAATCATCCGCCGCAACTCCGGATCATCTCCCATGTCGTGGTCGAGGATGCGATTGGCGTCAGCTGTTTTCTTTTTGCTCATAACAACTCCTGACATCTGTGCCGATCCGGAGCCTGCTCATATTGCCGCTTGCGCCGCACGGCTCGTTCAATCTCGGGTTCCGGCACCTTCCGCTCTTTTGTTAGACCCTGCGCCAAAAGCGCAACATTGCGGCCATGAAAAAAATATAAAATACGGTAATTCACATGGCCTCGCCGTACGCGCAGCTCATATACGCCATCCCGCAGATAGTCGGCTTGTGGGCGACGAAGCTCATGGCCATACATCTCCAGCCGATTGATGGCCGCACGGCAATTCGCATAGGCCTTGCGGTCGCGTACCCGCAACTCATTCAGCCATTCCCGCACCGGTACGGAACCATCTTCCTCCTGAAATAGATAAATGGCTGTTGCAGGCATTTGACAGACCGATTATACGAAAATTCATATATGAGGGCAATGGCTGATCCGATCTCAGCGTTGCAGCACCGGCAGCCCATTTCTGTTTCGTACCCTAAACTCCGCCCGCTATCCTTCCACCGGCATCAGGCGGGCGTATTCGAGGATGAGGGTTTTGCGCCCGGCGGTGTTGAACTGGACGATGGCGCGGGTTTGGCGGCCCATGTCGGAAAGGTCGGTGATGCGGCCCAGGCCGAAGGTGGGGTGGCGGACGAGCTGGCCTTTGCGGAAATCCCCCTTGCGCTCGTCGCGCAGGGCGGCGGGGGTGAAGGCGGCGGGGGCGGCCAGGTCGGCCAAATCCTCCACCGCCAGGGCGTCGGGGGGCATTTCGGCCAGAAACGGGCTGGTGATGGTGCGCTCGCGCAGGCCGCGGATCGTGCGGTTGGCGGCCTTGGAAAAGAGCAGGCGTTCCTGGGCGCGGGTGATGCCGACGAAGCAGAGCCGGCGCTCCTCCTCCAGGTCGTCGCGGCTTTCGCGGGCCCGGCTGTGGGGGAGGATGCCCTCCTCCATGCCGATCATGGCGACGACGGGAAACTCCAGCCCCTTGGCCGCGTGGAGGGTCATGAGGGTGACGGCCCCCTCGCCGCCGTCGAGGTGGTCGGCATCGGAGACGAGGCTGACCATCGCCAGGTAATCGACCAGCGAGCCCTCGGGGTTCTCCCGGTCGAATTCGGCCGCGCTGTTGATCAGTTCATTGACGTTGGCCAGCTCGGCCAGTTCCTTCTCGCCGATCTTCCGCAGCAT
>JBIQLO010000194.1:0-7535 GCA_044464175.1 Planctomycetaceae bacterium | reverse complement strand
CGGCGTGAATGTAGAGCGAGCCGCTATCCACGCCGGGGCCGAAGACCGCGCCGTCGGCGACCGTGCCGCCGCCGCTCACATCCAGCACCAGCGGCTGATCCACCGAGCCGGTGCCCGAGTTGTCGCTGTAGGCCGAATCGGTGAACGGGTTGATGCTGAAGCCGCCGCTGCCGCCGATGTTGGTGGCGGTGGTGTTGAACTGGGCGTCGGCCAGGGTGCCGGTGCTGCTGCCCAGGATGATCCAGCGGAAGCCGCTCCAGGCCTCACCGGTGTTGTTGGTCACGGCCTCGGAATCAATCGCGATCTGCGGCAGGGCGTCAGCGGCCGTCTGCTGGAACGTGATCGGCAGATTTTCCAACGTGGTGAACGTGGCGGTCTTGGTGATGAAGACCGTCGTGGCATCCTGGCTGTTAACCGTCAGCGAGAGATTGGCCGAATCCGGCCAGGTGGCGGTCCATCCACTGGTGCCCAGCGCCAGCGAGCCGGCATACGCGCCGCTGGTGGCCAGCCCCATCACTGCGGCCGCGGCCAGCAGCATGGAACTCTTCATCCGTTTGCGAAACATAACAAACCTCCTTTTTTGCCCGCCGAACCGCCGGGATCGATCAACTGGACGATCCTCTCAACAGCGGCTGTCCTTCGATTCATTCAGCCGGAGGCTGAAGACGGCGAGAGAAAAACAACTACAGAACAAAAAACGCGGTTTTCCGCGAACCCTGGAACTCCCGCTCCATCCGAGCCGTCGCTCCATCCCAACTTTCCGCCCGCCTTCATTCTCCGGCGTGGCGGCGCCGGACCCGATCCGTCGGTCGGGCCCGCAGAAGCAAAGCATAATCCATGCCTGCTCTAACCCACAATCCTGATTTTATCAAATTATTTTTCCCATCTTCCCCCACCGCCCCCAAACAGTCCCTATATCTTTCCCACTTTCACTCACGGCAGGCCACTATAACATCGGCCGATTGGAAATCCAGCGATTAAATTTGGCCCGAACGAAACAGCCGCACCACCTGGGCGGCGGACTGGGCCAACAAGTCCGGGGTCCGGGCCAGCGCCGCCTCCAGGGTTATGGGACCCGGGCAGATGGAAAACCAGGCGGTCAGCCCCTGTCCCCAGAGCTCGGCATCGGCCCCCTCCGGCCCCGCTCCCACCAGCGCCACGCACGGCCTGCCCGCCTCCCGGCAAAGACGCGCCACCCCAACCGCCGTCTTGCCAGCCAGCGAGGAGGCGTCCAGCCGCCCCTCGCCGGTGAGGCACAAATCGGCCTTTTCCACCCGCTGGGGCAGGTTTACCGCCTCCATCACCATCTCAAACCCCGAGCGCAACTGGGCCCTGAGGAACGCCCGCATGCCAAAGCCCAGCCCGCCCGCCGCCCCCGCGCCCGGCGAGCGCGCTGCGTCAAGTTGTCCCGTTCGCTCCGCCAGCCCGCGCAGGGCGGCGACCAGTTGGCGGACCTGCTCGGGGGTGGCCCCTTTTTGCGGGCCGTAAATTGCCGCCGCCCCCTCCGGGCCGAAGAGGGGATTGGTTACATCGCAGGCGACGATGATCCGGCACCGTTCCACCGGCGCGCCGCGCCCGTGCTTGATGAAGAGGATCGATGGCAGGTCCCGCCCGGTCAGCGGCTCGGTCGGGCTGACCGGCTCGCCCCCCTCCAGCAGGATCGGCAGCCCGCACGCCTGAAGACACCCCACGCCGGCATCGGTGGTGGCGCTGCCGCCGATGCCCAGGATGATCGTCGTGGCTCCCGCCTCGGCCGCCGCCACCAGCAATTCGCCCGTGCCGAAGGTGGTGGTCGCCATCGGGTCGCGCTGGTCCGGGCGCAAGAGCGCCAGTCCGCTGGCGGCCGCCATCTCCACCACCGCCGTCTGCCCATCTCCCAGCAGGCCAAACGCCGCCTCCACCTTCATCTCCGGCAGCGGGCCGGTGACCCGGCGGTGCAGGAGCTTTCCCCCCGTGGCCGCGACCAGCGCCTCGACCGTCCCCTCCCCGCCGTCGGCCAGGGGACACAGGTCGATTTGCGCCTCCGGCATCGCCTGGCGCACCCCCCGCGCCATCGCCTGGGCGACCTCCTGGGCGCTGAGGGCGTCTTTGAATTTGTCAGGGGCGAGAAGGATGTGCATGAATCCGTGGAAACGTAAGGTCCGCTTCAGCGGACCGGTTGCGAATGGGGGATGGAATTACCAGGTCCGCTGAAGCGGATCCTACGCCTCATGGTCCCAGAAACTGCGAGGCGACGCTGACGTAGCGCATGCGCACCTCATACAAAGCGGTGTCCAGAAGGCGTTTTTCCTCTTCGCTCAGGTTATTCCTGGTCTTCTCCTCCAGCACCCCCAGTGTGTCCACCTGGTGCTTGGCCATGTCCAGATCGACCGCCCCCTGTCCGCCGTGGGCGGCTAGATCGCCCAGGTAAAAGAGCGCCTGGGTCATGATGGTCTGCACCAGCGAGGCGAAAGAAGCGGGGGGAAGCTGGCGGCGCTGTCCGGCCGGAGCGCCGGCCGTCCCTGCCGCCGGCGCTCCGGCCGCGGGCGCGGCGGTCTTCGCCTCGGCCGCCCGCTGCTGTTGCTCTTTTTCCGCCAGCTTGCGCTTCTCCTCCTGGGCCTGTTTCTTCCAGTCGGTGTCCACGTGTAGGGATGGTTTGTCGTCTGCCATGGTGGACCCATCATAGCCGCAATCGCCGGAGGAATGAATACGGAGAATGGCAATTCAGCCCGTTGGGCGTGCAAAAGCGCGCCCTAGGGAACTTCTTTCACCGCCGCCAGGAAGGCCGGGCCATACTGCTCGATCTTGTGCGGGCCCATCCCCCGGACGCTTTTCAGGTCCGCCAGTTCTTCCGGGGCGAGGCGGGCGATCTCCTGAAGCGTGCGGTCGTGGCAGATGCAGTAGGGGGGCAGCTGGCGTTGGCGGGCCAGTTCCGTGCGCGTCTGTCGCAGCCGATCGAACCGGGCGGCGGCATCCGGGTCCAGCGCCTCCTCGTTGTCGGAGGCAGCGCGGAAAGAGCGACGTCCGTCGCCGCCGCCGGACTCGCGCCGGCGGCGGCGCGGGGCGATATCCGCCAGCGACGCCGGCGGGGGGGATTCCCCTTTCATCACCGCCACGCCGGGGGCGGTCAGTTCCACCACGGGACGGAACTGCATCCCGTCCGGGTCGCGCTGGCGGGCCAGGCCCGCCTCGATCAGCCGGTGGAGCATCGCCACGATCTGCTTGATGTCGTAGGCCCGCATCAACCCGTACACCGACAGCCCGCTCAGCTCATACCGCTGGATTTTTTCATTTGCCGCCCCGCCCAGCACTTCGGCCACCACCCCCACGCCGAAGCGCCCGTTCAGGCGGGCGACGGCCGAGAGCATCTTGCGGATCAGGAGCGTGGCGGCGGCGGGCATCTGCGGCATCCCCTCCGCCTCGTCCGATTCTCCCGCGCCCATTGCTCCGCCCCGGCAGTTGTCGCAGCGGCAGTCATGCACCAGTGTCTCATCGCCGAAATAATCCAGAATCAGCCGGCGGCGGCAGGTGTGGGCCTGGGCATAGCGGATCATCTGCTCCAGCTTGCGGCGGGCCCGCTGCTGCTGCCGCTCGATGAGCCGATCATCGGCCTCGGGATTGTCGCGCCCGATGTTCTTGATGAAAAATTCGTGCGTGTATTTGTCCTGATAGCTGAAGAGAATGATGCAGCGCGCCGGGCGTCCATCCCGCCCGGCGCGGCCGGCCTCCTGGTAATACGCCTCCAGCGTGCCGGGAATGTTGTAATGGATGACCCAGCGCAAATCCGGCTTGTTGATCCCCATGCCAAAGGCGTTGGTGGCCACCGCGACGGCGTGGGGGGTCGCCATGAACTTTTCTTGGTTCTCGGTGCGCTCATCCGGTTCCATGCCGGCGTGATAGCCATGGATGGGGCGGTCGGGCAGGGACTGGATGAGAAACTCCGTGACCGCCTCGACATTCTTGCGCGTCGCACAATAGACAATGCCGCTGCCGGGCTCCTGGCCGATCAATTCCAGCAGGCGTTCCTCCTTGCCGCCGCCGCCGCGGATGGTCTGCGCCTCGTAGCGCAGGTTGGGGCGGTCAAATCCGGTGACGACGATGGCCGGATCGTCCAGGCGCAGGTTGCGGATGATGTCGCCCCGGACATCCGCCGTGGCGGTGGCGGTGAGGGCGATGGTGGGGGGGTGGCCCAGCTGGTCGCGCACCTGCCCGAGATTGGCGTAGTCGGGGCGGAAGTCATGCCCCCACTGGCTGATGCAGTGCGCCTCGTCAATCGCCAGCAGCTTGGGCCTGAGCCGGCGCATCAGGGATAGAAACGCCCCGCTGCGAAACCGCTCGGGGGCGACATACAGCAGCCCGTCAAACCCCTGTTCCAGCTCCTCGATCACCTGCTGCTGAAGTGGGAGCGAGAGGGAACTGTTGAGCATCGCCGCCGCCAGCCCCTCATCGCGGAGCTGCTGCACCTGGTCTTCCATCAGCGAGATCAGGGGAGAGACAACGATCGTGAGCCCCCCGCCCACGGTCGCCGGAAGCTGGTAGCAGAGGCTCTTGCCCGCCCCCGTGGGCATCACGCACAGGACATCCCGCCCCCCCAGCACCGCCTCGATCACCTCGCGCTGGCGCGGGCGAAAGGCATCCAGCCCGAAGGTTTGTCGCAATGCGGCCTGCAGATCGGTCATGGGCAGGTCATTATAGCGCGGGAGCGGAGGCATGGGGAGACGGCGGCCCGTGGCCAGGGGCGCATCGGGGCTTTATGATGATGGCATGACCGATGCCCACTGGATGCAGATCGCCATTGATACCGCCCGGCGCGGAATCGCCCAGGGACAGACCCCCTTTGGGGCGGCCATTGTCCGGGGAGAGGAACTGGTGGCGGCCGCCCATAATGTCGTCTGGCACGAAACCGACATCACCGCCCACGCGGAGGTGACCGCCATTCGCCAGGCCTGCCGTCAGCTCCAGACGGTCCATCTGGGCGGGTGCCGCATCTATACCACCTGCGAGCCGTGCCCCATGTGCCTGGCCGCCAGCCACTGGGCGGGGCTGGAGCGGCTCTATTACGGGGCGGCCATCGCCGACGCCAAGGCCGCCGGGTTCAACGAACTGACCATCCCCTGCCAGACGATGAAGGAACTGGGCCACAGCAATATCGAGATCGTTCCAGGCCTCCTCCCCGAGGAATGCCGCCGGCTCTTCGCCGAATGGATGGCCCATCCCCGGCGGCGGGCGTACTGAGGCGCGTTGCCCCGGTGCGGTAGGGTTTCGCACATCTTGCAGTTGGACCGTCGGCGGGTACACTGGGGGTTTGGATCATGGCGAAATAGCCGATGAATTGTGGAAAGGATTGAGTCTTATATGATTAAAGTGAAGTCGCGCGGCAACGAAACGGCAGAGCAGATGTTGCGGCGTTTCAAGAAGATGTGTGAAAAAGAGGGCCTGACCAAGGACCTCAAGCGGGTTGCTTACTACGAGAAGCCCAGCGAGAAGAAACGCCGCCGCACCCGCAAGCCCCCGCGCGCCCGCGCCCCGCGCTAAGGCGCCCCCGTCCGCGGCGGTTTGATTCTTCCGCCGCGCATCGGCTAACATGACTGTCGAGACCCATCCGGGCTATTTGCGGTGAGGGAGGCGATTGGGTTATACCTCGGGCGCATCAACCACAGACACGGTAAGCCATGGCACTACTGAACGATGAAGCCGTCCAGACCGAGCAACTGACCAAGGTCTACAAGGATTTCTGGGGGCGCGACAAGGTCCGGGCGCTGGACGCCCTGGACCTGACGATTCATCGCGGAGAGGTGTTTGGATTGCTGGGCCCCAACGGCTCGGGCAAAAGCACCACCATCAAGCTGCTGCTGGGCCTCATCTTCGCCACCGGCGGCACCGCCACCGTGCTGGGCCACCGCGCCGGCAGCAGCGAAATCAACGAAAAAATCGGCTTCCTCCCCGAGGAATCCTACCTCTACCGCTTCCTCAACGGCGAGGAAACCCTCTGGTTCTACGGGCGGCTGTTCCGCATCCCCCGCCGCGTGCTGCGCAAGCGCGTGCCGGAGTTGCTCGACACCGTGGGGCTGGACGCCAAGAGCCGCAAACGCAAGCTCCGCGAGTATTCCAAGGGCATGGCCCGCCGCATCGGCCTGGCCCAGGCCCTGATCAACAACCCCGACCTGATTCTTCTGGATGAGCCGACGACCGGGCTGGACCCCATCGGCACGCGCGAGATGAAGGACCTGATCGTCTCGCTCAAGGAGCAGGGCAAGACCGTCCTGCTCTGCAGCCACCTCCTGGCCGATGTGCAGGATGTGTGCGACCGGATCACGATCCTCTTCCGCGGCAAGATGCAGACCGTCGGGTGGGTGCGCGACCTGCTCCAGGTGCAGGATGTCACGCAGATTCAGGCCAGCGGCCTCACCCCTCCCCAGGTGGAGGAAGTGCGGCAGTGCCTGGCTCGGATGGGCGTGGATAACGCCACCGTTACCCACCCCACCACCACCCTGGAAGACCTGTTCGTCCGCGTCGTCCGCGAAAACACGCCGGAGGCGCTGTCGCCGGGCAGCCGGCGGCCGGCCGACCAAGTGCCCGTCAAGGCGGGATAGTTGTTTTTCGTTATCTGTGGTTTGTTGTCGGCCGGGGAGTGTCGATCAGGTGAACGCGAACAACAAAGTACAAATAACTGATATTCCATAGCGAAGCAGTGGCATGACTTTCATCTCCGCCCATCTCGGTTGGTTTGTGGCCGCGGCGATCGTGGTGATCGGGCTGCTGATCCTGGGCCTCAGGGACACCCTGCGCTTCAGTCTCAGCCGCGCCTGGGCGATCTCGGGGGTCACCTTCGACGAGGCCATCCGCCGCAAGGTGCTCTGGATCACCCCGCTGGCGATGCTCGGGGTCATTATTGTCGCGCAGCTCCAGCGCCCGTTTGACGAACTGGACGCCATTCAGCAGACGATCAAGTTCTCCCTCTTCGCCACCGCCCTGGTGCTGGTCGTGGCGATCCTGATCCTGGCCTGCACCAGCCTGCCCCGCGAGATCGAAAACCGCGTCATCTACACCATCCTGACCAAGCCCACCACCCGCCTGGAGCTGGTGCTGGGCAAGATCATGGGGTTTGCCCGCGTGGCCGGCGCCATCCTCATCATCATGGGGCTGTTCACCTACGTCTATCTCCATGCGCGCTCCAACCACCTGCGCGCCTCCATCGCTGACCGTCTGGAGCACAATGAGGTGGAGCCGATCAGCCGCCCCACGCTGGAGCACTACCTCCACGCCGGCCTGCTCAACTCCAAGACCTACGCCCAGCCGGTGGATCTGCAGATGTACGGCCGCGCTCCCGAGCCCAACGAGGACTGGCGGTGGATGGCCGGCGATGGAGAGCAGAATTTCATCGTCCCCTTCGAACTAAGCAATCAGGACCTGATTCCGCCCGGCGCGCCCCCCGGAACCGTGCAGCCGGGCGCGGCCGGACTGACGGTGCTGGTGCAAATGGATGCCAAAACCCGCCCCCTGACGACGCAGGAGGCCAAAGAGGCGCAGGAGGTGGCGGCCGAATCCACGACCGC
>JBIQLO010000193.1:0-7582 GCA_044464175.1 Planctomycetaceae bacterium | reverse complement strand
CGGGCGGACCCACTGGGTCGAGTTTTTCAAGCGGAACCTGGAGACGATCCTGAACCTGGGCATCGCCGCCGAAACGCGCCGAGGCGCTGAGGCGTCCGCCCTGGCCGAACGGGCCGAGGCCTGCCGCCGGGAGTTTATCGCCTTTTTTGACGGTTTCGCGGCCGATCCGCACCATTTCGAGCGGGTGACGATCCTAACGATGGACCGGTGGCGCGACGCCATCCTGCGCCGCCACGGCTTTGTGGATGCCTTCGCCGACCTGAAGAACCGGGAAAATGAAAAAATGCTGCCGCTGCTGGCCGAGGTGTGCCGGCAGGTGGACGCCTTGGAGGGCATCGAGCAGATTCGTGCTGTTGTAGAGGGCGTCTTCGCCGGCAATATCTTCGACATGGGGGCCGAGGCGACCGCCAAAGCCTTCGCCCACGACAGCCCCGACTTCTTCGCCACGCGCCAGACCCTTCCCCCGCGTCCCTGGCTGATCGACGATTTCGACGCCCTGGCCGAGCGCTGTTCAAGCCACCGCCATCGCAAGGCCGTCTTTTTCATCGACAACGCCGGCAGCGATTTCGTCCTGGGCGTGATCCCCATGGCCCGCTGGCTGGCCCGGCGCGGCACGCGGGTGGTGCTGGCGGCCAATGAGCGCCCGACGCTCAACGACATGACCATTGCCGATGTCAATGCCTGGTGGGACCGCCTCCTGGCGGCCGAGCCCTCGCTCAAAGACCTTCCCCTCCAGCGCGTCAGCACGGGCACGGGCGAACCGTTGATCGACCTGAGCGCCGTCAGCGATGAACTGAACACGGCGGCTAAAGACGCCGACCTGGTCATCCTCGAAGGCATGGGCCGGGGCGTAGAGAGCAACCTCGATGCGCGCTTCTCCGTCGATGCGGTCAATCTGGCGATGCTCAAGGATGAAATGGTGGCCCGCCGATGCGGCGGGAAGGTCTTTGATGTGGTCTGCCGGTTTCGGGGCTATAATTTGAGCAATGGCTGATTCCTTTCCTTCCATAATCCGCCCCCGGCGGCTGCGCAACCCGACTTGGCGGCAGATGCTCCAAGGCGTGCGGCTCTTTAAGAGCGACTTCATCCTCCCGGTCTTCGTCTGTCCCGGCCAGGGCGTGCGCCGGGAGATCGGCTCCATGCCGGGGGTCCATCAGATGTCCGTCGATGTCGCCTGCGACTGGCTGGCCCAGCGCGCGGCGGGGGGCTTCAAAGCCTATCTCGTCTTCGGCGTCATCGATCGCGCCCAAAAGGATGACACCGGCGCTGCCGCGCTGGATGAGGACAACGTCGTCTGCCGCCTGTTGCGGGAGGCCACCCGCCGAAAGATCGGAATGCTCGGCATGACGGACCTCTGCTTCTGCGAATACACCAGCCACGGGCACTGCGGCCTGCTCTCGGCCGATGGATCCACCGTGGACAACGATGCCACCATCCCGCGCCTGGTGAAGCAGGCGATCAACCATGCCAGGGCCGGGGCCGAGGTCATCGCCCCCAGCGGCATGATGGATGGCGCTGTCGGGGCTCTGCGGGCTGGACTGGATGCGGCCGGATTTCCCGGCGTCTCAATCATGGCCTACAGCGTGAAGTACGCCAGCGCGTTTTACGGTCCCTTCCGCGATGCGGCCGATTCCGCCCCCCAGTTCGGCGACCGCCGCACCTACCAGATGGACCCCGCCCGCGGCGTCGATGAGGCGATTACCGAGGTCCTGCTCGACATCGAGCAGGGGGCCGATCTGGTCATGGTCAAACCGGCCGCCGCCTATTTGGATGTCCTCCGGGCCGTTCGCCAACAGGTGCGCATCCCGGTGGCGGCCTATCAGGTCAGCGGCGAATACGCCATGCTCGAGGCGGCCGGGCAAAAGGGCTGGATCGACCACGACCGGGCCGTTCTGGAATCCCTCCTGGCCATCAAACGCGCCGGCGCCGATCTCATCATCACCTACTACGGCGAACTGCTCGAACGTCTGTTGTAAGGCGCGAATCATTGCGCCTTGTGGGCATTCAGGAGCGATTGGGCCCACGCGGCGTCCCGCGCGTCCAACGGCGGATGGAGGGGGCGTTGATAGTTGGTGCGGTCATACCGCCCATTCCGATAGCACTGGTCCACCAGAGCCTGAAGGTCCAGCGGCACATCGGGCATCTCCTGCTGCAAGGGGATGCGAATGGCCGGCAGACGCTGGCGCAGGGGCAGGCGGTAAATTTCGGCAGCCATGAGGGTCCAGCCCCGGTGGGCGCATGCCACATAGTGGGTCGCCGGTTCCGGGGGGAGGGAGTCCAGCTCAAAGTCCCCAAAGAGCGATTCGCCCTGGCGGATCAGGTCAATTTCAACGGTGCTGACCTGCGCCTTCCACAAGTCATACCGTTTTTTCAGATAAAGGGCTTGGGCCGGGCCGGGGCGCTTGTTGGAGGGGGAGATGAATTCGATGACGGTGACGATCCGCCCGGTGTCGCCGGCATGAATGATTTCAATATAACGCTGCCGTACCGGCTCATCCTTGAGTTGCACCAGGATCGGTTCGGCCACGGCGACGCCGCCGGCGGCGGCTGGAAGGCCCGCGCTATCCTCATCTTGCGTGATCGACAGGTCCGGAATGACATGGCGGGACTCCCCGGGGATATCCGATTCAAGGAAGATGCGCTCCTCCATGCGGGCGGTGAACTGAGAGGGCAGGTTGCCTTGCAACTGGTCGCACGCATAGGTGATTAAACGGGGATGCACATCGGACCAGAATTGCTCCAGGTACGGGTCCATGCCGGGAAATGGGCTGCCAGTGGCCATAGACATCACCTCTGCTCGCCATTATAGCCCCAACGTCCGAGAAATGTGTACTTTAAGGGTTGGACTGGCCGATGGATGGGAAGGAATCCCATGATTCGAGACTTTCTCTCCCAATTTCGAGGCCGCCCGCGCAGCAGCGATGCCGAACTGGACATCCTCGGGCGTCCGCCGGTCAACTTGGACACGCCGCAACTGCGGGAATTCCTGGCCGGGATGCGCGTGCTGGTCACCGGGGCCGGCGGGAGCATCGGTTCGGAAATCTGCCGTCAGGTGCTGCGCTTCAAGCCCGGCCGCCTGCTGCTGGTTGAGCGGGCCGAGAATCCGCTCTTTGAGATCGACCGCGAATTGAGCGAGCGCTGCCCCGACGCCGACATCCGCCCCTATGTCGCCGATATTTGCGATCGTCCGCGCATCGAGGCCCTGTTCGAGGCCGAGCGCCCCCAGGTGGTCTTCCATTGTGCGGCCCACAAGCATGTGCCGATGATGGAGCGCAACGTCGGTGAGGCGGTCAAGAACAACGTCTTTGGCACTCAGATCGTCGCCGATGTGGCGGCGGCCACCGGCGTGGAGGCGTTTGTCCTCATCAGCTCCGACAAGGCGGTCAATCCCTCCAGCGTCATGGGAGCCACCAAGCGATGCGCTGAGCTGTATGTCGGCGCCGTGGGCCCAATCGCACCGGAATTGCCGGCCCCCGGTCCCCGGCCGACGCCCAATGGACGCTTCCTCTCGGTCCGCTTCGGCAACGTCCTGGGCAGCAGCGGCAGCGTCGTCCCCATCTTCGCCCGGCAAATCGCCGCCGGCGGGCCCGTCACTGTGACCCATCCCGGCATGCGCCGCTATTTCATGACCATTCCCGAGGCCGCCCAGCTTGTCATGCAGGCCGGCGCGATCGGGCGCGGCGGCGAGGTCTTCGTGCTGGACATGGGCCGCCCGGTGCGGATCGTGGATCTGGCCCGGGCCATGATCCGCCAGCGCGGCCTGCGCCCCGGCAAAGACATCGCCATTGTCTTCACGGGCATCCGCCCGGGGGAAAAACTCTACGAAGAACTCTCCTGTGAAAACGAGCAGATCGCCCCGACCAGCCACCCCGGCATCTGCGTCTGGAAGCTCCCTCCGCCCGACCGCCGGCAGGTCCAGCACATGATGGCCGATCTGGCCTCAGCGGTGGGGGGGGCGGAAGTAGAGGTTCGGGCGGCGCTGCGCCGGGCCGTGACCGAATACCGCCCGGCCGAGGCACTGCCCGCGCCCCTCCGCGAACTGGCGGCCTGACCCATGCGCGCGATTGTCTTCAACAACGGCCTCTCCTTTCAACCGCGACATCCGGAGCCGCCCGCTGCCGAGGGCGATACGTTGGTGCGCGTCCGCATGGCGGGCATCTGCGCCACCGATCTGGAAATCACCCGCGGCTATATGAACTTCCAGGGCATTCTGGGCCATGAATTCACGGGCGAGGTGGTCCAATCCCCCGACAAGGCACTGGCGGGCCAGCGCGTGGTCGGGGAAATCAACATCGCCTGCGGGCGCTGCGACCTGTGCCTCTCCGGTTTGAGCAACCATTGCCGCAACCGCTCGGTCCTGGGGATTGACCGGCACAACGGGGCATTCGCCGATTTTCTGCGTCTTCCCGCCGCCAATCTGCATGTCCTGCCCGATGCGGTGGAGGAGGAGCAGGCGGTCTTTGTCGAGCCGCTGGCCGCTGCCTTCCAGGTCTTGAAACAGATCAAGCTCGATGGACGCCAATGGGTGACGGTGCTGGGGGATGGGCGCCTGGGCCTCCTCGTCGCCCAGGTGCTGCGCAACGCCGGCTGCCCCGTGCGCGTCATCGGGCGTCATCCCCAGAAGATGCGGCTGTGCGAAAAATGGTCGATTCGGTCCCGCCCGCTGAGCGAGATTGTGCCGCGCCACGACCAGGATGTGGTGGTGGACTGCACCGGATCGGCCGCCGGATTCGAGATGGCGATGGGGATGGTGCGCCCGCGCGGGACGATCATCCTCAAAAGCACCGTGGCGGCCGGGCAGGCGTTGAACCTCGCCCCGCTGGTCATCGACGAGATCACCGTCATCGGCAGCCGCTGCGGCCCCTTCCGCCAGGCGATCGCCGCCCTGGCCCAGAAGAGTGTCGATGTGACCAGCCTGATCTTCCGCCGCATGAAAATCGAGCAGGGGGTTGAAGCGCTGGACCTTGCGGGGCGGCCCGGCGTGCTGAAGGTCCTGATCGGTTTCTGACCCACCTTATCCCCTTTCCCGCAGACGCGCAGGGGAGGGGGGTTTTCCAACGGTAATCGTTCAGTACCGCCAGTGCCCTCACTGGCGGACTCCTCTGGAGGCGGGGTCGTCGACCCCGCGACGGCCTCAACGAGGCCGCCTACAGGTGAGGACTGAACGGTTACCTCACCCCCTCTTGACTTTCCCCTAACACGCGCCTATATTCCCCCATGCTCTCATACCGCTTTCATCCACTTCCGTCCATTGCTTCTTCGCTCTATTGCTCCATCGGTTCCCCAATACCAACGAACCCAAACGAACCAGACCCAAATCCCCTCTGGCGCTCCGGAATCCACGATTTCCCCCGCCGAACCCAAGGCGCGTATTTCCCAACGAACCCAACCCAACCGAAATCCGGCCCGCTCAATGCCCCGGCAGAAGCTCGGCCAGCCGGTCCAGTTGCTGCTCGGTGTTGTAAAAGTGCGGCGAGCAGCGCAGACGACCGACGCGGAACGCCAGCTCGATTCGGTGTTCCTTGCGGAACCGCTCCACCAGCGCCTTCTGGTCATGCCTGGGCGAGGTGAAGACCACCGACCCGCTGAACTGCTCTTCGTCGCGGGCGCTCAGGATCGTGTATCCCTTCTGGGACAGCTTTTGAGACAAATGATCCCCCAGATGCTTCAATCGCGCGGTGATGGCCGGGATGCCGATCCCGGCGATCATGTCCATCGACGCCTTGAGCGCCAGAAGCCCGGCCACATTGTGGCTGCCCGCCTCATATCGGGCCGCATCCGGCTTGAGCGTGTAGTCGTAGTTTCCGAAATCCATCGCGTTGACCACATTCAGCCACCCGACCACCAACGGGCGCGTCTGCTCGAGCAGTTCCCGGCGGCAGTAGAAAACCCCCGCCCCTTCCGGGCCCAGCAGCCACTTGTGCCCGTCGGCCGAGAGATAGTCGATGTTCATCGCCCGCACATCCACCGGCACCACCCCCAGGCTCTGGATGGCATCCACGCACAGCAGCTTCCCATGCTCGCGGCAGAACGCCCCGATGCGGGTCAGGTCATGCCGCTGGCCGGAGGCGAATTCAACATGCGAAAGGGTCACCAGGCGCGTCCTGGGATGGGCCGCCTCCTTCAGGATCGCCTCCAGCGGAACCACCGCATGGCGCGCCGCGTCCTTCTGCTCCGGCACCATCACCAGTTCCGTCTGATGGCGGCGGGCCGCCTCCATCCAGGGATAGATGTTGGCCGGGTATTCCACCGCCGTGGTGACGATCCGGTCCCCCGGCTTCCAGTCGATGCCGTTGGCGACGATGCTCAGCCCTTCGGAGGTGTTCTTGATGAAGGCGATTTCATCGCGGTGGGCGTTCATCAACTGGGCGGCTGTGACGCGAAGACGCTCGATGTCCTCATGCCAGTGCGCCCCGAGATAGGCATCCCCCGCCACCTCCATGGCAAAGCGGTTGAGCGCATCCGCCGCGACGCGCGGCAGCGGCGAGACGCCGGCGTGGTTGAAGAAATCCCAATGGCGGAGGATCGGGAAGGCATCGGCATTGGCGATATAGGGGGTGATGTCATTCATGATTTGGGATGATAACATGATTGACTGGATTGGAAGCGCAGGAACAGGGAAAAATTGACGCAAGGAGATCATCCATGGCCAAGACAGGCAAAACAGGCGGCACGGCGGCGGGAAGCGCCAGGAAAACCGGCGCGAGCAAGACTGCGAAAAAGAAGACACCGGCGGCCCCGCCGTCCGGCGGGCCGTTGATTGACACGGGCCTGGCGGCGCGGGCGGCCGCGAGCATGCTGCTGAACCGGCAGCGGACCGAGGAAACCCACTCGGGCGGCATGTTGCGCCAGATCAAGCAGGACCTGGCCCGCCCGCAGCAGACGCCCGTCGGCTCGCTCCTGGGCGGCGCCGGCGGGGCCGGCGTGAAGCATCCGCAGCTGCCCGCCAGGGCCAGAGGCGCCGGCGGCGCTTCTCGCGGCGGGGGAGCGGCGGGCAACCGGATCGGGCTGCCGCGCCGGATGGGCGGAAGCTGAAGCCATCGGCGGCAGGGGCTCTGTTCAATCCGGTCCCCTTGGCGTACACTGCCCCCCATGCGACATGTGATTTCGGCATTGGTGATGAACGAACCGGGTGTGCTGGCGGGCGTGGCGAACATGTTTTCGGCCAGGGGGTTTAATATCGACTCACTGGTGGTGGGGCGCACCGAGAATCCGCAGTTGTCGCGGATGACGATCGTCGTCACCGGCGATGACAACACCCTGGACCAGGTGCGCAAGCAGCTGGCGAAACTGGTGCCGGTCGTGTCCGTGGGGGATTTCAAGCAGACGCCCTACCTGGAGCGCGACCTGACCCTGATCCGGGTCGGCGCCACCCCGCATCAGCGGGGCGAGGTGATTGAGATCGTCAACCTGTTCCGGGTGCTGCGAGATCCTGTCCAGGCCCGGGAGCTTGTACGCCAGTGCCGGTTTACACCCTACGCCCGGGCGGAGTTTGATTTGAGCTACATCACGAGCGGCGACCCCATAGAGCAAGCCAGGCGCACGCTCTTCCGTTCTGCGGCCGGTTTCTCTTCCATCGCGG
>JBIQLO010000192.1:0-7616 GCA_044464175.1 Planctomycetaceae bacterium | reverse complement strand
CACGCAGAGTCTGCACACCAATTCGCGGGATGAGGCGCTGGCGCTGCCGACGGAAGAGAGTGTGCGGATCGCGCTGCGCACGCAGCAGATTCTGGCGGAGGAGTCGGGCGTGGCCAACACGGTGGACCCGCTGGGGGGGAGCTATTTCGTTGAGAAGATGACCGATGACCTGGAAGCGCGGGCACAAGGGCTCATTGAGCAGGTGGACCGGATGGGGGGGATGGTGGCGGCGATCGAGCGGGGGTGGGTGCAGCGGCAGATCGAGCAGTCGGCATATGAACTGGGGCAGGCGATTGACCGGGGGGAGCGCACCATCGTCGGCGTGAACAAGTACCGGAGCGAAGAGGAAGCGCCTGTGGAGATTTTCAAGATTCCGGAGGAAGCGGTCCAGCGGCAGATTGAGAAGCTGCGGGGCGTTCGCACCGGGCGGGATGGGCAGCGCGTGGCCGAGGCGTTGCGGGCGATTTCAAAGGCGGCGGCGGGGTCGGAAAACCTGATGCCGCCGATCCTGGAGGCGGTGGAAGCGTATGCGAGCGTGGGGGAAATCTGCTCAGCGCTGCAGGGGGTGTTTGGAGAGTACCAGCCGTCGGTATAGCCAACGAGCGGTACCGCCTTTGCTCCGAGTCATGGCAGAGTGAAAGCGTGTCCTGCGTTCCACTCAGAACCGGTCCTGCATGGGAATCGAGAGGGGGAGGGGGCACCAGGCGCTGAGGAGGGCGGCCTGGGGGGGCAGGGGCAGGACCTGATGGGGCGGCAGGGGGCCAAAGAGCAGGCGCATCAGGTCCATCGGTTCCACCACCCAATCGCTGCGGAGAGGAATGATCTCGCAGCCGGCTCGATTGCCTTCAACGAAGAGGCGGAGTGTTTGCCGGCCGGGCAGATGGACGGTGACGCTACCGGGGAGGAGGGGCGTCAAGGCGTGGCGGGCCTGGAGGAGCGTTCCGACCACGACGGGCCAGTCGAGGACCTGCCAGTTGCCCGCTTCGGTGACCTGCATTTGCTCGGCGAATTCGCCCAGGAGGCGCTGGAGGGGGAGGTTCATCGGTTCCACCTGGCAGGCGAGCGTTCCGGCTTCTTCCCGTTCCACCAGGGCGCGGATTATGCCCAGGGCCGTTTCGGGCCGGTCGTAGACCAGTTCGATGATGCCGCCGGGCTTCCCGCGGACCACGGCATAGCCGCTGACGCTTCCGTCGGCAGCGCGGGCGATGAAGGGGTGGGCTTCCCAGCGGCGCAGCCATTTGTCCAGATGCAGAGGGGGGCGGTCGCAACGCACCGGCTGGGCAGCATGCAGGCGAGCCAGGGCGGCGGTCGTGGCCGGATCGTCACCCAGCGGCTCGACGGTGAGCGGGGGCAGATCGGCGAAGCAGGGGGCGTGCTTGAGGTTGGAACGGTTGAGGGTGTACTTGACCCAGGAGCCGGCGCGTTCCCAGCCGAAATACTGGTAGCGCTGGCGCTGGCCGCCCAGGACGGCCAAGGGGTATTCCTCGCGCCGGATCTGCTCCAAAACAAACTGCATGAGCCGCTGCATCAGTCCGTGGCCGCGCCGCTCGGGATCAACCGAGACATTGCCGACGCAGGCGATGCGAAGCGTGGATTGGCCGATGCGCCAGGTGATGGGGTAGACGCCGGCGGCGGCGACGATGCGTCCGGATTCGAGAATCGCGTATTGGTCGGTGGTGCGCTTTCCGGGGGGGGCGTAGTCCTCGGGGTAGAATCGGGGATAGTCATCGGGGCGGGCGAAGGCGCGATTCAGAAAGAGCGTCAATTCATCGCGCCGGTCGGGTTTCAAGAGGATGGGCGTGGGTTCGGGCATAACGGTTGTTCCGTTGCAGGTGAGGGCATGTCGGCCGGAACACGGAGGCGACCCTCACTGGACCAGGTAATTTCCCTCGGGCAGATCGATTGTAACGTGATTGCCCTCCTGAACAAATCGCAATTCCCGCCCATCGGGCAGGGCCGTGATGCGCGAGATGGGACCGTCCAACCGCAGTGGGCGGATTGGCTGGGACCACTGACGCACGAGGCGAGTGTTTCCGATGCGGCGGATGCTGTGGCCGTCGCGGTAGAGTTGTCCGATCTCGGCCGTGCTGAGGAAGTATACTTTGCCTTCCTGCGCGAGGGTTCCGAGCAACTGGGCGAGGATGTTGCGCCCGGATTCGGCCTGGGCGGGATCGAAGGAGACGTAGTTCTTGCGGTGGCTGTTGATGATGGCCGGTTCGTTGCGCTTCCAGCAGGCGCGGATCACGTTGCGCAGGCCATCGGCGGCGTGGGGCCAGTTTCCGGCGTTGACGCCGTCGAGATGGACGTTGCGGGCGAGGGAGATCATGTTCAGGGCGCTGTTGTAAGCGCCCATGGGGCAATAGACATCCTGGGCGTTCCAGGGTTTGGTGTAGTAGACGAGCATGTCGCCGTCGTGATTGCGGGCATTTCGCAGGGAAAAGATTTCCAGGCCGTTGGCGGCCCAGACGGCTTCGGTCAGCCAGGTGGTATCGCTGTTGACGCCGGCGACGGGACGGTAGCCGAAGAGACGCTCGAAGCGTTCGATTCCCCGGGCCACCCACAGGTGCTGCTGGCGGGCGTTCATGCCGTCGTATTCGGGCAGGTGTTCGGGGGTCTGATAGGCGCAATGCTTGAACAGGAGGCGGGCAGCCTCGGCCAGCGGGCCGGAAGAGCGCAGGAGTTCCAGCCAGCGGATGGGACTGACATGGTGCAGGCCGGCGTGAAATTCGGGAGCGAAGAGGCCGCGGCGCACGCCGTCGCGCCAGGCGCCGATCAGGTCGCCGCGTTCCCAGCCGGCGGGGAGGCCCTGGTCGATGCCGATGTCGTGATAGGTTTCAAAGCGGTCGGCCTCGATGGCGGCGTAGTCGGGATTGCCCAGGCAGATGAAGGCGGTCATGACGATGGGCTGGCCATCATGCCCGCGCACCGATTCAAGTGTGCGGTAGAGGCGCTGGAGATCGTCGGGCGTTTCCATGGCCGCGACGAAGGAGGGGGGCTTGCCGTAGAGTTTTTCTAGTTTGGGCCGCAGCGCCTCAGCTTCGGCGGCCGAGCGGACGGACTGGCAGGCGCCCCAGTCATCGCACTCGATGCCGACGCTGGGATAGCGGCTCCAGTCGATGTTGGCGGTGGTTTTGTAATCCGGGATGTGACTGCCCAAGGGGGGGCTGGGAAAGCGGCTCATATAAGAAAATCCTTGACAAGTCGGAAAAGATGACGGTACAGTGCCTAGTGTACTGTAGTGCATGTGACCTGTCCAGAATTTCTGTAGCGATCTCCATTGAGGATTCGCGCACGGAGCGATTCGGCGAGCAACCATGCCCCACGTCAGCGTCAAAGCCGATCTGATCCACGACACGATTCTGCAATGGATCGCCGAAGGGTCTCTCACGCCCGGGCAGAAGCTGCCGTCGGAGGCGGAGCTTGCCCGTCGGCTGGGGATCAATTCCCGCACGGTGCGGCGCGGATTGGCCGAGCTGGTGCGCGAAGGGGTGATCGTCAAGCAGCATCGGGTGGGGAATTTTGTCAGGCGTGCCGCCGCGGGGCGGTTCACGACGGGGATCGGCGTCATGCTGCCGGCGTTCCTGTTTCGCGTGGAATCGCACGCAGCGCCGGCGCTGTTCCTGCGGGGCATGGATCAGGTGCTGGATCCGCGCCGATTCAGCACACACATTCTGCCCTATGACAAGTGGCGGTTGTGGGAGGATGCCGGGCAGCTGGCGGTGGACAAGGGGGTGGCCGGGGCGCTGCTCTGGCCGGTCGTGCAGGTGCGCCGCAGCCATTTGAAACGACTGATCGAGGCGGGGATGAAGCTGGTGATGATCCAGCCGCCGGAAGCGCTCAAGGGGCAGGGCGTGGGATGGATCGGGACCGATGTGCACGCGCTGATGCGGCAACTGCTGGAGGGGCTGGTGCAGCGCGGGCACCAGCGCATCGTCATCATGCACTATGAGCGCGAGCATCTCTGGTCCGAGAGCCGCCGGGCGGTTGAGGCCGTCTTCGCCCGCCATGGGCTGGGTTCGCCCGACAAGGCCATCATTGAGCTGGATAATCTGGCTAATACGCAACAGGTTCATCAGGAGATGTCGGCCCGATTGGGCGGCGATGCCCCGCCGACGGCCGTCATTGTTCCCGATGAAATTGCGGCCAACACGGTCTTTCAGTTCTGCTATGCACGGGGGATCCGGGTTCCGGATGATCTGTCCCTGGCCGCGATGGGCAATTACGCTCCACGGCTCAATCCCGTGCCGCTGGCCGGTCCGGATTCGGTGGCCACCCGCCTCAACGTGGTCGCCCAGGCGACGCGCTACCTGACGGGACTGATCGAGACGGAGGGGCAGGGAGCCGCGAGCGCTGAGGCGGGGCGGTGGCTGGAGGGGATTGTTCTGGATGAGCCCGTGCAATGGAACGCATCGGTCGCGCCGGCGACCCAAGTCAAATCAGGAGGCGTGTCATGAGCCATTCATCCCTGCGTCGTGGATTTACGCTGGTGGAGCTGCTGGTGGTCATCGGGATCATATCGGTGCTGATCGCGATGCTGCTGCCGGCATTGAACAAGGCGCGTGAGGCGGCCAAGGGGGTGAGCTGCATGAGCAACATGCGGCAGCTTGGAATAGCCACGCAAATGTACGCTAATGACTTCAATGGGTACTGCTGGTCGCCGGCGTATGAAAATGGCACCATCGACAAAACCTGGAGTTATGTCCTGGCGTCAAGGGGTTATTTGGACGGCAACCGCTATGTGAGTCTTTACGGCGGCATTCCGCCGGCATCCTCACCGGCCGATGCACCCTTCGCGCTGTCGCCGAAGATTACGGTTCCCATTGCGCCGCCACTGCTCTTTTGCCCGTCGGACCCTTGGGGGACCCTCTATTTCAGCGCAGGCAACGGGACCACCCACCAAAGTTCCTATGGCGGGATTCGTGAGTTCCTTGGCTGCTTTCAAGGATCGACAACCAACTTCTCTTCCTATACGAAAAAATGGGCCAAGCTTAAGGATTTGGGGCAGACGGTGCTTTTGGTAGAGGTAAATGACGCAAAGGGTGGGAGGGAAATAGGGCAAACCGCCGTTCCAGAATGGTGTCATATAAACAATTTCGCCGTCAGTCCCGCGGCCGCCTTCTGGCACAACCACCGGATGAACGTCCTTTACGGCGACGGTTCCGTAAAATCCGAGGCGAAGTGACGCGTGGCCATCACTGCCGCCATGAACTATGGCCAATAAAAGACGCTTCGAACTAAGCATGTTCTCAAATGATATGCTTTTCCGGGATGGACCTGTGGAGTCGGTGGCGAAGTGGTGAGCCGCTTGAAGCACCTGGGCAGAGGTGCAGGGACGGTTGGCTGACATACTTGGGAAAAAGGAACCTTTACAGACATGATGCGATCTATTCTTTTCGGGGCGGCGGTGGTGGTCTATACCCTGGCATCGGCGCGGGCGGCCCAGCCGCCGGCGACGCAGCCGGCGCTGGTGCTGGAGAACAGCGCGTTGCGGATTTCGATCGATCCGGCGTCCGGGGCGCGAGGCAGTGAATTCCGCTGGCTCAAACATGACTACAACTTCGTGCAGCAGTGGAAATGGACCCAAAGCGTCCGCGAGGGGGATCATTTTCAGGGGGGCATCTTCGGAGGCATGATCGACGGGTCTTATCGGTCGGTCCAATTGAAAAGCCCGTACCGGATTCTGGAGCAATCGGCCCGCTCGGTGAGGCTGCAATATGAGATGCACGCGCCGCTCCTCGACGGTTTGCGCGAGACGCGGACGATCTGGCTGGATGATTCGGGCGCGGGGGCGTCGGTGAAGGTGGTCGTTGAGAACACCAGCGACCAGCCGCGGACGATCAACTACCGGTTTCAGGATTGGATCGGGACCGGACAGCGGCATGGGCGCGACTCAGTGTATATCCTGCCGGGCCAGGGGTCCTCGCCCCGGGCGTATATGCTGTCGGGGGCGGATCGGTCGGTGGAGCAGTTTGATCTGGCGCCGCAAGGCGCCTGGTATGCGATGGAGGATCTGCCGGCGGATATGGGGCTGCTGGTGCGGGCCGAGGGATCGGACGCCAAGGGGGTCTTCTTCTGGAGCAGCAAGGGCGAGGGCGCCCGGGCGGGCGAGCTGTTCTTCCCGCGGCAGACGCTGGCGCCGGGCAAACGGTGGACGGTGACGGTCCATTATCGCCTGTTTACGCCATCGGCTCCCGATACGGGGGACAAGGGGATCGATGCGGCCGTGAAACGGGATGTCGTGGATGCGGCGCTGGTTCGGCAGGCGATCGAGCCGGTGCGTCCGCTCCCCTATGACGCCCAATTGAGCGTGCCTGTGGGAGAGCCCGCGGTGGCGATTGAACCGGTGGGGGCGACGGATGAGCGAGGCCTGTATGAGCCGGCGGCGACGAACAGCGCGCCGATGACGCTTCGGCGGATTTCTCTGGCGGGAACGCCGGGCGAGATGGTGCCGTTCGCGTTTCGGGTGCGGGCGCTGAAGGGGGTGACGGAGGGGACGATTCAACTGGGGGAATTGACATCCGGCAAGGGCCACATTGGATCGGAGGCCTTTGATCCGCGCTATGTCAGCACGCGCGGCAATTATCTGCTGCATGACTGGACACTGGCGCAGGAAGCGCCCGAGGCGCTGGCGGTCATCAACAACAACCTGCAGGCAAGTGAACACCTGACGCCGTTTGCGCTGGAAGCGGGGCGGAGCGGCCTGGTATGGGTTTATCTGCGCGTGCCCAAGGATGCCGGGGCCGGCGTATATCAGGGGCGGGCGACGGTGAAGACGGGGAAGGAGTCGGCGGCATTCGACATTGAACTGACGGTTCGGCCGTTCACGCTGCAGCGCCCCACCGACAAGCACTATGGTTCGTTCTTCCGGTATTACCTGCCGGGGGACAAGGATCCCAAAGCTCAGCAGCCGCAGGCGGGATTGATCTCGCGGAAGGCGTATCGGGCGGCGCTGGAGAAGCTGAAGGATGTGGGCTACGACAGCATGATGATCTATGTCCACAACAAGGATGACCTTCAGTGGGTGCTGGATCAGTGCGTGGACCTGGGATGGACGCATGGGACTTTTGTGCTGGCTTCGCCGGTGTTGAGTCCCGAGGAACTGCACAAGCGCTACGGCCAGTACAACATGACGTTCCTGGCGTGGGGCGTTGATGAGCCGACGCGCGAGAAGCAGATTCAGAAGGTGATCGACAAGTACCGGGGCCTGCTGAAGCGGGGGTATACGCCGGTTTTCACGCCGAACGTGCCGCTGGGGCTGATCATCGCCGACTCTCTGGAGAAGATCGTGCCGATTATCGCCCCCAGCGACAACGCGCCTTATGCGTTCGATGTGACGGAGCAGTATCGCAATCAGGGCCGGCAGGTGTACTGGTACAACACCGGCCTGGGGGAGCCGTCACTGGCCAAGCGGCTGACGCGGGGCATTTACTTCTGGAAGGAGCCGGTGAACGGCATCATCGACTGGGGCGAGGATGCGGCCTATCCGCAGCTGAGCGTACACCATGTGGCGGGATTTGTCGGCGACCAGACGGTGTCCACGCTGGGGCGGGAGAACGTGCGGCAGGCGCTGTATGACCTGGCGTATCTTCACACCCTTCAGGAACGGCTCAAAACCT
>JBIQLO010000191.1:0-7622 GCA_044464175.1 Planctomycetaceae bacterium | reverse complement strand
GCAGCGACACCACCTTTGGGATCCGCGATCTAGCGACGCGGGGAGCGGGAAGTACAACACCGACCATCCAGGACAATATCGTTGTCAATGCTGATACCGGCTATTACTCGGGATCACCGAATCTCACCTTCAACTACAGCGATAGCTATGGCAACACCACCAACTTCAGCTCGACGAGCAGGAAAGGCTCCACATCCATCGAAGTCGATCCCCTCTTTGCGTCAACGAATCCCACCGACGCGGATTTTCTTTATCTAAGCGGGAACAGCCCCCTGTCGGTGACACAGGGCGCGCATGATGGAACCTATATGGGTGCTTTGGATGTTGTTCCCGAACCTTCTTCCGTGGTCCTGTTGGGCATCGCGGCCGCCGGCCTGCTGCCGAGTTTGGGGAGACGATCGAGGAGGTCTTAGCGGCTTCAAATGCTCAGCGGGTTTGTGATGGATCGTTCCGAGTTAATCCCTCGAAGGAGGCGCCCCGATGCATCGCGTTGTTACTGGAGCCCTGTTCCTGTTCATCTGGGGCCTGATGATTGCTCCGGCGTCCGCGGCCGCACCGGGGCCTCGGGTTCGTTATCTATTTGATCGAGCCACGGACGAGCCGTTGCGCGATCAGAGCGGCCACGGCTACAACGGAACGGATGTGTTCGCCCAGGGAGACGGGGCGTGGATCGAGACCACGGCGGGCGCGGCGGTTCGGTTCAGCGCTCAAAATGACCGGATTGAAGTTCCCTATGCGGCGTTCCCCGGCGGGCAGGGCCGCATCAAACTGCGCGTGCGACTGGATCGTCTAGATCAACCGCGGATTCTATTCCGCTTGTACACTGTAGACGGCGACGGTCTGATGCTGAGCGTCAAGGCAGGCCGCCTGCAATGGCAGTATTACGATCGGTCGGCCAAAAAATGGCTCACCGCTCAGTGTTCAGCAACCGTGGTCGGGGATGGGAAATGGCATGAGTTGATGGCGTCCTGGAACGTGAGCAAGGCGCTGATTCTCCAGGTTGACGGTCGAACGCAGGCGAGCCGCCCCTTGAATCTCAAAGCGGGTTTTCCCAGGCAAGGTTCGATGGTGCTCGGCAATGAATATGCGGGCGGCCGCCCCATGCTTGGCGAAATGGCCGAGTTCGTGCTGTGGAGCCAGCCGCTCGATGACTCCGCCGCCGGCAATCCGGCCCCAGTTCAACCGCTGCGATTCACGTCCGACCAGACCGTGACGCTCGCCAACAGGCACCTGGGCTTCCTATTCTCCCGAAAATATGCCGTGCCCGTGGGTTCCATCCGTCCGGCCCACCCGGAGCTGCCTGTCCTGGCCGACTCCTACCTGCCTGATGAGTTGACGCTCTGGCAAATCACCTTCGCCACCGACTTCGGACGCGGCCAGTCGATCACACTCGACAACCGTGACCCCGCCGCGACGCGGCAAGTTGACATTGTGAAAACCGACACGGGCCAGGAGGCGCGCCTCGCCTGGACGGGATTGAAGCTGCCCGGCGTGGACGCAGGGGTCGAGGTTCTGGTCACGGTCGATCTGCCCGATGATTCGGCAATGTCGCAGTGGCGGATTCAGGTGCGGGCGCCCGACAGCAAATGGGGAGTCAACGAGATCCACTTCCCGTTGATCACCTTCGCGCCGCCGGCCAAGGATCCATCGGCGGTTCGACTGGTTCTCCCCTATCGCTGGGGGCTGGCGGTTCCTGATCCATTTTACATCGGAATGGCGAAGCGGGGCGGGGAGTATCGCCGCCAGGCGGTCTATCCCTCCAACATGCCCATGCAGTTTTTCGCCATCTGTGGACAGAGCGGCGCCTCCACCTACTACGCCACGCTTGATCCGGCCGGATTCGTGAAAGACTACACCTTCGTGGCGCTGCCGGCGCGACAGCGAATGCGGCTCCTGACAACCCACTACCCCGAGCAGCGCGACCGGTCCAGCTATACCATGCCCTACGCGTGTGTCTTGGGCGTTTTTGACGGCGACTGGTATGACGCAACGCAAATCTATCGCAAATGGGCTTTGCAACAGCCTTGGGCGAGCGAGGGACCGCTCTACCGACGGTCGGATGTGCCCGATTGGCTCAAGCGGGCCGACCTGGTGGTGAAGAACTCGACCGGAGAGCCCGGGCGAACGGTGCAAAGCAACGTTCAGGGGCTGGGCCAACTGCTCAAACATTTCAAGGGGCCGATCCTCTCCTGCTGGTATGGCTGGCAAAATTTTGACGATCAGGCCGGCAACACGGTTATTCCGCCAAAGTATCTGCCGACGTTCGAGGCGGGAAGCGGCCGCCCCGCCGAACCGCGACCGGGCATCGGGAGCGCTCTGGCTGAGTTACTCCACGGCGGCGGATATGCGACGGCCTACATCAACTCGAAGGTCTATGACCAGGGCAAGACCCCTGATCGCGACGCCTTGGTGATGAGCCGAGCCGCCATTGTCGATCAGCAAGGCAACCATCCGCTCTATAACGCGGACATTCTGCCCGCGTGGCTGATGTGTCGCGCTTCTCCCTTGTGGCAACAGCGCATGGCCGAGCTGGGCAGGCAGGCGATGGGCTATGGCTTTAAAGGCGTCTATTTCGACAGTTTCGGCCGCGGCGAAAGCTGGTGCTATGCCGCCGACCACGGCCACCCGATCGCCGGCGGCAAGGTCGGACTCAACGGCCAGCACCAGGAGGCCCGGCGCCTCCGCCAGGCCATCCGCGCGATCGACCCGGACGCCGTTCTGGTCTCGGAAGCCTCCACGGAATACTTCATCGACGTGATCGACACCAAACTGCTGCACTACGACGTCCTGGCCAACGGCGCGCCGCTGTGGATGGCGGTCTATCATGATTACCAGTTGTTTTACGGCCGGTCCTATGGGCAGGGGCGCGATCTCACAGATCAGAGTTTTCGCCAGCGACTGGGGACGCTGTTTGTCCATGGGGGGCAATTGGGGCGGTTCTTCTCCTTCGGCGCCGGTGATGACCAGGGGCGCATCTATCCATTCACCGGCGACGCCAAGGCGCACCTGGCTTTTCTCCAGCAGTTGGTCCATCTCAAACGGGAGCAACGCGCCTTTTTGACCTTCGGCGCCATGTTGCGGCCGGCGAAAATCGAGCCGACACCCGAGCTCCTGGCCACCACCGTCGCCAACCACCGGGTCCCGGTGCCCACGATCCTTACCTCGAGTTGGCGCGATCCCGAGGGCAGGGCGGCAATCGTGATTGTCAATACATGCGATGAGGTTCGGAAAATTGAGTTGATGTTTGACACGGTTGAATATGGCCTGGCCGCCGGCCGCCCCATCCGCGTTACCCGCTGTACCGCCGAGGGAGCCAAACCCGCCGGTCGACTGGTTGCCGGCCCTGTCCGATTATCCGAGCAATTATCGCCGGCTCAGGCAGTCGTGCTTGTGCTCTCGGCCGAACCGGAATAATTCCTGAAAAGGAGCAGATCATGAACACCTTTCGTCGAACGTCGGGGCACGCTGAGTCTTGTCAAGCACCGAAGCATGGCCGCTTCGGTCGCTCCCTCCCGGGTTTCACCCTGGTGGAATTACTGGTCGTCATCGGAATCATAAGCCTCCTGATCGCGATGCTGCTGCCGGCGCTTCAGTCGGCGCGGAAGCAGGCCCGGGCGGTGCAGTGCCTGAGCAATCTGCGGCAACTGGGCCTCGTCCTGGCCTTCTACCAAAACGATTGGCATGGCTATCTCGCGCCCCGCAATTACTCCGGCGCCATCGGCCCGACATACTGGACGGAGCGGCTGACCTATTTCCGTTATTTGAGCAGTCAAAGGCCGATCAGTTTCTGTCCCTCCTGGGGGCCCGCGAACATGGGAGAGGCCGAAGCGCTGAGCAAGGAGATCTTCGGCAACACCAACGGTGTCAAGTCAATGGGATACGGAATGCGGGATTGGGTTGTTCCGGGAGAGACGGTATTCGCACTACCGAAGAAAATGAGGGCCATCAGGGATCCCAGCGACTTCTTCTTGATAGCCGACAGCTACGGGCCTGCCGACTACGGCAACCCGCAGGGCTACTTCATCGGGGTTGGCAACACCGGCCTCAACTGGCGTGTCCATACTCGACACAACAATCGGGCCAATGCCCTTTTCGCCGACGGCCACGCCGCCCCGAAGGACGCCGCATATTTTAACATGCTCTACAAGACTCAAGGCGAATACAGCGTGGGATTGAAGTATTACGTCCAGCCAGGGAATTAATCCTCCGCCGACGGGCGTTGACCTCGGCGGGGGCCAAAGTCCAGGGATCAGGGTTCGGGCATCTGAACCCTGATCTCCCAACCGCCACTTCGGCGGAGGGTGGCTTAAAATCTCGTCCCTTGAGGAGCGGAGGATCTGTGCAGAAGCGTTTAGGGTCCTTTCGATTGCGCTCGACGACGTGTTGAAAAGACCGGAATTGCAGAATATCACCCCAGCAGCGGAACCTCTTTGGCGCCGGCTAGCGTTGAAGTTGGGACAGTCCGGAACCGGCCGCCCGCATCAAGAGTGCTGGTACAAAATAATAAATTCCGTACCAGACTATTTCATCTCATTAAAAAACCCCTGGAAAACAGGGGTTTGAAGCGGAGAGAGGGGGATTCGAACCCCCGGTAAGGATTTGGGTCCCTACAACGATTTAGCAAACCGTCGCCTTCAGCCGCTCGGCCATCTCTCCGGAAGGTGCGTCTAAGGATAGAAGCTCCGGGGGGGAAAGGCAAGGGTTGGGGCGGGGGCGGGTTATTGAGGGGCCGGGCTCATTTTTCGATGTAGAAGGGCTGGGTCCAGGCGAAGCGCTCGCCGTGGCCCAGGCACTCGAAACGGACGTAGGTCTCTACGGCCGGGAAATCGGCCAAGTCCAGGTCGATATGGGACTGGTCGGCCACGGCGAAGCGTTTCTGGTGGATCGTGGAGGCGATGATGCGGTCGGCGTTTTCGGCCTCGAGGCGGAGGCGCGTGCCTTGGACCTCAATATGGTTGATGGTGACGCCGGTGGAGGCGTAGCAGTTTCCATCGGCCAGGGCGGCGGCGATGGCGGCGGGAGTCGGTTCCGCGGGCTGGACCATATTCCATCCGAGGGCGACTTGTCCCTCGGCGTGGGAATCGTCGTTGGCATAGCCCCAGAGGCGGCGGCCCTGGCTCAAAAGGCGGTCCCAGCGGTCGGTGGCGTAGGGGCTGCCGGGCAGGATGCTGATCACGCCGTTGTAGATCTCGATCCCCTTGTACCCCTCCCATTTTTCCAGGTTTTCCTGGGGGCAGTGGTTCCAGTTGGCTCGCCAGTTGGGGTGGTTGACGATGGCGAACGCCCGGCCGTCGCGATCGGCGTTGATGGCGTCGATCACTTTCTGACGGTCGGCGTCGGGTTCGACGCGGCGGACGGCGTTGACATGCAGCAGGTGCACGCCGTTGGCCGAAACCTCATTGCCGGGAATCATGATCATGCCGCGGGTGTCCCACTTGGCGTAATCCTCGGCGGAGGTGTACACGTCGTGGTCGGAGATCATGAGAAAGTGGTAGCCCCGGGCGGCATAGTCGTTGATCACCTCCTGCGGCGGGCGGCTGCCGTCGCTGCGGGTGGTGTGGGCGTGGAGATTGCCGCGCAGCCAGGGGCGGGCGGAGAAATCGGTATAGGGGTGAGTGATGCGCATGATGAATTCGATGGATCAATTTACCATAGTTTCCGGCCGAAGGGTCATTTTTCAAAAACATTCGTCGTTCAAGGGGCGCCGAATTAGGCATTCGGCGGTTCCATCTTACCGAAGCCACGGCCGCCAAAACCGGTTCCAGTGCGGCTTGTATCGATCGGCATATTGGGGAATCTGGCCATAGACCAATGACCCCACATGGCCGTCCATGTAGAGGACGTTGCCCCGGCCGTTGGCATCGGCGCTGAAGGCGTTTTGCTGGCCGTGGCGAAAACTCATGTCGGTCGCATAGTTGCTTATGCTGATCCTCGCCTGCAACTGCGAATCGGCCATCAGGAAGGCCTCGGAGGCGGTGCGAACGGTGGAGACGCGGAGGTATCCCAATTCGGCATTCATGGCGTAGGTGGCGTATCCGCTCCAGGTGATGTCGTGGTCGTGGGGTTCGGTGACGGCTTCGGGGCAGACCCATACCCGGTTGAGGGTCCAGCGCGTCCCCATGGGCAGGATGCGTTCGCTGAGCATGTCATACCAGTAGGGTTTGCCGGGGAGGGAGGAATCCCGGTAGGTCGGCAGATATCCGCGGTACTCCTGCACGTACATTTCGAAACTCTGGCCGAACTGGCGAAGGTTGGACTGGCAGGCGACGGCTTTGGCCTGGCGCCGGGCGCGGTTGAGGGCGGGCAGAAGCATTGCGATGAGGATCGCTATGATGCCGATGACGACGAGCAACTCAACCAAAGTAAAGGCGGACGGGGTTTTACGTGACATGATCTGATCTCCTAAGGGTGGAACGGAGTTCATGGATAGTTTAATTCTGAGGCTGCGGCGGGTAAACGATGGCCGCGGCCAGGGAACAGGGTTTTGTGCTGAAGTTCAGGGGTCGGGGTCGAGGGATTGGAGCATTTGGATGCGGAACTGGGGGAGCAGGGCGTTGTAGCGCTGGCTGCGCCGATCGCGGTCCTGGGGGGTCTGGTTTTCGGGCAGTTGGAGGGAGGCGGCGCGGTAGGCGCTGAGGATGCGGTCCAGGTCGGCGGTCTTGCCCCGGGCCCGCATGAGTGTCAGAAGACGGTAGTCCTCCCAGCTTTCGCGCATGGATTCGCTTTCGATGGTGGGGATGAAGCCGTCGGGGCCGGGATAGACGATCTGGTAGTCGAAGGCGGAGCCGTCGAAGTCATTCCAGGCATCGGTGCGGGGGGCATAATAGGCGTAGAAGCCCCAGCCGTTGTAGCCGCGCTGAAAGGCTTCCCAACTGAGCATGCGCCCGGGGCAGGGATGGATGTAGAAGGCACGGACCAGGCGCGGCTCGTGATCGTAAAATTCCCGATTGGCGCGGGGGTATTTTTCGGCGTTCACCTGGCCGAGGATGGGGACCGAGACATCGACCAGTTGGTTGTACCAGCCGGCAAGGGCGTCGATCTGCTGCCGGTCGTCGACGAAGCCGGCGGGATTGTTGCCCTGGCGGGTCCAGAACAGGGGATTCATGTAGATGCGGACGCGGGGGTCGGTCTGCTTGATGATCCGGGCGATGGCGGCCCAGCTTTTCATGTTGCGGGGCAGGGGCTCATCCCACAATTCCACGCACCAGCGGTCGTAGGGGATGTTGAGCTTCCGGGCATGGGCGACCATGTCGTGGACTTCATCGCGGATCTGGGTTTTGAATTCGTCGGTAAAGGCGGCTGGGTCGAGTTTGCCGTTGTAGCCTTTGGAGCGGATTTCGGGGGAGATGCCGATGACGTAGTAGGGGCGGCGGTTGTGGCTTTCGAGCAGTTGGCGGGCGATGGCGGTGTAGTGGCCGGGGTCGGGCCAGCCGGCGATGACCGAAGCCCCCATGGACTGTTGATAGGCCAGTTCCCGGCGGACGGACTGGGGGTCGGTCCAGAGGTTGCGGGTTGAGGCGGGGGCGGGGCTCCAAAAGCGAATCCAACGGTCGGGCTGTGGAAGGGTGAGGGGGAGGACCTGGAGGCGGACGGGGATCGCATTGGAACCTGCGGTGAGGGTG
>JBIQLO010000190.1:0-7719 GCA_044464175.1 Planctomycetaceae bacterium | reverse complement strand
GGCCGAAGCGGGTCATTGTTTTTAGCTCCTCTATCCTTACAGGGGGCGCTGCGCGGTTTGGCGATGAAAGGCGCAGCGCGATTTTGCAAATCGCGATTTGGAGAGCGCCAGGGGCGATAATTCTTTTTTTCACGAAGTTTTTTGCCTCTTTTGGCGCTGCGCCTTTTGTCGCCAAAGTGCGCAGCGCGGGGTCGGCGAGGAGCGCATCCATGTAGGGAGGCTGGGATGGCGCTCGTGGCGGGGCGGGGGGAATGGCGTCTGGTTGTGCGGGCGTTCTGTCGCGGAGGCGGACAAAAGGGCGTAGCGCAAGGCGATCTGACGCGGGGCGGGGGAGTTTTTGGATTTGGCTCAGGCTGGCGGAATGGGATTTGCAGCAGCGGGGGAATTGGCCGGGAGGCCTGTCGCTTCCGCTTCCTGTGGAACTCTCCCGGCGCAGCCCTCCGGGCCAGGGAGTGGGGGCCTTTGGCCGGGGCATTGGAAGGAGAGTTGCCGCCATGCCTCTATCGTCCAATCCGACGTTCGTGCCCAATGCTCCCTCGCCGATTGCGATGAATCCGAAATTTCCGGCCGTCAAGGAGTTGCACATCCTCTGGTCGCCGGATGGGATGAGCTGCGACGGGGACACGGTGTCGGTGACGGCGGCGACGCAGCCGAGCATTGAGGATGTGCTGCTGGGGGCGATTCCGGGGTTGCCCAAGGTGCATCTGCACAACCGGGTGCTGGACCCCAGCCAGGGGGGGGATCAGTACATGAAGGTCTGGTTTGACGCGGCCGAGGGGCGGCTGGATGCGCCGTTCGTGCTGGTGATCGAGGGGTCGATTCCCAATGAGAAGATCAAAAGCGAGGGGTACTGGGCGGGGATGGGGAACGATCCGGACACGGGGCAGCCGATCACGCTGTGCGACTGGATCGACAGGCTGGCGCCCAAGGCGTTTGCGGTGGTGGCGGCCGGGACGTGCGCCACCTACGGGGGCATTCACGCGATGCAGGGAAACCCGACGGGGTCGATGGGGCTGGCGGATTACCTGGGGTGGAACTTCCGCACAAAGACGGGGCTGCCGATCGTGAACGTGCCGGGGTGCCCGGTGCAGCCGGACAACTTCATGGAGACGCTGCTGTATCTGCTCTATCAGGCGGCGGGGATCGCGCCGATGATCCCGCTGGATGAGAAGCTGCGGCCGACGTGGCTGTTCGGCAAGACGGTGCATGAGGGGTGCGACCGGGGGAGCTATTACGAGCAGGGGGATTTCGCGCATGAATACGGCTCGCCCAAGTGCCTGGTGAAGCTGGGGTGCTGGGGGCCGGTGGTCAATTGCAACGTGACCAAGCGCGGCTGGATGGCGGGGATCGGAGGGTGTCCGAACGTGGGGGGGATCTGCATCGCCTGCACGATGCCGGGATTTCCGGACAAATTCATGCCGTTCATGGATGAGCCGCCGGGGGGGAGCCTGTCGTCGGCGGCGGTGGGGGTGTATGGGCGGGTCATCCGCAACCTGCGGCGGATCACCAATCACTCGATCAATGAGGAGCCGACGTGGCGGCATCCGGGCAATCGCCTGACCACGGGATATCACCCGAAAACATATCACTGAATCGTGGCCCGTTGTCCGTGATCCGTGGTCCAAGAGGATGTGGCACGGGCCGTGGACAACGGATCACGGGCAACGGATCACGAAGGAGTTGAACCATGAGCACCGCGGTATTACCGGAACATGGGACTGATGTGGAGAAATCCCGGCTGGTGGAGATGAACTGGGATCCGATCACGCGGATTGTGGGGAGCCTGGGGATTTACACGAAGATCGACTTTGAGGCCAAGAAGGTGGCGGAATGCTATTCCACCTCGTCGATTTTCCGGGGATACAGCGTGTTCATGAAGGGGAAGGACCCGCGGGATGCGCACTTCATCACCAGCCGCATCTGCGGCATCTGCGGGGACAACCATGCGACGTGCGCCTGCTATGCGCAGGCGATGGCGTTCGGGATCAAGCCGCCGCCGCTGGCGGACTGGATCATCAATCTGGGGGAGGCGGCGGAGTACATGTTCGACCACAACATTTTCCAGGACAACCTGGTGGGGGTGGATTACTGCGAGCAGATGGTGAAGGAGACCAATCCGGGGGTGCTGGAACTGGCCGAGCGCACCGAAGCGCCCAACGCGAAGATGCACGGGTATAAGACGGTGGCGGAGATCATGCGGGCGTTGAATCCGTTCACGGGGGCGTATTACCGCGAAGCGCTGCAGATGAGCCGTCTGACGCGCGAGATGTTCTGCCTGATGGAAGGCAGGCATGTGCATCCCTCCACCCTCTACCCCGGCGGCGTGGGGACGGTGCCGACGATTCAGTTGATCACCGATTACCTGACGCGGCTGATGAAGTACGTGGAGTACATGAAGAAGGCGGTACCGCTGCATGATGACCTGTTCGACTTCTTTTACAAGGCGCTGCCGGGGTATGAGGAAGTGGGGCGGCGGCGGGTGCTGCTGGGGTGCTGGGGGGCGTTCCAGGACCCGGCGGTGTGCGACTACAAGTACGAGCACATGGCCGACTGGGGCAAGTCGATGTTCGTGACGCCGGGGGTGATCGTGGACGGGCAGGCGGTGACGCACAGCCTGCTGGACATCAACTTGAACCTGCGGATTCTGCTGGGCAGCTCGTTCTATCAGGACTGGGCCGACAGCGGAGAGAAATTCGTGGACCGGGACCCGCTGGGCAACCCGATCGACATGCGGCATCCGTGGAACCAGACGACGACGCCCAAGCCGCAGCGGCGGAATTTCGACGAGAACTACAGCTGGGTGATGTCGCCACGCTGGCTGGATCAGCGCACGGGGGATCACCTGGCGCTGGACACGGGGGGCGGGCCGATCGCGCGGCTCTGGTCCACGGCGCTGGCCGGGCTGGTGGACATTGGATACATCCAGGCGACGGGCACGAGCGTGAAGATCAATCTGCCCAGGACACCGATGGCGCCGGAACTGACGCTGGAATGGAAGATTCCGCAGTGGAGCAACGCGCTGGAGCGCAATCGGGCGCGGACCTATTTCCAGGCGTACGCGGCGGCGGCGGGGCTTTATTTCTGCGAGCAGGCGATGGCGGAGATCCACGCCGGGCGGACCAAGACATTCACGGAGTTCAAAGTACCGGAGCACGCGATCGGGTGTGGGTTCCACGAGGCGGTGCGCGGGGTGCTGTCGCACCATGTGGTGATTCGGGACGGGTTGATCGCCAACTATCACCCGTATCCGCCGACGCCGTGGAACGCTAATCCGCGGGATTTTTACGGCACGCCGGGCCCCTATGAGGATGCGGTGCAGAACACGCCGATTTTCGAGGAGAACGGGCCGGATAAGTTCAAGGGGGTGGACATCATGCGGGCGGTGCGCAGCTTCGACCCGTGCCTGCCGTGCGGGGTGCATATGTACACGGGGGGTGGACGGACGGTGGAGGTGCGGCATGTGCCGATGTTCGGGGCGCATGGGGGGTGAAGTTTTAATTAAGAATTATGAATTAAGAATTAGGAGTTGCGAAGGCCGGAGAGGGGATTTGGGATTCGTCATTCGTTGGAGGATGGGATGGGCGACAACGGGCAATTTCAGGAGCGAATGGAGCGGCTGGAGGGGCAGTTGCTGGAGGTGGAGCGGATGGCTGACCCGCAGGACCGGGAGCTGACCGGGCAGATTATCCAGAACCTGATGGCGTTTTACGGGGCGGGGCTGGCGGCGATCGTGCGGCGGCTGGAGCAGGGGGGGGCGGCCGGCACGGCGATTCTGGACCAGTTGGCGGGGGATGAGCTGGTGGCGGGGCTGTTTGTGCTGCATGAGCTGCATCCGCGCGACCTGGAGACGCGGGTGAAGGCGGCGCTGGAGGAGGTTCGGCCGTATCTGGCCAGCCACGGGGGAAATATCGAGCTGCTGGGGATCGAAGGGGAGGGGGTGGTGAAGCTGGCGATGCAGGGGAGCTGTCACGGCTGCCCGGCGTCGGCGGTCACGATGAAAAACAGCGTGGAAACGGCGATCCGGCGGCATGCGCCGGAGGTGTCGGCGATCGAGGTGGCGGGGCAGGAGGGGGCGGTTGCGACGGGGGGCGATGCGCCGGCGGGGTTTGTGTCGGTGGAGCAACTGGTGGCGAATGTCGCGCGGCACCAGGTGGGAATGGGGGCGTGAGATTTTCAGGGCATGGGCCGGGACGGCCGTGCCGGGAAAGAAGGAGATGACGATGAATCGATCCAATCCTCCCAAGCCGATCCATGTGCCCGGGACGCACAAGGGCGAGGAGCTGGTGATGAAGCGCGGGCGGGAGCCGGGGCGGGGCGAACGGGGGGTGAACGGGTATCGCTCGGCCCGCGACTCGACCAGCATCAACCCCGATGCGCACGGGCCGATTGACCCGCGGATGCCGCAGATGCCGCCGGCGTGAATTGTAGGGTGGGCACTGCCCACCTTCGGCCCAATGGTGGGCAGTGCCCACCCTACCCCATGCCCACCCTCACCGACCAACTCCGTGGCCCGATCGACGCCCTGCGGCGCTTCTCCGCCCGATCGGCGGAGGCGGAGCCGGAGCGGTGCGAGTTGTGCGCCCGGCCGCTGGCGGCGGAGCATCAGCACCTGCTGGAGGTGGAGAAACGGCAATTGGTGTGCGCCTGTGACGCGTGCGCGATTCTGTTCAGCAATGGTGAGAGCGGCCATTACCGGCGGGTGCCTCGGCGGATTGTGTCGCTGGAGGAATTTCAGCTGGATGACCTGGCGTGGTCGGCGCTGGGGATTCCGATTCACCTGGCGTTCTTTTTTTACAGCACGCGCGACCGGCGGATGATCGCGCTGTATCCGAGTCCCGGCGGGGCGACTGAGGCGGCGCCGGCGATCGCGCCGTGGGAGGCGCTGGTGGAGGCCAATCCGGTGCTGGCGGAGCTCAAGCCGGATGTGGAGGCGCTGCTGGTGAATCGGCTGGGCGAGCGCCGGGCGTATTACATCGCGCCGATCGATGAGTGCTATAAGCTGGTGGGGCTGATCCGGGCGCACTGGCGGGGGCTCTCGGGCGGGGCGGCGGTGTGGGGGCAGGTGGGGGCGTTTTTCGACGCACTGGCGGGGCGCTCGGTTTCAGGAGGCGGGCATGGTTGATTTGAATTTCCAGGTGCTGGGGGTGGAGCCGACGCCGTATGCGGCGGCGCCGACCCTTTCGTTCACGCTGCGGGTGACGCAGACGCCGGGGCGGACGCCGGTGGCGATCCAGAGCGCGGCCGTGCGCTGTCAGATTCGCATCGAGCCGGCGCGGCGGCGGTACAGCCCGCGGGAGCAGGAGCGGCTTCTGGAGCTGTATGGGGAGCCGCGGCGGTGGGGGCAGACGCTGCAAAGCGCGCTCTGGACGCACGTGGATTTCAACATGCCGGGGTTTGCCGAGGCGGCAACGGTCGAGCTGCCGGTGCCCTGCACCTATGACTTCAACATTGCCACGACCAAGTATTTTGACGCGCTGGAGGGGGGCGGGGCGCCGTTGAGTTTTCTGTTCAGCGGGAGCGTCTTTTACGCCGAGGCGGATGGGGCGCTGCGGATCGCGCCGATCTCGTGGGAGAAAGAGGCGGATTTCCAACTGCCGGTGGCGGCGTGGCGGGAGATGATGGAGATGTATTATCCCAATTCGGCGTGGCTTTGCCTGCGGAAAGACATTTTTGAGCGGCTCAATGAGTACCGGGTGCGGCATGCGCTGCCGACGTGGGAGGGGGCAATGGAGGCGCTGCTGGCGGAGGCGGGGGAGGTGGCGGTATGAGTCAGGCCCTGGTCGATCAGGTGGCGCAGGCCGTGCTGTACGAGGGATATGTGCTCTATCCCTACCGGCCCTGCGTCAAGACGGTGCAGCGCTGGACGTTCGGGGGGATTTTTCCGGAGGACTACAGCCGGCAGCATCCCGGGGCGGACGACTGGTCGATGCAGTGTCAGTGCCTGGTGCGGGGGGGAGCGGGGGCGGAGGTGCGGGTACAGGGGCGATTTCTTCAGGTTCAGGTGCGGACGAGCGACCACTGCTGTGAAAGCTGGCAGGAGGCGGTGGAGCGGCAGGTGGACGGGGGAACGGTGACGTTGGGGGCGGCGGCCGGGTGGGTGCAGTGCAAGGCGTTTTCCTTTCCGCATCACCGGCGGTCCGAGACGATGGGGGGGCGACGGATCGTGCGGGAGCGGCAGCGGGTGTCGGGGGAGGTGGAATTGTCGGCCCGGCGGCTGGAGCGGGACCTGTTTCAGGTAACGGCGCGGCTGAGCAACCGGACGGAGGTGGGGGATGGATCGCTGGGGCGGGATGAAGCGCTGTTGCGGGCGTTCGCCTCGACGCACATGGTTTTGACGGTGGATGGAGGAGGGTTTGTCTCTCTGACCGATCCGCCTGAAGCGCTGCGTGAGCGGGCCGAGCGGTGTTGCAATGTCGGATGCTGGCCGGTGCTGGTGGGGGAGGCGGGGCAGACCGACACGCTGCTGGCCTCGCCGATCATCCTTTATGACTATCCGCAGATCGCCCCGCAAAGCCCTGGCGACCTGTTCGACGGGACGGAGATCGACGAAATCCTGACGCTGCGGATTCTGACGATGACCGAGGCGGAGAAGGAGCAGGCGGCGGCCACGGACGAGCGCGTGCGAAAGCTGCTGGAGCGGACCGAGGCGCTGGGGCGGGAGCAGTTGATGAAACTACACGGTGTGATGCACGGGCCGGGGCAGCAGCCGCTGATGTGAAGGATCGACGGGAGGTTCGGCATGAGAAATTGGGACCCGCTGGAAGAGCGCAAGACGCTGGAGAGGGCGCTGGCGGCCGGGGTGGAGTTGAAGCCGGGCGACCGGGTCCGCCTTCATCCGCGCGGGCGCGCGGACATCTTCGACCTGGCGCTGGAAGGGAAGGCCGCGACGATCGCCGCCATCGAGCAGGATTACGAGAACCGCATCCACGTGGCCGTGACGGTGGATGAGGACCCGGGGGCGGACCTGGGGCGGATGGGAAAGATCGGCCACCGGTTTTTCTTCGGGCTGGAGGAGGTGGAACCGCTATGACCCCGCGCCTGCTCGTCGCCGGCATCGGCAATATCTTTCTGGGGGATGACGGCTTTGGCGTGGAGGTGGCGCAGCGGCTGCTGCTGCGGCCGATGCCCGAAGGGGTGCGGGTGGTGGATTTTGGCATCCGGGGGCTGGATCTGGTCTATGCGCTTCTGGATGGGCCGGAGGCGACGATTCTGATTGATGCGGTGCCGCGGGGGGCAGCGCCGGGGACGCTGTTCGTGCTGGAGCCGCAACTGGAGGAGCGGGAGATGGCGCAACTGCCGGCGATTGAGGCACACTCGATGAATCCGGTGCAGGTGCTGCGGACGGTGGCGGCGATGGGGGGACGGCCGGGGCGGATGTTGCTGGTGGGGTGCCAGCCGTCGCCGCTGGCGGCCGACGAGATGGAGATGGGATTGAGCGCGCCGGTGCGCGCGGCGGTGGAGGCGGCGGTGGGGCTGGTGGAGTCGCTGATTGGACGTATGGCCGGCGGGGGGGATGGGGTAGAGTAGGATTCAGTCGTGCCGCCGGTGCAGGTGGCGGCCGTTGCAAAGGAGGCCCGCAATGACGGCGTTAAAAAAGAGGTATCGGCGTCGATCCGAGGGGATGTGGGAGAGGGCGTCGGATGCCCTGGCCCATCCGTTGGAGACGTTTGAGGAGCGCCCATATCTGTCGACCGGGGGGCTGGTGGCGCTGGTGGTGGG
>JBIQLO010000189.1:0-7730 GCA_044464175.1 Planctomycetaceae bacterium | reverse complement strand
CTGCGGCTGAAATCCCTGCGGGCCGACACGCGGCTGTATAAGGCCATCGCCAAGCTTGGGGGCATCCAGAAATGCGAGCCGCCGAAGGAGGTGGCCGGATGGATCGTCACCCGGGCCAGACAGGCGCATCGGCTGACCGTCACGCCGCAGGCCGCCCGCCTGCTGGCCGACCAGATCGGCGCGGATCTGGGCCGACTGGACAATGAACTGGGCAAGCTGGCGCTGATGGTGGAGGATGGGAAGGTGGATGAGTCGGCGATCACCACCGCCGTCGCCTTCCAGCGCGAGCAGCAGATGTGGGACATGACCAACGCGCTGGCCGCGGGGCGTCCCGCCGAGGCGCTGCGGCGCTGGCGGCATCTGGTGCGGATGGACAGCTCCGCGGAGTTTCGCGCGGTAACCTGGCTGGGCATCTGGCTGGAGAACGTGCGCAAGGCGCTGGCGATGAAGCGGAAGGGAATCGGCCAGGGGACGATCGCCCAGCAACTGCGCATCTGGCCGCGCGATCTTCAGCAGCCGTTTTTCAAAACGGCCGAAACGCTGGGGGAAGCGGGGGCTGCCCGCGCGCTGGACCTGCTGGTGGAGGTGGACCGGCAGAACAAATCGGGAATTGGAGATCCAGTGGCCAACATCGAGCATTTTCTCCTGCGCGTCGGGCGGCCGGGCGGCTGAGCCGGACATTTTACGAGCGGAGCAATCCGGCCATTGGATCGCGCCGGCGTCGGCCGGCCAGCGCTGCTTTCATCGTGAACCGGGTGCGATCCAAAGAGGGCGTCAGGTCCTTCCAGTTCAGCGGCGTTGAAACCGTCGCCTCCGGCACGGCCCGGACGACCCAGGGGGGAACGGCATGATGGCCCAACGCGTTTTGCACCACGTCGATATAGACCCTGCCGGCTCGGCGATTTTTGAGGCGCTGGACCGTGGCGATTTGCGGCAGCCGCTCCACCACCCGCGCGGCAATGGTTTCGGCCCAGGCGCGCGCTTGATCGTATCCCGCGTTTGGGGGCGGGGGCGTGAGGACATGGAGGCCGGATTTACCGGAGGTTTTGATGAACGCCTCCACCTTGTCGTCAACCAGTATGTCGTGCAGCGTTCGGGCAATGGTGATGACTTTTGAAAAATCGGCCTGGCCTGGGTCCAGGTCAAACAGCACGAAGTCGGGCCGATCCAGGTGTTGCACGGTTGAGAAATAGGTGTGGAAGGTCACGGCCCCCTGATTCACCAGATACAACAGCGTCTGGATGTCGTTGACCAGCGCGTAGGCGACGGGCTTGCCTTCCTCCGTCTTCAATTCCACGCGCGGAATCCAGTCGGGATAGTAATCCGGCACGTTCTTCTGCCAGAAGTGAGGCGCTCCTTTGGACAGGCCATCGGGCAGCCGCTCGAGGGTGATCGGTCGGTTGCGCAGGTAGGGCAACAGGCGATCAGCCATCTTTTCATAATAGGCCAGGAGGTCGCCCTTGGAGATGCCGGCCTGGGGGAACATCACCTTTTGCTCGTGCGTGAATTCGATGGCCTTGGGCGGGGGCGGAGCCGATGAACGGACCACGGAGGTCTCCGTGGGGCTTTTTTTTCGGGTGGCCGGCCGGGAGGATTTGGAGCCTCGCCTGGCCTGGGCGTCCTTCATTTTGATCAGCAGCCATTGGGGCTTGGATTTGGATCCCTTTAGATGGTCCGCCCGCACCAGCGCAAAGGCTCCTTTGAGCCGCCGCCCGTGCAGTTGGACTTCCACATGCCCCTTTTTCAGCGACTGAGTCATGTCCAGCGGATCGGGCTTGTCGGCCATTCGGTTGTCATAGGTTCCCTTGTCCCAGATTTCCACGCGTCCGGCCCCGTATTGCCCGGGCGGAATCTTCCCGTGGAAGGAGGCATACTCGAGCGGGTGGTCCTCCACCTGCACGGCCAGGCGTTTGACGGCCGGGTCGAGGCTTGGCTCCTTGGGGACGGCCCAGCTTTTGAGCACGCCCTCCACCTCCAGGCGAAAGTCGTAATGGAGCCGGGAGGCGTGATGTTCCTGGATGACAAACCGATGTTTTCCATCGGTTCGAGCCGCCCCGCCGGCCGGTTCGGGCGTCAGGCTGAAATCGCGCTTGGCGTGGTATGTGCGGAGACCCATACCCGGACTCATCCGCAATTGTCATGCCATTGCGGGTGAAAGGGGCGCTTCTGCACCCGGTGAGGTGAACCGGTATTGGCAAAGGCTGAAATCCTCATGCGGCTCAATACGCTCCAGCGGAACGAGGCGCCCATCCTCCAGGATGCGCTCCAGCGTGTATCCCAGTTCATTCATAATTTCCAGCAATTCCCCCTGACGACGACGGCGCAGTTGCGTGCCGGGGTTGGTGTCATCCAGCCCATCAGGCAGAATTTCGCACAAGACCGTCGGGCGATGCCTTGCCAGTGTTTTGCGCAACCCGCGCACCACCTCCAACTCCGCTCCCTCCACATCGATCTTCACCATCGCCACCGGCTGATCCCGCGCCAGCCGCTCCAGCGCCGCATCCCCCTGCCACACCGCCGCGACCACCCGATGCTGGTAGAAATCATCTTTCCGAAATCCCTCCACGAGCGTCGCATACGCCGAGCCGGGATCGCGCGTCAGCAATTCCAAAATCCCCGGCTCATCCGACAAGCCCAGGGGCGTCACCCGGCAGTTTGGCAATGCGTTCATTCGGATTAGCCGCCGCACCAGGGCCACGGCCGCCGAATCCGGCTCAAACCCCAGACAAGAGCGATTCGGGTCGACCGCTTTTAATTTCAGCAGGGTCTGGCCCACGTTCACGCCCACATCCACAAACAGGCCGGGCCGAGGGTCCAACCCCTCTCTCAGCAGCGGAAACATCCATGCCTCTTCCCGGAGCGCCATGCGATTCAACCTGCCCAGCCCCCCGTGGATGGGGATGCGGAAGCTCACTCCCTGCCCATGGATGGTGGCGGTCCAGTTCAGGCGGGACAGAAGCTTCTGCTTCATCGGGCGCAGCGGCCTTAGGCAGCGGGTGATTGTGTTGTTCATATCGGCTCCAGTCGTCCTTGGCGAGGTACGGCTCTGACAGCATGGTCTTTTTTTATCTTCTCATCTTTCGCCGGCGACGCAGGCGCACCAGGGCTCCGAAGGCGGCGGGCCAGATCATGCCGCCGGCGAAGGCTGCGCGCTGCCACAGCGGCAAATGCGCCCGTGCCAAGGTCCAGGCTTCTCGGCGATCCACCGGCTCGCCGTAGGCGATGGCTTCCACCATCGCGACATAAGCGCCATTGGCCAGCACCTTCGAATAAGCCGGTTCCTGCGCGTAGATCGCCTGCGTCTTGAGCAGTGCCCGCATCCCGTCGTAGGCGCTTCGGGCGGCCGAGGTGCGGGAGACGCTGCCGGGCGTGTCGGTCCGGCAGACGCAACCGGGACGGGGATCGAACGCCCAGGTTCTTCCTTCGATCAGCCGCCACCACATATGCGAGTCATGCCGGCGCACCTGGTCGGGGTCGAAGCCGCCGATCTGATGGAATCGATCCGCCCGGACGACCGTCGAGGGCATTGAAAAATACATCACGCGCGTCCAGCATCGAATGAAGTCCGTTGTTGTCAGTCCGCCGCGCGGGTGGTCGAGCCACGGCCAGGGGGGCCGGGGCCGCCGAATGCGCTCCTCTTCAAGCAGTTCATCATGCACGGAGGTGTAGGCGACATCGCTGCCCTCTGCCAGCAGCGCCGCGGCTGATGCCAGATGGTGGTCCAGCCAGTAATCATCGGCATCCAGGAATGCCAGCCAATCGCCGGTGGCGCGCTTGGCCCCGGCGTTCCGCGTGGCCGCGGCGTTGCGCAGGTTCACCTCAAGGTATTGGACGTCCACCCCGCTGGAGCGCACCTGCTGGGCCGTGTCATCGGTTGAGCTGTCGTTGATGACGATAATTTCATGGGGCGCGAGGGTCTGATCGGCCGCACTCCGCAGGGACTGGGCAACCCACCTGCCGGCGTTGTGACAGGGAAGAATAACGGAAAACGTCTGAGGCATAACGGTACATCACGGACAACGACTGATCAGCGCCCCGCTGCGGTTCTCTCCCGCCAACCAGCGCGCACCCCCCGATTGCGGCTGCGCCACCACCGGGCGTTGAACCGCCAGCGGGGGTAGAAGCTGGCGGCCGCCACGCAGGTTCGGGCCCATTCGATGAACCAAGCCCGCCAAAGGCCTCCGGGATAGCCCAGGAGGATCGGTCCCCGCGCGCGATAGCTCAGCCCGTCCGAAACGCCGTGGCGGTAGGCCCGCTCGACGGTCCACTCAGGCGAGCAGCGTTCCCTGGGCACGTAGTGCCACACCCGCGCCTCCGGAAGATAACACCCCCGCGCTCCGTGGGCCAAGAGGCGAAGTTGCATGGTCGATTCCTGACCCGTGCCCCCGGAGGCGGCGCCGGGTCCGCGGGTGGGGTCGAAGCCGCCGGCCTGGCGCAAGTCCCCGGCAAACGCGGCCCAGTTGGCGCCTAGAAAGAGGGCCGCTTTGACCATCGGCTCCCCATTCCATTCCCATCCCCGAACCGAGGCCGGCAGGAAGGGGCGGAGCCAGGGACGCGGCTCGCCATCGGCGTAATCGATGCTCAGGGGTCCTCCGAAAAAATGGCCCGGCCCCCATTTCGCTCCGGCGGCGGCATACTGCTCCAGCACCTGCGGCGCCAGGCGCACATCGTCATCGAGAAACAGCAGCAGTTCCTCCCCAACTTGTTCCAGCACCGCGTTGAGGGCGGCGCTCTTGTTGGCTTGCGGAAAGTAGAAGTATTCGGCCGCCAGCCGGGGGCCAAAGCTCTGGACCGTCGCCTCCACCAGACGCTGGGGTCCGTTTTCCACCACGATCGTCCTGCAATAGGCGGGCGACCGATGAGCCTGTTCCAGGGATTCGAGGGTCCGCCGGAGCAGGTCCACCCGTCCCCCCGCTGTTGGAATCACCACGATCATGTGCAGCGCCTTCTGGTCCATCTTCACGGTCTCTTGCCGCGCTGAAGCATTGAGGCGTACTCCCGAATGCGGGTCGCGCCACCGGGCATGCTCAGCCACAAGGCCGCGTAAAGTACCACATAAACGCCGCCGCCGACCAGAATCATTTGCCAGTAAGCGTCCAGGCGCAACCAGTGGTGTTGAATCCAGAACAGGCCGGCGGCCGCGATCAGGGAGGCGACGGCGGGACGGGCGATCGTGGCGGCCAGTTCGCGGGGTCGCATGAACGTGCCGCGATAGCAGAACAGGACGGCAATCGGATAGAGGAGCGTCTGGGAGATGCTGAAGGCGAGAGCGACCCCCACCGCGCCAAAGGGGAGGCCGATGGCAAAACCCAGGAGCGTCAGGGGAACGCTGATGAGGCCCCACATGAGCTGTCGATCTGTGCGTCCCAGTGAAATATAGACCCAGCCGGTGGTGACGTTGAGGGTTCCCATGAACGCGGCGGCCCCCAAGGCGCGGAACATGGCGACCGACGGCAGCCACTTGTCCCCCAGCACGAGCAGGACGACCTCCCGCGCTTCGACCAGGAGGAACGCCACCACGGGCATGCCGATGAAGATCATAAGGCCCAATGCCTTGTGATAGAAGCGTTTGAAGCGTTCGGGCTCGCCCTGAAGGCGGCTGAGGGCCGGGATGGCGACGGCGGACATGGGGCTGTTGATCTGGATGATCGGCAGCAGCAGCAGTTGATACGCCTTGGAGTAGAAGCCCAGCGGGCCGGCACCCCAGTACCAGCCGATCAGGACGTTATCGGTGTTCCGGGCGAAATAGTTGATGAAGCTGAAGCCGGTGAGATTGCCGCCGAAGGCGAGCATGGGGCGGACGCCCGCGCCGCGGATGGGCGGGCCGGGGCGCCAGCGGCAGGTGGTCCAGACGCCCAGCCCCCCCACCGAGATAGCGACGACCAACTGGATGACCAGGGACCAGTAGCCCAGCCCCAGCTTGGCCGAGACAATCGCGGCGGCGATGCCGCTGGCCAGGGCCGTCACGTTGATTGCGGCGAGGGTCCCAAAGCGCATCTGCCGCTGGAGCAGCGCCTGGTGCTGGATCGCCAGTCCGCCCAGGAGGAAGGTGCCGGCAATGGCCAGGGTGATCCAGAGGAGGCGGGGCTCGCCATAGAACCAGGCGATGGCGGGGGCCATCGCGGCGACCAGGCCCATGAGGATGACGCTGAGGGTCACGTTGATCCAGAAGAGGGTGGAGACCTGCTCGTGAGTGACCTGATCTCGCTGGATGGTGGCCATGGAGAGGCCTGCATCCTTGAACATGCCGACGAAGCCGGTGATGGCGGTGACCATGGCGACCAGGCCGAAATCGGCCACGTTGAGCAGCCGCGCCAAGATGGCCACGGAGACCAGCCCCAGGATGAATGATGCGCCTTGGGCCGCCATCATCATCGCGCCGCCGCGGACGGATCGGCCTTTGAGGTTGGTGCGCAGGTGGTCGGTCTGGAAATAGTAGGCTCCGGCCGCGGGGGGCGGGGGAAGCGTCTTGGCGTCGGGCACTTCGGACATCGCCTCCATCATACGCACGGGACCTCCACTTCCTACAGGCGGGCGAATATGGGAGGCGTCGTTGAGGCCAGTGGGCGGTCCAGGGAGGCGCGAACGGGACGATGCCTCCCGAAGGGCGGTCCATCGCCGCTCCGGGAGGCATGGTTCCTTAACTTGCGATTCAGGCGGCGACGAGCTCGGCCTTGGCGACGGCCGCGGCCGGAGCGGGAGGCGTCGGCGGAAGGCCGGCGGCCACCTTGGCCTTTTTGATCCGGCGGGACTTGCCGACGGTCTGCTGATCGGGGGTGGCCCGGCGCTGGGGATGGGTCAGGGCCATGGTCAGGGCGGAGGCGGCGTCGGGGGCGTAGAGGTCGGCGCCGATCTCTTCGGCCAGTCCCTCGGCCCGCTTGTAGATGCCGCCGCAGCAGAGAATCTGCATCTGGGGACAGCTGTTGACTTCACGGAGGTAGTCGATGAGCTTGCGGACCTCCGGCACGCCGGAGGGAAGGGTGGCAAAGAGGATCAGCAGGTCGGGGCGGACCTGGCCAATCAGGGCCAGGACCTCATCCTCGGGGACGCCGCCGCCGGCGAAGCGAACCTCGTATCCCTCTGCCTCGAACAGGTCGGCGCAGATCTGGCCGCCGAGTTCCTCCGGCTCGGCATTGCCGCAGAAGAGGAGGACTTTCTTGCCATTGCGCGGCTTCGAGGGCAACTGGGTGGCCAGTTGGTCGCAGAGGGTGCGATTGAGGCGGGTGGCGATGTTGAGGCTGCCGGCGCTGATGCGGTCCTCGCGGTAGAGGCTCTGGAGCAGCTCCATGGTGGGCCAGATGAGTTCATTGAGGAGCGTCCGGGCGGTCAGGCCTTGCTGGACGGCCCGCTCCAGGAGTTCGCGTCCCCCCTGGCGGTCGCCGTGGAGGAGTATTTCGAGGTAGTGTTTGGACAACTGCGTCTGGTCGAGTGAAGGCATCAGGCCCATGGGTACATCTCCTGGATTGGCCGGTCGTCCCTGTTCCGGTCGATCCTTTAAGAATAGAGTCGGTGACATGCCCGCGTCCGTGCCGGCCTGCTTCGCTTTACCCCATAGCCCGTTAAAATGGGGGAAATGCGTCATATACATCATCGACACGCCTGGAAAATTTCTTTATCTATTTTGACATTTCAGGGGCGGCATTTGGGTTTCGGGATTCGGGAATCGGGTTGAAAATGGGTTCGTTGGGAAATAGCGGGTGTTGGGTTCGGGGGAGAAATCGTGGATTCTG
>JBIQLO010000188.1:0-7736 GCA_044464175.1 Planctomycetaceae bacterium | reverse complement strand
CCAACGCCCTCACCACCGCCATGGGTGTGGCCGCCGGACGCCACTATGACCTGCTGAGCCTCTTTCCCAGCCTGGAATGTCACACCTTCGGGGAACGCCTGGCCGTCCCCCTGGCCGGCGCGGCCCTGATGCTCCTTCATCTGGTCGCCCTGACCAACAACGACCGCAGCCGCAACGCCTTCGCCAACGGCCAGTTCATGCTCCTCCGCCGCACCGCCTACGATGCCATCGGCGGCCACGAAGCCGTCCGCGACCAGTTCTGCGAGGACATCGAAATCGCCCGCCTCCTCAAAGACCGCCGTTTTCGCACCCGCATCTGCTGGGGGGCTGACCTGGCCGCCGTCCGCATGTACAGCTCCCTCAAAGCCATCCGGCGCGGGTGGGGCCGCATCTTCTATGCCGCCGGTCGGGGCCGGCCCTGGCGCAGCCTCGGCGGCCTCCTTCTCCTTCTGCTCTGCGGCCTCAGCGCCTACGCCGCCCTGGCCTGGGGCCTCTACCGCCTTGGCCAATCAGCCCAATGGACGGGGGGCATTTGGCTGGGGCTCGCCGCCCTCCACTTATGCCTCATGACCTTCCTCGTGGGGGCGGCCTACCGTTCCACCGGCAACCCGGCCCGAAACGCCCTCTACTTTCCCCTGGGCGCGGCCCTGCTCGGATCAATCTTCCTTCAAGCCATCCAGTTCTGCCTCACCGGCCGCCTCGAATGGCGCGGCACCCGCTACGCCGGCAAGGAACGCTACGCCGCCGCCTGCCGCCCTCTGGCCGGGCATGATGGAACCGATTAAACTCTCCGGCACTTATGCCCTCCCTCTCCCAACTGAATGATCGTTTCAATGCCGACGGCGCGATTCGATTTGGATCCGGCAACGGCGGCCTCACCCGTGCCCTGCTTCAGTCCAACGGCGCCGAGGCGCACCTCTACCTCCACGGCGCTCACCTGACCCACTACCGTCCCGCCGGCGGGCGCGATGTGCTGTTCATGAGCCACCAGTCCCACTTCGAGCCGGGCAAACCCATTCGCGGCGGCGTGCCGATCTGCTTCCCCTGGTTCTCCAACATCCACGAGCCGCCCCACGGCTATGCCCGCCTCCAGGAATGGACCGTCGATTCCGCCCGTCGCGACGGCGATGCCGTGGAACTGGCCCTGGCCCTCGACGCCACCCCGGCCCAGAGCCCCCACTGGCCCCACACCGCCCGCGTACGCTTCATCGTTCGCCTGGCGGCCACCCTGACCATGACCCTGGAAGTGACCAACACCTCCAACACCCCCATCCACTTCGCCGAAGCGCTCCATACTTATCTGGCGGTCGGCGATGTGCGCCAAGCCCGTCTCCACGGCCTGGAGGGGGCCGCCTACCTCGACAAGACCCAGGGCGGTCGGTCGGCCCATCAGCCCGACCAGCCCCTGGCCTTTTCCCAATGCATCGACCGCGTCTATCCCGACACCCAGGCCACCTGCATCGTCGAGGACCCCCTCTGGCATCGGCGCATCGAAGTGGCCAAAACCAGCTCCCGCGCCACCGTCGTCTGGAACCCCTGGATTGAGCGTGCCCGCCAGATGGAGGATTTCGACGATGACCGCTGGCCCGAGATGCTCTGCGTCGAAACCGCCAACGTCGGCCCCGCCGCCATCACCCTCCCCCCCGGCCAAACCCACACAATGACCGCGACGCTGCGCGTGGAATGATGCCTCCAAGCCTGCAAAACCTAGGAATCCGGCCGTTTTGAATCCGCTTCGGCTTTGGCGCAACGCCCCAACCGGCCGGCACCCCTCGCTCTCCCTTATCGCCGCCGCTTGCGCCGGCGCGTCACCGGAATCTTGCTGCCGATCGTCCGCGGCGGCGCCGGCAGCGTCACCGCGCCGCTGGAGGCGTACGGCCGCTCAAACCGGCTCGGCGGGGGCGGCGCGCTGGAGGTGAAGGTCGGCTTGGCCTCCGTCCAGTCAGCCGGCGGCGGCGACGGCTCGAATCCCTCCAGCGTCGCCTGCGGAATGACCATGTTGATCAGCGCCTCGATCCGCGTCAGCTGCTCCCCCTGATCGCTCTGCACGAACGTGAACGCCTTGCCTTTGGCCCCCATTCGGGCCGTCCGCCCCACGCGATGCACATACGCCTCCGGATCGTCCGGAACGTCGTAGTTGATGATGTGGGAAATGTCCGCCACGTCGATCCCCCGGCTGGCCAGGTCCGTGGCGATCAGCACGTCAAACTTCCCGGTCCGGAAGCTCTTCATCACCCGGTCCCGCTTGTTCTGCGCCAGGTTGCCGTGGATTTCCCGGCACTCGATCCCCGCCGCGTGCAGACGCCGCGCCAGCTTTTCGGCCCCGCGCTTCGTGCGGCAGAAGACGATCGCCAGCTCCGGCTGCTCCCGCTCCAGCAATCCCGTCAGCAGCCGCGCCTTGTCCCACGGCTGCGCTGAAAAGTAATACTGCTCGACATTCTCCACCGTCGGCTTCTCATCCGCCCCCGGCGCGATCAGCTTCTCCGGATCGTGCATGTACCGCCGCGCCAGCCGTTCGATCTCCTCGCTCAGCGTCGCCGACACAAAAATCGTCTGCGGCCGCGGCGCGCCCTTCCCCGCCTCGCTCCCGCTCTGCGTCGCTTCCTCCCTGCCGCTCCCGATCCCCTCCACGCGCGACAAAATCCGCCGGATGTCATCCCGAAACCCGATGTCCAGCATCCGGTCCACCTCGTCCAGCACGATGAAGCGGATGTTGTAAAAATTGATGATCCGCCGCTCCAGCAGGTCCATCACCCGCCCCGGCGTCCCCACCAGCAGCTCCGGCCCGTGCTTGAGAAATTTCATCTGCGCGGAGATCTTCTGCCCCCCGTACACCGCCACCGTGCGGATCGGCGTGAACTGCCCCATCCGCTTCAGCTCCGCATCCACCTGCACCGCCAGCTCGCGCGTGGGCACCAGCACCAGCCCCTGCGTCGCCACCCCTTTTTCCGCCATCTGCAGCATCGGAATCCCAAACGCCGCCGTCTTGCCCGTCCCGGTGCGCGCCTGCCCCAGCAGGTCCACCCCCGCCAGCGCGCGCGGAATCAACAGCCGCTGGATGTCGCTGGGGGTGATGAATTTTTCAACGGCCAGTGCCCGAAGAATCGAAGGACGCACGCCCAGCGCGGCAAACGCTTCGGGCACGGGGGGAGAATCGGTTTTATCGCTCATTAGTGGTTGTATGGCTCGCTTGCGCGCCTGGAGGCACGTGCATCGGAATCAGTCCGGACCGGATTGCCGCTTCAGACGCCGCCAGTCCTGGTACGCCCCCAACGCCGGCAGCAGCACCGCGATCAGCGCCGCCCACCAGACGCGCAACACCACGTCCCATCCCCTGAGCAGTCCGGTCAACACAAACCCCATTATCAGCCCCGCCGCGCAATAAGTAAAGCGATACCGCGCCCGCGGCCAAATATCCGCCGTTGTCTGCAAAGGGAGTTCGCCCATCCCCCCATTATAGGCCTCCCGCCCCAATGGAACAGGTCCAGGGTCCGGCCGCCGCGCCATGCCGCGCCAGCCGAACCCTCAACCCTGAACCCGAATCCCCCCTCATCCCGCGAATTCCGGGTATTCCCGCTCAAAATCGATCACGCCCTGGTGCCACCCCGGCGCAAACGCCTTGCACCGCCGGATCATGCAACGGATGCGCATCGTCTCCCCATGCTCATTGGGCATATGCAGCGTCACATGCTCATACGCCGGCAGCGCGTGCGGCGTGATGAACCCCAGGCTCCACGGATTCACATCCCGCGTGTAGATGTAAACCGGCTCCTCCCCCCCGCTGGGAAACACCACCTGCGCTTCCACCCGATACCGCCGCCGCGGAATCCGACGCCGCTCCATCAACGGCGGGAACGAGTCGTTCAATCGCGACATCATCTCACGCGCTTCGGCCGGCCAGGGGGCCAGATCATCCTGCACGGGCAGCGCGCACACCTCGTGATCCATGACACACACAGACATGCAAACCTCCTCTTCTCCTGATCTGCCGGAGCCTCACAGCCCCGGCCCATGCATCCATGACGTACGATATATCGGCGTAATTAGGCAACTGGTTTGGCGGAGTCGTTTTGCCGCCACGTTCTGCCAATTTCCAACCGGCAACCGGCAACTGCCCCCGCCTTGACGCTTCGCCCCAAGTGCCAATAATCCCATTGCTGCCTGAGACTGGTCCCCCATAGGAGACGCATGGAGCCATCCCGACCCGATCTCATCCCCAATCCCGCCGTCAAGCGGTTAAGCCTCTACCTGCGCCAACTGGACCAGTTCCGCCGCCACCAGCGCCTCACCGTCTCCAGCAAGCAACTCGGCGAGAGCCTGGGCTTCACCGACGCCCAGGTCCGCAAGGACCTGGCCTATTTCGGCCAGTTCGGCCGCGCCGGCATCGGCTATGTCGTCGATGACCTCATCACCGAGCTGCGCCGAATCCTCGGCACCGACAAAACCTGGAAGGTCCTGCTGGTCGGAGCCGGCAATCTCGGCCGGGCCCTCATGGCCTACAAAGGGTTCACCAACAAGGGCTTCCGCCTGGCCGCCATCTTCGATGATGACCCCGACAAAATTGGCACCCGCCGCGGTGAGTTTATCGTCCAGCCCCTGAGCGAACTGGACGAAACCGTCCAGCGCGAAAACATCCGCCTGGCCATGATCGCCATCCCCGCCGAAGTCGCCCAGGATATCGCCGACCGCCTCGTCCGCGCCGGCGTCCGCGGCCTGCTCAACTTCGCCCCCGTCTCCCTCAACGTCCCCCCCTCCGTCGCCCTCAGTGCCGTTGATCTGGCCGTCCAACTGGAACAACTCTCTTTTCAGGTGAATTTTTCCCCAGTAGGATCCGCCTCAGCGGACCAGGTTTTGCCGCTGGTCGAGGAAGACCTCTCGGCACAGCGTTGATCCCGCCCCGGAATACGGCAACTGGCAACCAGCAAGTAACAACCAGCAACTAGCAACTGTTCATGGCCAAAAACATCAAACCCCGTTCCCAGGACTACGCCCAATGGTATCTGGATGTCATCAAGGCCGCCAAGCTGGCCGACTACGCCCCCGTCCGCGGCTGCATGGTCATCCGCCCCGAAGGCTACGCCATCTGGGAGGCCATCCAGCGCAACCTCGACCGCCGCTTCAAGGAGACCGGCCACGTCAACGCATACTTCCCGCTCCTCATTCCCCAGAGCTTTCTGACCAAAGAGGCCCAGCACGTCGAGGGCTTCGCGCTGGAATGCGCCATCGTCACCCACACCAAGCTGGAGCGCACCGCCGATGGCCTCAAACCCGCCGGCGAACTGGAAGAACCCCTGATCGTCCGCCCCACCAGCGAAACCGTTATCGGCCACATGTACGCCCAGTGGATCCAAAGCTACCGCGACCTGCCCATCCTCATCAACCAGTGGGCCAACGTCATGCGCTGGGAGCTGCGCACGCGCCTCTTCCTCCGCACCAGCGAGTTTCTCTGGCAGGAGGGGCACACCGCCCACGAAACCGACCAGGAAGCCAAGGAAGAAACCCTCAAGATGCTCGACGTCTACGCCGACTTCGCAGAAAACGTCCTGGCCCTGCCCGTCATCAAAGGCGCCAAGACCGACAGCGAAAAATTCCCCGGCGCCGTCACCACCTACTGCATCGAGGGCCTCATGCAGGATGGCAAGGCCCTCCAGTGCGGCACCAGCCACGACCTGGGGCAGAATTTCTCCAAAGCCTTTGAGATCAAATTCCTCGGCCGCGACCAGCAGCAGCAGTACGCCTGGACCAGCAGCTGGGGCGTCAGCACCCGCCTGATCGGCGCCATGATCATGGCCCACAGCGATGATGAAGGATTGGTCCTGCCCCCCCGCGTCGCCCCCCGCGTCGCCGCCATCGTCCCCATCTACCGCAACCCGGAGGATGAAGCCGCCGTCCGCGCCTTCGTCGATCAACTGGCCAAAGCCCTGTGCGGCCGTCCCGACGTCACCAAATTCTCCAAGCAGGAGATCGACGCCTACCAGTTCGACCCGGCCACCGAGCAGTGGGTCGTCGCCGACTTCCGCGATGCCCGCCCCGGCGACAAGCAGTATCACTGGGAACAGCAGGGCGTCCCCTTCCGCCTAGAGGTCGGCCCACGCGACGTGCAGGCCGGTTCCTTCATCCTCAAAAACCGCATCGACGGCTCCAAACGCCCCGTCAAACTGGAGGAGGTCACCCCCGGCTGGCTCAAGGCCCAACTCGACGCCGCCCACGCCGCCCTCTTCGAGCGCGCCAAAAAATTCCGCGACGACAACACCCACCACGCCGAAACCTATGACCAGCTCAAGCAGCTCCTGACTGAAAAAGGCGGCTTCGTTCGCTGCCATTTCAATCCCAATCCCGAAAACGAAGCCAAAATCAAACAGGAAACCAAGGCCACCGTCCGCTGCATCCCCTTCCAGCAATCCGCCCAGCCCGGCAAGGATATCCTCACCGGCCAGGAAACCACGACTGAAGTCCTCTTCGCCCAGGCCTATTGAAACCCCGCCGAGCCGCGAGCGTCAGCGAGCGGATATGGGCCAATCACGCGCATGCCCCACCCCTCTGGGGGTGCCACGACGTCAGCGTACTCGCTGACTCGTGCCCAAAGCGACCTCCCCGGATCAACGTGTAGGCGCTCTTCGCCGACCCCGCGCTGCGCGGCACCTCAAGGCGCGCTATTCCCCTGCGTTGGCTTGCCTCTCCTCCTATAATCCCCCCGATGCCCCCCATTCTCCCCTACGAACCCACCCCCCAGCCACCCCCGACCACCCTCTCCCTCGAAACCAACGACAATCACCTCCGCATCACCTTTCCCGTCTGGCCAAAATGGATCATTTACGGCGCTATGGCCCTGTGGGGCGGTATCACCATGGTGTGGACCGCAGCATTCATTGTCGTCGCCTGGGAACTGCACAGGATGCATCAGATTCCTCTGACTTCCTCAGCCATTACTACACCGATGGATGCCGTCGATTACCAAATGCTGCTATGGCTTGGAACGCCCGTTTTGTTGTTCTGGGTTGTTGATATATTTTTTTTCCTCCGCTACCGCCGCTGGGGCCAAATCCCCCAACGGCTCGAAGTCCACGAACAATCCTGGACCCTGACCCAACCCGGCCGCTGGGGTCCGCGATATAAACGATGGACCGCCAACGATGTGCGCGACATCCGCCTCCACCAACCCAAATCCCTTCTTCCCGGCCGATACGCCGCCCAACTCCGCATCCGCCTCCACACCCGCTCTGCCGTCTGCTTCCGCTTCTCCACCCGCGACCCCACCCTCGCCGACCGCATCGCCGACGCCCTGAACAAAAAGCGCAACCGCCACCCGTGACCCTCTCCCCCAAAATGTTCCGCGCGGAACACTTTCCCGCGCTGCGATCCCGTCCCAGGACCCCGCCGGATGTCTCCCTATAAGCATGCAGTACCGCCAGTGCCCTCACTGGCGGAACGAATGCTTCCGGGCCGGGTGCCACGACGTCAGCGTACTCGCTGACTCGTGCCCAGTTGGCCTCCCTTCCCGACCTCTGTGGGCGCTCCTCGCGGACCCCGCGCTGCGCTCTGTTGCGCCAAACCGCGCAGCGCAAAATCAGGCAAAAAACTTCGTGAAAAAAAGAATTATCGCCCCTGGCGCTGTCAAAAACCGCATTTTCAAAAATAGCGCTGCGCCTTTCGTCGCCAAACCGCGCAGCGCCCCCCGTATAGGTAGAGGAGCTAAAAACAATGACCCGGTTCTGCCTTCTGCCGTTCCTGATCCT
>JBIQLO010000187.1:0-7751 GCA_044464175.1 Planctomycetaceae bacterium | reverse complement strand
CTTGGCGCGGGAGTTTCGCCCCTTGGCGCAGGAAGCGCAGCAGGGGGACGGGCGTCATTTCGGGATTGCCTCGACGGAATCATGCCGATAAGCTCGCTTCCATGCCCTTTCGAGCCCGGCTTGTCGGGGGGATGGATCGATCCGGCAGCCAAAATGACTCCCGTCCCCTTCGGTTTCTCCAAAACGACTCCCGTCCCCCTCTCCATGGTCCGCACTGGGTGCGGACTACAAGCTCATCCACCGCCTCTTCTGCGACACATCACTCGGGGACCACTTCCACGTTTTTTGATAAGCCGTCACGCAACAGGCCGAGATGTACAACATCTCCAGAAAACTTTTGCCCCAAAATCCGAAAGGCCTCCTTTGTTGACGTGACCGGCACTCCATCAATGGTCTTCAAAACGTCCCCGGGTCGCAAGCCTGCCTTTCCACCAGGCCCTTCCTTGATGAATGTAATGACTACTCGGTCATCACGTTCAGCCATTCCAAATCCAAAATACGCGGCCAAGCGTCCGGTAATAGAAAGCTGCCTTATGAGCAGCGGCGATTGAGATGCCCGTAACAACACCGCGACCGATTTTGTCCGTTGAACGCTAGTGAGTGGCAAACGGATAATATGCCGGCTCAGGTTGTCGGCATTCCATTTGGATGACAATAGTATTTTCCGGCCTTCCCATTTAACTCCCCAAGGGAACCATGTTGCAAATTGCATTTCTACCGGAATCTTCTTGTCGGCCGCCGCTGCCTTTCCCCAAAAATCTACCGCTAGCCAGTCGACTCCCTCTCCCGCGGAGCCAGGAAAGTAAAATGAGGGGAGAATGTGACCTGTTTCAAAATCTGTGACTAATAAACGGAACTGCAGCGGAAGGTGGAATCGGCGAGAAAGGCTGATTTGCATATCCCTAGGTCCGGCAGGTGCCATCACAAGCAGGCCACGCTCCCGATCAAGCACCCGCGTTGCTCCACCACCAGAACTCTGCAAGCCTTTCAGCATCTTCATGCTGCCGAAGTCGTAGCAGACATTCAAACGGCCGCCCGGTAGTTTGGTAACGACCGCTCCCTCAAATTGCATTTCTCCTCCGTGATTCACGGGATCAGTATCTGGCGCTATATCGTCCTTCGTGGTTGCCGGTTTCGTTGTTATCTCGCATTTGCCGTCTTCCGCAATGGAAATGGTAATGAGCATCAGGTGCCCTGAAAGGGGGGGGCGTTTCTGAACCTGTCCAACGGTCTCGCTCGAACCCTTCGTCTGGGCACGAAGGCCCACTGGTGTTAATAATGAAAAGAAGGTCGCGGCGAGAATGAGATATCTACGGCACATAATCATCTCCCAAAGAAAGGTATCCGCTCGATAAACCGCAGCTCTAATATGAAGCCATAAGATATCATGGCAGCCGGACGGAACGCAATGCTTTGATAAAAGAGAAACAAGAGAAGGGCTGGAATCGTTAGCACAGCCGAAAGCGACGGGCGCCCCTTGGCCGCTGCAATCCAACGCCTTGCCCCCATCGCCAAAAACACCGACGGCCACCCACCTTCCCATGATCCCCCCATCGCTTCCCCCTTCCGCCAATAGCTTTACCCCCACCAACGGCTATACTTTTGCGGCATGTTCGTTGACGAGGCAACCATTCATGTGCGGGCCGGCCACGGGGGGGCCGGGGCGGTGGCGTTTCGCCGGGAAAAATACATTCCCAAGGGGGGGCCCGACGGCGGGGATGGCGGGGCGGGGGGCAGCGTCATCTTCGTGGCCGACGCCAACAAGAACACGCTCATGGATTTTTCCGGCCGCCACCACTGGCACGCCCCCAACGGCCAGCCGGGGATGGGCAAGCGCATGGAGGGGCCCAAGGGGAAGGACCTGGTGGTGAACGTGCCGCCGGGGACGCTGATCTATGACCTGGACCACAACCTGCTGCTGGCCGACTTGGATGCCCCCGAGAAGCGCGTGGTGATCGCCAGGGGGGGCAAGGGGGGCCTGGGCAACTGGCACTTCAAGACCTCCGTCAACCAGGCCCCCCGCTACGCCCAGCCGGGGGAGCCGGGGCAGGAGCGGAACCTGAAGCTGGAGTTGAAGCTGATCGCCGATGTGGGGCTGGTGGGGATGCCCAACGCGGGCAAGAGCACCCTGCTGCGGGCCATCTCGGCGGCAAGGCCCCGGGTGGGGGATTACCCCTTCACCACGCTGGAGCCGCAGCTGGGGATCGTGGAGCTGGACAACCACCGGCGGCTGGTGGTGGCCGACATTCCGGGGCTGATCGAGGGGGCGGGCCAGGGGGCGGGGCTGGGGCACGCCTTCCTGCGCCATATCGAGCGGACGCGGGTCATCGTCCACCTGCTGGACCTCTATCCCGCCGACGGCTCCGACCCGGCCGACAACTACCGCATCATCCGCCGGGAGCTGGAGGCGTTCAGCCCGACCCTGGCGCAGAAGCCGGAAATGATCGCGGCCAATAAGATCGATCTGTCGGTGGATCAAGAGGCCCTGCAGAAATTGCGGGCCGCCCTGCCGGATAAGGCGATCCATCCCATCTCCGGGGCGGCCCACAAAGGGGTCGAAGCGCTGCTGGATGCGATCTGGAGCGGGATTCATTCGGGAGATTCGGATCGATCCTGACCCGGCGGCCGGGACAGGGGCCGGGATTCGTCGATTCAACCGTAATCGGGCAGGGGCAAGTCAACATGAAATCGGGAATTGGGACGCCACGCCATGAAACTGCTATTTGAATCGGATCCCGCGGTCATCGCCTCGGGCGGGTTGCTGCGGTTTGTGCAGAATCGGCCCCGCATCCATCCGGAACCGCTGGTGCGCCCCGACTGCCCGATCGACCGCGGCGGGGTGTCGGCCTACGGGACCGTCCTGCACGATGGGGGGCGGTTTCGGATGTGGTATCAGGCCATTCCCGACAAATGGAGCTTCGCGGCCGATATCACCTTCGTCGCCTGCGCTGAGTCGGAGGATGGCATTCACTGGACCAAGCCGTCGCTGAACCTCGTGGACTGCGGCAACGGGCCCAACAATCTGTGCGACCTGCAGTTTCACTGCCCCAGCCTCTTCATCGATCCGCACGCGCCGCCCGGCCATCGCTACCGGGCGACGGGACACGTGCGGGGCAATGCCTACCCGCAGGCCTCCAGCCGCTGGGGCTATTACACCGCCCACTCGGCCGACGGGCTGCGCTGGACGCTGGATCAAACCGACCCGCAGTGGCCCGGCGGGGATGTCCTGACCAGCATCTACCACCCCGCCCGCGATTGCGGCCTCATCTCCCTCAAGCACACCCCCCGGCTCAACGGCATCCAGCGCCGCTCGATCCGCACGGCCGAATTTCGCAACGGCCAATTCGGCCCGTCGGTCAGCGCGCTATATCCGGATGAGTTTGACGATGTGTGCGCCGCCCAGCGCGGCTTCCGCTCGGCCGATTATTACGGGATGGGGATGATGCCGGCGGGCATGGGAACGGTCGGGTTCCTCTGGAAGTACTGGCATGAGCTGCCCTACACCCCCAGCTTCGGCACGCCCCAGGGCATTTACGGCGCCTCCGACATCGCCCTGGTCTATCAGCCGGACCCGGGGGGGAAATGGTTTCACATCCCCGGCCGGCCCGATTTCATTTCCCACAGCGAACTGCCCTGGAGCAGCGGCTGGATTTATTCCTCCTCCACCGTCGTGGACGTGGGGGAGGAGCAGCGGCTCTATTATTCCGGCGTCCCCTATGCCCACGCCTATCCGCTGGATGAACGCTGGAAGGCGAATCCGAAATGGGCCCAGTGGATTCACGACCATCCGGTCGGCGGGATCACCTTCGCCAGCTGGCCCCGCAACCGGCTCTTCGGTCTGGAATCGCCGCGCGAAGGATGGCTGACGCTGGATCTGGGCGTGCGATCGGAACCGGTGGAGCTGTTCCTGAATTACACCACGCGCTATGACGGATGCGTGCGGGCGGAAGTGGTGGAGCGGCCCGAATACAGTTTGGAGCAGGGCGTGGCGTTGACGGGAGACAGCCTGGGCGCGCCCCTGGCGTGGGCGGGCGGAACCCGCATCACGGCTTTGCCTAACCAGCCGCTGAAGGTCAAGCTGCATCTGGAAAACGCGACGGTCTATGCCTATGACGTGCGGACGGTGTAAAACGTTGCCTCACCGGCAGGGATCTGACTCGATGCTTCGAGGCGGCACCGAAGCACCCGATCCGCTACAATCGCGGACGGTTTAAACCGATCGACCATGAATGATTCGCCTCCGCCCCAGGACGCCCCCCCCAAGACGCCTCCCCAGCGCGGGCGCGCCACGGCGTGGTTCTGGACGATCCTCAAAAACGTGGTGGGGTGGGCGCTGATCGTGGCGGCCTGGCCGATCGGGATTCTGCTGCCCGGACCGGGGGGGATTCCGCTGTTTCTCATCGGCTTTGCCCTGGTGACCTTCCCGGGCAAGCGGCGGCTGACCGCCCGCATCCTGCGCGGGCGGCATCTGCACCTGGATGAGGTGGTCTACACGATCATCGCGGCGGTGGTCGCGCTGCTGATCCCCCCCCTGCTGCTCTGGTACCTGCTGACGCGCTACTTCCCGGCCCACGAGGTGCGGAAATGGGGTTTCTTCGACACCGCCGCGATCTTCCTGCTGGTGATGGCAATCATCTGGCTGCTGGCGCGGCTGAGTTTCCGGCTGCTCAACTGGGTGATCATCACGGCCCCCAGGGTGCGGCGCAAGACCCGCCCCTGGCTGAAGGAGCACGGCATCCGCCTGCTGCCGCCGCGCTGGCGAAGGCACCACCCGGCGACCGGGCCGCGCCACCGGCATTCGACCGAGGACATCCTGCTGTTTCATGAGCGGCACGGACAGCGTCTGCGGCGACTGTGGGACAAGAGCAGGCCGTGGCTGCTGCGCTGGGCGGCGGCGGCGATCGCGCTGGCCGTCTTCATCGGTTTTGGTGTGCGCATCCACCGCCACTGGGGGGAGATTGCCCGGGCCGCCCACGAGATGGAACCGGGGCGGCTGCTGGGGGCGATCGGGCTCTTTGCGGCGTTTCTGCTGCTGTTTCGGGTGCTGTCGTGGCGGTGGATTTTGAGCGGGCTGGGGGGCCGCCTGCCGCTGCGGGCCTCGGCCCGCATCTGGTCGGCCTCGGAGTTTGCCCGGTACCTGCCCGGGGGCATCTGGCAGGTGGTGGGGCGCATCTGGCTCTGCCGGCGCTACGGCGTGGGGGCGGCGGTCTGCTCGGCCAGCCAGATTCTGGAACTGGCGGTCTTCCTGCTGGCCAACATCCTGCTGGCCGGGGCGTGCCTGATCTGGTTCGGGTGGAAGCTCAACCCGGAAATCCGCCGTTGGCTCATTATCCTGGCCTGCCTGCTGCCGGGGCTGCTGGTGCTGCTTCACCCGCGCATCTTCTATGCGCTGACCGACTTCGTGCTGGAGCTCTTCTCCCGCCCCCCCATCACGCGCGAACTGGGAGGATGGGACCTGGTGGGGCTGACGCTCTGGAACATTCTCGGGCTGGTGTGGCAGAGCGGAGCGATCTGGTTGATCGCGGCCGGGCCGCTGGGATTGAAGCCGGCCTGGTGGTGGATGGTGGCCGGGGCCTACTGCCTGGCGTGGTGCGCGGGGTTTTTGTCCTTCTTTTCACCGGCGGGAATCGGGGTGCGGGAGTTCGTGTTCGTGCTGGTGATGATGGCGCTGCTGCCGCCGGCGGTGAAGGACCGCTTCGGCGATGCCGCGGCGCTGCGGGCGCTGCTGGCCTTTCTGGCGATCGTGCTGCGCCTCTGGGCCATGGGGGGCGAGCTGGTGGTGCTGGGATTGACCCATGCGGCGGATTACCGGGGGATGAAGGGAGCCGTGGGCGGAGAGCAATAGGAATGGATCATGGCGCCGATGCAAAAGCGTTCGGGGTAGATCATCGAGTTCCTTTGGGAGAATCCCAAGTCATTGCTTCGATCAAAGCAGGGCCGATTGAGGTTGCGATTGAATCGGGTATACGCCACCATGGCTGGGCCAGTTTTCCCTGAGGTCAGCCCTGAGCAGGCCGAGAAAAAGCCGCGGTGAACCATGCTGATGACCGAAGTGATCCCGTCACGCATCTCGCTGCCCGACGGGCCGCTGCATCTGGGCAATGGCGTGGCTGAGATTCTCGCCCGGGACCGGATTCTGGTCCGCTATCGCGAGGTCTATGGCCGCACGCAATATCACTGTCAGCCGGGCATTGAAATTCACCTGACCCATCGCGGCCGAGGACGTTTTCTGATTGGTGATCAGATCGTCAAACACAGCCAGCGACAGGCGATCGTCTTTGCCGCCACCCGGCCGCACCAGTTGATGGCCGACGATCCGAAGACCTTTCAGCGGTCCGTGATCTGCTTCGACGATCAAGTCCTGGGGAGTCTGGGCCGCGAATTGAACCTCCCGCTGCTGGAGACGCGCTGGATTCATCAGTCCACGCCCCATCACCTGCCGCTGAGCCAGTCGGCCTACCTGGAGCTGGACAGGCTTTGCCAGCGCATGCACCAGGAACAGACCCTGTCGCGCCCCGGCTGGCAGGCGGCGGCGATTTGCATGCTGGGGCAGGCCGTGGTGCTGCTCGCCCGGTGCGCCCAAACCCAAAAAGCGATGGGCATCCCCTCCGAGGAGGACCTGAAGCAGGGCTCCCGTCTGGTGTCGCGGGGATGCGCTTATGTGCGGCAGCATCTGGACGGGGATCTGTCGCTCGACGCCGTGTCCCAGTGGCTCCAGGTCAGCCCCGAACACCTGACACGATCGTTCCGGTTGGAACTGGGGCTGCCTTTTCATCGCTACGTCCTGCTCAGCCGGGTGAACGAAGCCAAGCGCCTGCTGCGCGATCGGCCGGATCATTCTCTGACCCGGATCGCCCTGGACAGCGGCTTTGGCTCCTCCAGCCAGTTCAGCCGGGCCTTTCGGCAATGGGCGGGCCAAAGTCCTTCCAGCTATCGCAGCGGGCATCTGGACATCCAGGCAGGCGAATTGACCCCGAAGCGCCCCCGCAAGGAGGCTTAGCCAGGTGGCCGCTCCTCAGACAGATCAATTTTCGCCATGCAGTCCGATCAATTTACGCAAAGCCGCCCCCGGCCGTCCCGGGTAGTCTCTGGTCCGGTTGAACTATCCGATGGAGTTTGACGATGCTGATCGACTGTGACATTCACCATGGCGGGATGACCCGGGACTACTGGCTGACCTACCTGGATGAGCCATACCGCACGGAATGGAAACGCTGGGGTCCCCGCGCGCTGGCATCCGGGATACGCAGCGAGGATGGGGGCAACCGCCGCGACGCCAACTCCGACAGCCCCGAGCAGGTGATCAGCCAGCTCCTGGATCGCTACGGCCATCGCTACGGCCTTCTCACCGGCAACTATGGCCGCGTCGGAGGCCATCCCGACCCGGACTATGCCGCGGCCGTCTGTAAGGCCATGAATGATTACACCATCGAGCAATGGCTGCCCAAAGACCCGCGGTTTCTCACCGGCATCAAGGTGCCCCTGCAGGACCCGCAATTGGCGGTGGCCGAAATCGAACGCCTGGCCGGGCATCCGCAGATCGTCGCCATCCTCTTTTACGGTACGGCCAACCGGGTCCCCTTCGGGCAGCGGTATTACTGGCCCATCTACCAGGCGGCACAGAAGCACAACCTGCCCATTCACGTGCATCCCACCACCGGCTCGGTCATCGCCAACCACAGCACCACCCCCGCGGGCATGGCCACCAGCTACCTGGAGACCCACGTCTGCCTGCCGCAGTTTTATATGGC
>JBIQLO010000186.1:0-7895 GCA_044464175.1 Planctomycetaceae bacterium | reverse complement strand
CGCCTTCTGATGTTCCTGATCCTGCTCGCCCATGTCACGGCCACCCCTGCGCCCACACCCCAGCCCCACCCAAACCACCCCTCCGCCCGCTGTCTTCACGCCTTCATGTCTTCTCCCTCCCAACCAACGAACCCAAACGAACCAAACCCAAATCCCCTCTGGCGCTCCAGAATCGCCGATTTCCCGAGGCGAACCCAATGCGCGTATTTCCCAACGAACCCATTTCGCCCTGAACTCATGGAAACACAAACGCCCCGGCATACGCACCCGCCAGCCGCTGCCGCAACTGCTCGGCCGCTGCGTACGTCGATACCGGCGCCGTGCGGAGAATGAAATGCCCCTGTCCATCCGCCGCCACCTGCACGCGCTGCCCCTTCTTCTCCGCCTCCGCCGCTGCGGCCCGCGCCCGGTCGGCCGTGCTGAACGCCGCCAACTGGACGTAGAACGACCGCGCCCCCTCCCGCTCCTTGGACCGCTGGGCCGGAATCGTGTTGGGGAATGTCTGCTGCACCTGCCGGAAGATCGGGTCCGCCTTGGCGAACTGCCCCAGCCGTTGGTACGACACGCCTGCCCGGTAAAGCGTCCATCCCTTCAAATCGGGCCGATCGAGATGGTTGTAAGCGGCCAGCCACTGCTGGGCCGCGGTCGTGTAGTCATCCTGAAAATACGCCACATTCGCCAGGCTCGCGCGAATATACGCCTCCAGCAGCGGCGCCGGCTGATGATTCAAGGCAGCGATATACGCCGTCCGGGCGTTTTGCAGATTCACTTTCGCGTCGGCCGCCGTCGCGCTGGTCCGGTCCTCATACGCCCGCCCGCGCAGATAAAGTGCCTCGGCCGTTCCCGGTCCGGAGGGCGTCTGCGTCAAAAACGCGCTGGATTGCCTCAGCACCTGGTCATACTGCCTGGAAGCCAAATCGGTGTTCATCCGGCTCAGGGTGGAAGGAGTCTCCGTCTTGGCCGCGGCACAACCTCCCGCCGCCACCAGTCCCCCCAGAAACAGGCAGCGCCCGAAGTAAAAGAACGGTCCAATCCATTGTTGACGAGTCTGATGCATCCATGCCTCGCTGATAATTGAGTTACAGGGTATTGGCTGTTTGTTGTTTTCCGCCGACCATTTATGATGGTCTCGATCAGAGCATATAGCACAGAGAACAAATAACAAATATCCGGAAACATACAACAAGGATTATCCCATGCTCTTCGAACCCCTTTTCCAGCACGCCGCCCGCACTCCTTCCGAACCGGCCGTCATTGACGATCGGGGCGCGCATACATGGTCGGAACTGGCCGCCGCCGCCGCCGGATTGAGCCTCTACCTGGCCGCCCAGACCAGTCGCCCGCATGTCGGGTTGCTTCTGCCCGCCGGTGCCGGATACGTCGCATCCTTCTATGCCACCCTCCTGGCCGGCAAGTCCGTGGTCCCCATCAACTTCCTGCTGGGCGAGCGTGAAATCGCCCACATCATCGCCGACAGCGGCATCGATACGGTCGTCAGCGCCCCGCCTTTGGTGGAGCGCCTGGCCTCGTTTCCGCTCAAGGTGGTGGACCTCACCAAACTCCCCCAGACGCCCCCCGCCATCACGCCGAAACTGCCCCAGCCCGCCGCCGAGGACATGGCCGTTCTCATGTACACCAGCGGCACGAGCGGCCTGCCCAAGGGCGTCATGCTCACCTACGGCAACCTGCAAAGCGATGTGAACGGCTCGATTCAGAAGGCCAACCTGCAGAAGAAGCATCATTTCCTGGGCGTCATCCCCCTGTTTCACAGCTTCGGCATGACCGCCATGATGCTGGCGCCCGTTCAACTGGGCGCCCGCATCATCTATATGGCCCGCTTCAGCGCCCCCGGCGCAGTGGAGGCCATCAAAAAGCATGAAGTCTCCCTCGTCTTCGGCGTCCCCAGCATGTTTGCCGCCATGGCCCGTCTCAAGAGCGCAACGTCCGACGATTTTCGGTCCATCTACGCCATGATCTGCGGTGGCGAGCCCCTCAATCCCATCCTCCGCCAGCAATTCAAGGCGCGGTTCGGTCTGGAGCTTTACGAGGGCTACGGCCTGACCGAGACCAGCCCCGTCGTCTCGCTCAACACCCCCGACGAGCATCGGCCCGGCAGCGTCGGCAAAACCCTGCCCGATGTGGAGGTCCGGATCGTCGACGACAACGGACAGGCGCTTCCCGCCGGCGAGGAAGGTGAAATCTGGCTCCGCGGCCCAATGGTGATGAAAGGATATTACAACCTGCCCCAGGCCACCGCCGAGGCCCTGACGGGGGACCATTTCTTTAAAACCGGGGACATTGGCAAGTTCGACGCCGACGGCTATCTCTACATCACCGGTCGAAAGAAAGAAATGATCATCGTCTCCGGCGAAAAAGCGGTGCCGCGCGAGATCGAGGAAGTGTTGATGCGCCATCCGGCCGTCGCCGAGGCTGCCGTGGTCGGAAAGCCCGACCCCTCGCGCGGCGAGGTGGTGGTGGCGTTCATCCAGCTCAAGGAGGAACAAACGGCCGACGCCGCCGACCTGCGCGACTTCTGCCGCCAGCAGGGATTGGTTGCCTGGAAATGCCCGCGCGAGGTAACCCTTCTGGACGATCTGCCCCGCTCACCAACCGGCAAGGTCCTCAAGCGCCTGCTTAAGCCATAATATGGCAGACTCCGTGCCGGATTGGCGCCTCGAATCAGCTGACACTCAGTTCCGGGACCGGGGCCTGGAGATTGTGAACGCTTACCTGCCCGGCCAGATTCCGTGCCATGTGTTCAAGGGACTGGGCCAGCCGGGGATTGCTCGTGAAGTTGGCCACCGGATTGCCGCTGTCGCTGTTGACCCGCAGCTCCGTAAACATCGGCACCGCGCCGAGGAACGGAATGCCCAGCCGCTGAGCTGTCTGCTCCGCGCCGCCGCGCCCGAATATGTCATGCTCCGAACCGTCCGGCGCGACAAACACGCTCATATTCTCAACCAGCCCCAGAATCGGCGCCCCGAGTTGCTGGAACATGCGGGCGGCACGAATGGCGTCATCCAGCGCCACCTGTTGCGGCGTGGCGACCACGACCGCGCCGGTCAGCGGCAACAACTGGCAGAGCGTCAAGGGCACATCGCCCGTCCCAGGCGGCAGATCGACGATCAGATAGTCCAAATCCGGCCACTCCGTGTTGTCCAGCAGCAGTTGCTTAAACGCCCCATGGGCCATCGGCCCGCGCCAGATCAACGGCTTTTCCTGTTCCACCAGTGCGCCGATGGTGATCGCGTGGATGCCATGCACATGGAACGGAATGATCTTGTTGCCGCGCACCTGCGGGGCTTTGCCCTTGAGGCCCAGCATCGTCGGCATGGAGGGGCCGTAGATGTCCCCGTCCATCAGCCCGACGGCCGCCCCGTCCCGCTGGAGCGCAACGGCGAGATTGGCGGCGATGGTCGATTTGCCCACGCCCCCTTTGCCCGCCCCCACGGCGATGATGTTCTTCACCTGGGGCAGGCTCTCCCGGCGGGCTTGCTGGCCGCTGGTCCGGGCCGACAGCTCCAGTTCCACTTTCGTCGCGCCGACTTTGGTCAGCGCATTTTCCACATCCCGCTTGATCGTCTCCTTCAGCGGGCAGGCGGGCGTGGTCAGCTCCACATGGACGTGGACGATATCCCCTTCGACCCGGACCTCCTTCACCATGTTCAAGGTGACGATGTCCTTGAAGAGTTCCGGGTCCTGGACGGTGCGCAACGCCTGAATCGCTTGTTCGCGTGTCAATGCCATGAATAAAAATCCCTATTGTTCAAAATCTTGACCGATTATAGCGGCATGCGCAAAAGATGACACGCATGGGACAAATTGCCGCAAGCCGGATAGAATTCCCGCCATGCCGGTGGATCACTCCTCTGAACTGGTCGAAGCCCTGGCCCGGGACCGTGCGCCGATCCAGGTGCGTTCCGGCGAGGCCGGCACCTCCAGCGGGGTCAACACCGAGCCCGGCAGCGACGACGATGGCTGGGTTGTGCCCGATCCGGTGCGGCTGGACGATGGCAGCCGCGTTCAGCTCTACAAGGACGGTGAGGCGCTTCACGCCGCCTTCCAGGCGATCAAGGAGGCGCGCCAGCGCATCTGCCTGGAAATCTACATCTTCCATGATGATGAAACGGGGGAGGCCTTCGCCGATCTACTGGCCAAGAAGGCCCGCGACGGCGTTGAGGTTTATCTGATTTATGACGCGTTTGGATCGATCGGCTCGGAACGTCCGATGTTCGATGGCCTCCGCCGGGCCGGGGCGCATGTGCAGGCGTTTCACCCGCTGGTGCCCTGGGAGTGCCAGTTCGGGTGGCGACCCTTCAACCGCGATCACCGCAAGCTGCTGGTGATCGACAACAACATCGCGGGCCTGGGCGGGTTGAATCTGGGGGCCAATTACGCCGGATCGTGGGTCGTGCGCACCAGCACCGCCCAGAAGGCGGTATGGCGAGACAACGCCATTGGGATCATCGGTCCGGCGGCCCGGCCGCTGCTGCGGGCCTTTGCCCGCTCCTGGCATTATGTCACCCATGGCGGGCGCGTCGCGCGGGCGATGTACGTTCAGAACCTGGACTTTTCCGAGGGGCAGGTCGGCGTCCTGGCTTCAGTGCCGACGCTGGACAGCCCGCTGGCGGATGTGCTGCACAAGCTGTTTCACCGGGCCCGCTCCAGCATCCAGTTGACGATGGCGTACTTCGCGCCGTCCAACGCCCTGATTGACGAACTCTGTGCCGCGGCCCGACGGGGTGTGCGGGTGCAGTTAATGCTGCCCAACTGCTGCGATGTGATGCTGCTGGTGTGGGCGGCCCGCTCGTTCTATGAGAAGCTGCTCTCTGCGGGGGTGGAAATATACGAGCGACAGGGTGCGATCCTGCATGCCAAGACGATGGTGATCGACGGGGAGATTTCGATGATCGGCTCAACGAACCTGGATTACCGCAGCGTGGAATACAACTGCGAGTTGTCGGTGATGATCCGGTCACGGGAGTTGGGACGACAGGTGCAGGTGCTGTTTGAGAACGACATGGGGTATGCCCAGCAGATCTGCCTGGACAAGTGGCGGCGCCGGCCGCTGCGAGACCGCTTTGGCCAGTGGGCCGTGAGTCGGGCGCGGTATCTGTTATGATAGTATTCTCGTTCGCGGGCCGGACCTTCATCGGGATGCGTTCGCCCTTCGAACTCTGAACAGGAGCTTTTCATGCATGCAGTCGCGGTGGCGTTTTTCTCGATTCTGTTTCCGCTCAAGGCCTGGGTTGCGCCGAAGCAGCCGCTGATGGTGGAGGTCAAGACTCAGGAGACAGTGAAGCTGGTTTTGACGGACTTCGGGGGCCAGGGGGTTGAGCCGGCCAATGAGGCCGACGCGGTGATCAGCGGCGACAAGACGGTTGATTTGCAGAAGGTGTTTCCGGCGGCGGCGAACACGCCGGGGACGTATCTGCTCTATGCCGTGGCGAAGGACAAGCTGCTTCCGGCGTTCCAGGGGACGCCGCTGGTCATCAACGTGCTAAACGACAAACGGCGCAATACGCCCAATGAAGTGCTGGTCACGCACATCGAGCCGCTGCGGTATGCCGTGGCGACAACGGATCAGGGGAAGATGACGCTGGCGTTCTACTATGATGTTGCGCCGCATACGGTGGACAATTTCCTGGAATTGTCGGTCGGGGGATTTTTCAACAAGCTGACGTTCCACCGGATCATTCCGGGGTTTGTGATTCAGGGTGGGGATCCGCTGGGTGACGGCACGGGCGGGCCGGGATACCAGATCACGGCGGAGTTCAATGACCGGCCGCATCTGCCGGGGGTGCTGTCGATGGCGCGGAACGGGGACCCGCTGGAGCAGCAGCCGCCTTATCCGCTGCCGCGGCCGCAGTTCGCCAATACTGCCGGGAGCCAGTTTTTCATCTGCCTGGATTACGACCACACCAAGGCCCTGGACGGGCGATATACGACGTTCGGCAAGGTGGTCGAGGGGATGGAGACGGTGCAGAAGATTGCCGGGACACCGATCGCCGACGCGGCGACGGGGCGGCCGGCCAAGCCGCCGGTCATTCAGTCGATCGAGGTGCGGTCGGTGACGGCGAAGGAGAACCCGTACGTCAACTTCAGGGAGACGGCGACGCCGGCGGCGACGACGCAGCCGTAGGAGCGGGAAACGTGAAGAGTCGAAAACATGAAACGTGAAGAATTGGGTTCACGTTTCATGTTTTCATGACTTCTGTTCACCAGCCGCCGTTGTTTCCGATGATCTGTTCGCCGCGCTGCTTCCACCTGGCGTAGTTGGGGCTGAAGGTCAGGGCGCCATCGGGCTGGGGGACGAGTTTGCCGTTCTTGCCGCGCGGGTCGCCCCGCTTTTCGTTGATCTCGGCCAATCGCTTGCGCCAGGGGGCGATCCGTTTTTCGGCGGCGGGGTCGCTCGCCAGGTCGTGGCACTCGAGGGGGTCCTTTTCCAGATCGAAGAATTGTTCGCGGCCGGTGATGTGGAACCAGATATATTTCTCGCGCCCGTCGGTGACGTACTGCATGCCCAGCTCGCGCGTGTAGCAGGTGGTGTGTTCTCCCTGGACGAAGTCGCGCCATGGGGCGTCGGGGTCGCGGATCGGATTCAGGACGCTGGCGCCATCGACGGATTCGGGGATGTTCACGCCAGCGGCATCCAGCAGGGTGGGCATGACGTCGCGCAGCTCGATTGGCTCATGCCGCACCTGGCCGCGCTGAAGGTCCCATTTCTCGGGCCATTTGACGATGAAGGGGACGCGGGCGGAACCTTCGTAGGCGTAGGTTTTGCGCCAGTGGTGGTGATCGCCCATCATGTCGCCGTGGTCGGAGGTGAAGATGATTAGCGTATTGGCGTAGGCCTCGGGCTGGGCCTTTTTGAATTCGTAGAGGAACCGGCCGATCTGGTGATCGATGAAGGTGATGTTGCCGTAGTAGCCGGCGCGGGCACGGCGGATTTCGGCCGCAGAGCGCCGGGAGCGGGCGGCGTTGGTGTCGTCGATGCGCTGGTCATATTCCTTGTCCCAGTCGCCGATGGCCGGCTCGGGGATGTCGGGATTGTTGGCGTACATGTCGAAGTAGGCCTGGGGAGCATCGTAGGGGGAATGGGGGCGGGCGAAGGACATCCAGAGGAAAAAGGGCTTGGTGGGATCGCGTCGGCGCACGAAATTAACGCTTTCGTTGGCGGTCCACCAGGTGGGATGCAGGTGTTCGGGCAGGTGGCTGGGGCGGGCCATCCAACTGTTCCAGTCGATCGAGTGGTCGCGATAGCCGTAGGGGCCGGTCTTGTTCTCCTCGAACCAGGCGCGGTAGTCGCTCTTGAACTGATGGTCCAGTTCGCGGCTGGATTCATCCAGCAGCATGTTGTGGAATCCGTAGAGGGCCCGCTGGGGAGCGTGGTGGGCCTTGCCAATGAGCTGGGTGTGGTAACCGGCCTTGGCCAGTTCGCCGGGGAGTGTGGCGGGGTAGGCCAGGTAATCGGAGCCGGCCATGGTGAGGCGGCCGTGGTTCCACTGATCCATGCCGGTAATGAGTCCGGCGCGGGCGGGGGTGCAGGAGGGAACGGCGGTGTAGGCGTGGTCGAATCGTGCGCCGTTCATCGCCAACTCGTCGAGGTAGGGGGTTTCGACGACGGGATGGCCGGCGGCGCCGAGGCAGTCGCCCCGTTGTTGATCGGTGGTGATAAGCAGGAGATTGGGTCGTTTGGGCATGGGATTGGAATATAGCAAGTTGGGGGGGCAAGGAAAGGGTTTATTGGCTTTCGAGGCTCAGGTTGCGGAATTCGGGATTCGGGGGAGGGTGGGTTCGTTGGGAAATACGCGTATTGGGTTGGCCTCGGGAAATCGCGGATTCTGGAGCGCCAGGGGGGATTTGGGTTTGGTTCGTTTGGGTTCGTTGGTTGG
>JBIQLO010000185.1:0-7980 GCA_044464175.1 Planctomycetaceae bacterium | reverse complement strand
GCTGGGCCTGGCCACCTTCTGCCCGGAGAAATTCGCCCTGCGCGACCGCCTCTGGGCTGAGGGGGACCCCGCCTATTACGCCCTGGCCGACGCCCTGCAGTACCTGGGGCAGGTCGCCTTCCGCGCGCCGGTCCCGGCTTACAAACACTCGGCCGCCCATTTTCTGCACCTGCTGGGCCGGATTCCCTCCAGCAATCCTCATCCCAGTTGCCCAAGGCGTCCTAAGTGGGAGCCGGAGATCCTCCGCGACTGCGCCCGGCGGCTGGGGTATGCGCTGTGAGCCCTACCGGCTGCGCACCAACTGCTCTTGCGCAATCCCCAGCTTCTGGCGCATCGCGTCGATGTCCCTCAAAAACCGTATCCCATCCGTGTAATACCCGGCCGTGGGGGCCAATTCAGGCAGATGGCCCCGCCACCAGGCGTTGAACCGCCGCATCAGGGCTTCGCGCAGGTATTTGCTCAGCATCGAGGCCACCGCCACCGACATGCACTGGCTTTCGGCCTTCTCCGTAAAGATGATGCGCGCTGCGCCGGTGGCGGAGGTGAGCGTGTAGTCGCTGCGGCTGTCGGTCTCCTCCTCGATCCGCAGCGACCAGTCGGGAAACATCATCCGCAGCAGCCCCCCATAATGCCCCCGCCCCCCATGCCGGTCGCAGACGATCACCGGGGAGTGTGCGCCGTAGGTCCGCAGCAGATGGTCCAAATGCATGGCGGCGGTGGAAAAGAGCACGCTCCCCTTGTTCCGCGTGGCCGCCAGTTGCCGGTTGAGCTGCCCCTCCGCCAGCACGCGGGCCGACAGGTGGGCGCATTTCACCCCCGCCCGCCCCATCTCCTGCCGCAGTGCCTTGGCAAAGAGTTGCAGACCCAGACCCTCCTGTTCCAGCGGAAATTTTTCTCCCGCGCAGGGGCGATACCAGGGATACCCCGCCAACTCCTCCCCGGCATGCCTGGCCACCCGCTCGACCAGCCCCTCCAGTGAGTCGCACCAGCCGTGCGTCACGGCATTGAGGATCAGGATGGCCCGTTCCAGTTCCTTCAGCCCGTTGGCCGGCGAATAGACCTTCTTGCTGTCGTTGATGTGCAGCTTCTTGCCCGATTTGACCCGATCCCGGCTGGCCAGCTTCCCCAGCCGCTTCCACAGACACGGCAGCGGCCCGCTCCCATCCCAATCCGCCTCCACCTCAAACGCGCAGCACCCCACCACCAGCGGTCCCAGCAGCGGCCCATACCCGGCTTCGTCAATTCCGGCCAGAATCATACGGCATTGTTATAGCACGCCGGTTGCCCAAGCGTAATCAAAAGGGGCCCATCGACACTGGCAGGGAAAATGGATTGCATGGAATACGGACCCCAAAAAGATCAACCCCGCGCTGTCTTGTGCTGAAACAGAGGATGTAAAAAAAGGCCCGCCTCCGCGCTCTGGGCGCGGAGACGGGCCTGCAACGGCCTCGGTTGGGGCGCGGGTTATGAACACCCCATCGAGTTGCCGCAATTGAGGCACTTGTAGCACGTGCCCGAACGCACGGTGATGCTGCCGCACACATCGCACGCCGGCGCGTCGGCCTGCAGCTCCGAACCCTGTTGGCTCAGCGGATCGGCCACGATCGCCAGCCGCAGGTTCGTCCCCGCCGCCGTCGCCGTGTCGCCGGAGGAATTTTTGGCCCCCGCCTCCTCCAGCTGCTGCTGCAGGCCCGAGCCGTAGTCAAAGCCGCGCGGCGAGGAACCGCCCGGCGCATCGGACCCGTTGGCGGCCTTCGCCTCCGCCGCGGGAGGCGCGGCCTCCGACGGCTTGCTCGCCTCAGGGCGCTTGGGGGCGTTGGCCGCCCGGTAGCCGGGAACAAATTCCATCGCCAGCCACCGGAAGATGTAATCCACCAGGCTCTTGGCGATGGGGATTTCGCGGTTGCGCGTCATCCCGCCCGGCTCAAACCGTACGTGCTCGAATTTCCGCACCAGCGATTCCACAGGCACGCCATACTGCAGGCTCACGCTCACCAGCGTGGCGATCGTGTCCATCAGCCCGCCGATCGTGGACCCTTCCTTGGCCATCGTGATGAACACCTCGCCCGGGGCGCCATCCTCGTACAGCCCGACGGTGATGTATCCCTCGTGCCCGGCCACGTCGAACTTGTGCGTCAGGGCGTTGCGCGTGTCCGGCAGCCGCCGCCGCAGCGGACGCTCCACGATCCGCTCGATGATCTTCTCGATCACGTGCGTGTGCGCCGGGGCCAGGTTGTCGCTGGTGGCCGCGTGAGCCACCGCCGCGGTCTGATCGGCCACCTCCTCCTTCGCCGCCGCCACATCCGCCTCATCCTCCTCCTCGGCCTTGTCCAGTTCCGCATCGCTCTTGATGTTCAGCGGCTGCGAGAGCTTGGACCCGTCGCGGTAAAGCGCGTTGGCCTTCAATCCCAGTTCCCACGACAGCAGGTAACTCTGCTTGATGTCCTCCACCGTCGCCTCATTGGGCAGGTTGATCGTCTTGCTGATCGCCCCGCTGATGAACGGCTGGGCGGCCGCCATCATGCGGATATGCCCCTCGGCCGGGATGAACCGGCTGCCGTGCTTGCCGCACTTATTGGCGCAGTCGAACACCGGCAGGTGCTCCGCCTTCAGGTGGGGGGCGCCTTCAACCGTCCCGCGCCCGCAGATGACGTCATTGGCCTGGGAAATCTGCTGAGCCGTGAAGCCCAGCCGCCGCAGGAGATTGAAGCCGGGGGCGGCATACTCCGCCGCGTCAATCCCCAGCCGCTTCATGCACTCTTCGCCCAACGTCCAGGGGGTGAAGGCAAATCCCAGCTCAAATACCGACGGCAGCGACCGCTCCACCTTGTCCAGGTCCGCATCGGTAAGCCCGGCCAGCTTCAGGCTCTCCCGGTTGACATGTGGCGCATCGCTCAGCGTCAGCGTCCCCATCACATACCGAAGGATGGCCTGGGTCTCCTCGACCGTGTACCCCAGGCTCGACAGCGCCGGGGCCAGCGACTGGTTGGCGATCTTGAAATATCCTCCCCCCGCCAGCTTTTTGAACTTCACCAGCGCGAAATCCGGTTCCACGCCCGTGGTGTCGCAATCCATCAGCAGACCGATGGTGCCCGTCGGCGCGATCACCGTCGTCTGCGCGTTGCGGTAGCCGTGCTTCTCCCCCAGCGCCAGCGCCCGATCCCACGCCTCCCGCGCCGCCTTCAGCAATTCCCGTCCCGCCAGCGCATCGGCATCGGAGAACTGGCCGGCATCAATCCCCACCGGGCGGATGTCCAGCCCTTCGTACGCCCCGATCGCCTTTCGCGCCTTGGAATCATGCTCCACATTGTGGGCCGCCCGCCGGTGATTGCGCATTACCCGCAGCATGTCGGCCCGGTTTTCCTCAAATCCCGGGAACGCCCCGAGCTGGGCGGCCATTTCCGCGCTAGTGGCATACGACTCGCCCGTCAGAATGGCCGTCAGCGCTGCGCAAATCGCGCGCCCCTTGTCGCTGTCATAGGGAATCCCCGCCTGCATCAGCATCGCCCCCAGATTCGCATACCCCAGCCCCAGCGTGCGGAAACGGTAGCTCAACCGGGCGATCTCCTCCGAGGGGAAGCTGGCCATCAGCACCGAAATCTCCAGCACGATCGTCCAGAGACGGATCGCATGGCGGTAACCCTCGATGTCAAACCGCCCCGAATCGGCGTCATAAAACCGCAGCACATTCAGCGAAGCCAGATTGCACGCCGTGTCGTCGAGGAACATGTATTCCGAGCAGTTGTGCACCGTCAGCCCATTGGCCACGAAGCTGCTGGTCGTCGTCTCCGTCAGGTCGAACACCTGCTGCACGCCCAGCGATGTGAGCGAGGCGAACGTCTCCCAGTGCCCCTCGCCCGCTTCCGCCGGAAAATCATCCTCCGGCAGCTCCAGCGATTCCCCCTCCTCCAGCAGTCCGATGTGCCGGTTAAAAGCGCGGAGGCTGCCCGGATCGATACGCAGGCCGTGGCGCGATGTTTCTGCGTAGCGAGAGCCGTCCGTGGAAGCGGGCAGCGCTCCGCGATGGAAGTCCCTCAGGGCCGACTTCACCCCAAAACCCAGCAGGATCAGTTGCACATCCTCCAGCAAGCCGCGCGACGGATGGGTGATTTCCAGGGAACCGTCCACCCACTGCCCGTCCGACGTGAACAGCCCCCGCAGCAGGTGCTTCTGGGCCGCCAGCCCCGCCGTGAACGCCTCATCCGACAGCCGCCGGCCCGTGCGCCGATCCATCTGCACATACGCCCCCAGCCGGCTCAAAAGCCGACGGTTGGCCAGCCGTGCGGTCATCGTGCCGTGGCCCGCTCCCGTTCCCGGCACCATCGCGCTGTTCACATAGTCATCCCGGTAGGCATCGCTCATCTCCTGCTCATGGGCGAACTGGAAAAAGGCGTCCACCAGCTCCGGCCGGTCAAGGCACGCCTCCAGGTCCACCGCCGTCAGATCAGTGTTCCGGGAACTCAAAAACAGCCCCAGCAACTGGAAGAAGCGCGGCTCGCGCGGTTCCCCCACGGCCTCCACGCACGCCGGCTGCGCCGGCAGCTTTACCTGGTCCCGCGCCGTCAGGTCCCTGGCCGCCACCCAGCCGCGCCCCCGCGTCCAGACCTGGTGATCCCCCGTCAGTTTCAGCCGATACCCTCCGGCCGTCACCAGCTCAAACACCTCTTTGCGCCCGGTGGGGAAGCTGCCATCGATGGCCCCGATCCCCTGCTCGTGCAGGTTCGTCACCACGCGGCTGGGCAGATGGATCATCCGGTCGATCCGCCGCCACACGCCCCCCGGCGTCAGCACGCGCGTGTCCCCGGTCACGCACGGATTGGAGGCATTAATCCGACCCGAACGCGGGCAGGTGTGCCACTGGTTGATCGTGTCATCATACTGCACCCCCGGGTCCGCGCACCGCCAGGCCGCGAACGCGATCTGCTCCCACAAATCCTTCGCCGGCAGCGTCTTGGCCGTCTTGCCGCTCTGGCGGTAGCTCAGCCGCCACGACCCATCCTCCTGCACCGCCTTGAAAAAGCGGTTGGGAATGCGCACCGAGTTGTTGGAATTCTGCCCGCTGACCGTGTGGTACGCCTCGCCGTTGAAGTCGTAATCCAGCTTCAGCCCCAGTTTGTCCGCGATCCGCCGCTGCTCCTTGGGCAGCGCCTTGAGCCCCTCCACCATGGCCGCGACTTTCAACTCCTCGCGCACCTTCCAGTTGATGAACTGTTCCACGTCCGGGTGGTCCAGGTCCAGGCAGACCATCTTCGCCGCCCGCCGCGTCGTCCCGCCCGACTTGATCGCCCCGGCCGCCCGGTCGCCGATCTTCAAAAAGCTCATCAGTCCCGACGACTTGCCCCCGCCGCTCAGCGGCTCATCCTCCCCGCGAATCTTGGAGAAGTTGCTCCCCGTCCCCGACCCATACTTGAACAGCCGCGCTTCCCGCGTCCACAAATCCATGATGCCGCCGGGATTGACCAGATCATCGCTCACCGACTGGATGAAGCAGGCGTGCGGCTGCGGATGGCTGTAGGCGTCATCGCTCTTTTTCAGCTCGCCCGTGGCCGGATCGCAGTAGAAATGCCCCTGCGCCGGGCCGGTGATGCCGTAGGCGAAATTCAATCCCGTGTTGAACCACTGGGGGCTGTTGGGAGCGCACATCTGCCGCAGCAGCATGTAGGCCAGCTCATCGTAAAACGCCTGGGCATCCTCGGGCGAATCAAAATACCTGTGCCGCTCCCCCCAGTCGCGCCAGCACCCGGCCAGGCGGTGAATCACCTGCCTGGCGCTGCGCTCCGGCCCGGTGACGACATTCCCCTGCGCATCCCGCAGCGGCTTGCCCTGGGCATCCGTCTGCGGCACCCCCGCCTTGCGGAAATACTTGCTGACCATGATGTCGGTCGCCAGTTGCGACCAGGCCTTGGGAATTTCCGCGTCGTTCATTTCAAAGACCACGCTGCCATCCGGGTTGGTGATCCGGCTGGTGCGCTGCTCATACTCGACGCCGGCAAAGACATCCTGACCCGTTTTCGTGAATCGACGCGTGATTTTCATTAAACAGCCCTTTTTATAAATGGTCCCAAACAGCCAGTACAAACACTTATCCCCCGCTCCCATTTTCTCCGCCCGCCGTGCAAAATCGCGGGGCGCGTCGGTGCATCACCCAACGCTTTAATGACGTCCTGTCACGCCACGACGCGCCCCGCGAAACTCAATTCAACAATCAAAAATCCCAAATGAACCGGCCTCAATCGCTGTGCATCCGCTCGGTCCGCGTCTCGGTCGTCTGCCGATGCACATCCACCGAGTCCGCATCGCCTGAGAGGCTGCTGCTGCCCAGGTCCTTCCGATCGAAGTAGACCTTCATCGTTCCGGTGCCCAGGTCCTTGTTCATCAGCACCCGCCCGTCGAGCATGATCCGGTTGGCCTGGCGATCCACCACCACGGCCTGCCCTTCCTTCACGGGACCGGAATAGAGCAGTTTGTCGTTGTCCACGTTGTACACGTACACCATCCCGTCATGCGGCGCGGTGTAGCTCAGTTGGCGCTGGCCGCTGGTCACTACCTGCGCTGTCGCCGGCACCAGACTCGGGTGCTCTGCGGCACAACCCCAACCCCCAACGGCCACCGCGGCCCCCAGCATCGCGGGAACGATCAAATTACGGAGACTGGTCATGACAAACCTCCTTAAAAAAATCTCCGACTGTTCATACCTGCCGCTTGCGCGGCCCGCTCAATGCGCATGAACCCGATCGCCCGTTCAATGCTTTCTCTGTCAACTGACCTAATCCACCCGCGGCAACGTCAATCCCGCCTGGTTCTGGTACTTCCCCTGCTTGTCCGCGTAACTGATCGCGCAGGTCTGGTCTCCCTTGAGGAAAATCAGCTGCGCGATCCCTTCGTTGGCGTAAATCTTGGCCGGCAGGGGGGTCGTATTGCTGATTTCCAGCGTGATCTTGCCCGACCATTCCGGCTCGATCGGCGTCACGTTGACGATGATTCCGCACCTGGCGTACGTGCTCTTGCCCACGCAGATCGCCAGGTGGTCCCGCGGCATCGTCACCGTCTCCACCGTCTCGCACAGCGCGAAGCTGTTGGGCGGAATCAGCACGTGGTCCTCGCCCGTCTCGGCCGTGTCGATCGTGACAAACAGCTTCTCGGAAAAGTGCTTGGGATCGATGATCTGCGAGTTCACGTTCGTGAAAATTTTGAAGATCGATCCCACCCGCAGGTCGTACCCGTAGCTGGAGACGCCGAAGCTCACCCGCCCGGGCCGTTTGACGTTCTGCTCGAACGGCTCGATACCGATCAATTCCCGAATTTGCGTGTCACATAAAATCGCCATGACTCACACACCATCTCTCTAACGGACACGACCGCAATCGCCGTGCCGTTTGATGTCTGCCCTAAAACCACTAAAACCGATATCGGTCTACTATACACTACATCTTGTGCTTTTCCAGACCAAAATTCCCAGCAGTTGTGTAATCCATTCAATCCCATACTAAGGATTTGCAACAACGCGGGTTAGAGTAGCCCCCCATCCCGGGAAGAAAAAATTCCACCTGTTGAATCCGCAGGTTATCCACCGACCTGCCCCCCAGGTCCTCCCTTGGCGCGACAAAATGCGCAGCGATAAAAATGCGGAAAATTCCAAAAATAAAAAGTTTTTTCCGCGTTATTCGCCCCAAAACGCGGTTTTCAAAAAGCGTGCTGCGCGCTTTGTCGCCAAACCGCGCAGCGCTCCCCGTTAGGGTAGAGGAGCTAATAAGAGGAGCTAAACCAATGACCCGCTTCCGCCGTCCGCCCATCCCGATCCCCCTATTCCCGCCCCAGGGGCGCCGGCGCGCCCAGCCCCAAGCCCAAACAACCCACCCCTCCGCTTCCTGCCTACTGCCCTCTGCCTACTCTCTCCTGTCTCCTATCTTCCCGTCTTCATGTCGTCTCTCTCCCAACCAACGAACCCAAACGAACCAAACCCAAATCCCCCCTGGCGCT
>JBIQLO010000184.1:0-8036 GCA_044464175.1 Planctomycetaceae bacterium | reverse complement strand
CTGGCGGAATCGTGAAACAGGCTTCCAAACGGCTCTGTAGGCGATCTTCGTTGAAAATCGCGACGGCCTCCATGAGGCCGTCAACCGGTGGGGACTAAATGGTTACGAATTGACGGGCCAGGGTCCGCCTTCCAAAAGCTGAGGATCAAGACAAAAGCGGATTTTCCCCTTTTGCCCCTCCCGCACATCGGCTATGGTGTGCGGCGGGCGTAAAGGAGATCGGGATGACATATCGGTTCAGGTTTGGGGTCGGCGTATTGCTGGCGGTGTTCGTTTTGGCGGGGGCGGGCGCAACGCGCAGCACTCAGCATCAGGGCGCGGCGGACAAGCCCCTGCCGATCGTTACCGTAAGACAGTCCGACGGCACGGCCGTCCGCGGGCGGCTGAGCGCCAGCAATCCGGACACTGTCACGATCGAGCCTCTCTCCAGGCCCGGTCAGCCCGCGGCCGCTCCGGTGACGATCCCCTGGAAGCAGATCAAATGGATGTCCAATGGTCTGACACAGGCCAAGGCGCTGGCTCAATGGAAGCAGGAGCACGTCGGCCAATTGTGCGACACCTGTCACGGCGACCGAACGGTCGCCTGCCCCACCTGCAAGGGGACCGGCCGGGATCTGACGGCGCGAAAGAACTGTCCCACCTGTCATGGGGCAATGGAAGTGGTTTGCAAAGCCCCGCGCTGCAAGGAGGGCAAGATTCCCTGCCCGGGCCGATGCCTCAAGCGATACGAGGGCAACTGGGTCAAGAAGGACGGCAAAACCGTCCGCTACTTCCACAATGGCAACAATACGTACTGGATCAGCGATGCCCACATCGGCGAAGTATTCGACGTCAATCCCAGGACCGGGCAATTGGAGCCCAAGGGCAAATGCCCCATCTGCGGCGGGACGACTTACGTCGATTGCCCCGTCTGCCACGGGACGGGAAAAGTCCCCTGCCCCACCTGCGTCGCTGCTAAAAATGTGCCCGCCTGCCCGGCCGGCTGCGATGGCGGCCGCGTCCGTTGCCCCACCTGCGAAGGCACGGGCTTGAAGAAAGGGACGTAGGGTGGGCCTTGGGCCCTCCCCGATTGGCAAAGAGGGCTTGGTGGGCCAAGGCCCACCCTACTCACTGTGAAAACGAAACCGGCATGAACCGCCATTCTTGTGCGTCGGCCGGGTGCCATCAGTCAGTGTACTCACTGACTGATGCCTTGCGGCCTGCGGCCAAAACCAATCCCCTGGGCCCCGCCCCGCGGCCCATCTTTTGTAGAAGATGTCCGGCCGCGCGAGTTATTCCGCCGCCGACACCCCTACTCCCCCATTTCCCCCTCCCTGACACCCGCGCCAACCCGCCACAACTCCAGAAACTGCTCCGGCGTCAATTCCTCCGGCCGGACGTTCCCCTCCAATCCCGTCCGTTCCAACACCCCCTCCGCCTCCCATCCCGCCTGCCGCAATGCCCGTCGCAGCGTCTTGCGCCGGGCCGAAAAAAGCTGATGCACAAACCGCCCCAGCCCCCGTGCCTCCCGCTCCTCCGCCTTCTCCCGCAGCCGCACCCGCACCAGTGCCGACTCCACCTTCGGCGCCGGCCAGAACGCCCCCGGCCCCAGCGTCCGCAGCACCTCCACCTCCGCCAACAGCTGCACCACCACCGACAGCGGCCCATACGCCTCCGAGCCCGCCGGCGCTTTGAGCCGATCCGCCACCTCCTTCTGCACCGTGAACGCCAGCAGCCCCATGCCCCCCAGCAGGCATTCCACCACCAGCGGCGAGGCGATGTTGTACGGCAGATTGGCCACCAATTTGCTCGGCCCCCGCGCCATAATGGACGCCAACGCCGGATTCAGTCGATGCTTCCCCGCCAAGGCATCCCCCTCAATCAGCAAAAACCGCCCATCGGCCCCAAACCGCCGTCGCAACCCCTCGGCCAGTTCCCGGTCAATCTCCACCGCCGCCACGCATCCCCCTGGCCCCACCCGCTCCAGCAACTCCTCCGTCAGCGTCCCCGTCCCCGGCCCCACCTCCACCACCGTCTGGCCCGCCGAAATCTCCCCCGCCTCCGCCACCAGCCGCACCAGGTTCTGGTCAATCATGAAGTTCTGCCCGAACCGATGCTTGGGCCCCTTCGCCCCCGCCTCCGCCAATAGCGCCTGAATCTCACTCTTGCTCTGTGCCATGCACCTCCCATCCTACCATCCCGCCCCCCATCTCCCGAAACACGCCCTTCCCAACCCGCCCCCTGCTTGGCAACACGGCCGCCGGCGCGCCAATTCCAAAAGCCTGCTACCGCCCTTTGCTGCACTCCGGGAAAACGGGAAGGGGGGCGACAATAATATTTCTTTAAATTTACCTTGACAAAACCCAAACACAAGCTATGCTATGCCTTGGTCTATCCCAACATCAATGATGCCTTACCATTCATCCTCTGGAATCCTGAAAACGCTTCCTCCACCACCCCGGCATTTTGTCACCCCAAACCCATTCGAACCAAACCCAATACCCTTCTGGCGCTCCGCAAACGCCGTTTTTGACCCCCATTCCACTACGACAAATTTCGAAACGAACCAAACCCAATCCTCAGTCCACCAGCCAAGGAACCCTCATTGAAATCCCACGAAGTCATCCGTCAGGCCGTCGAGGAACCGGGCGTCAAGGCCGTCGCCGCTGCCCTGAAGGTCTCCCCGGCCCTCCTGTACAAGTGGTGCGAGCCGGCCGCCGCCGACGATCCCGACCAGTCCGGCACGCGAAACCCCCTGGATCGCGTCAGCCACCTCTATCACATCACCCGCGACATCCGCCTGATCCGCTGGCTCTGCAACCAGGCCGGCGGGTTCTACGTGGCCGACCCCGACCTGGACATCCGCCCCTCCATCGACCAGGCGATTTTCAACGAAACCCGCGGCATGGTCCGTGACTTCAGTCAGCTGCTCGAAACCGTCACCGCCAGCGTCGAGGATGACGCCCAGATCGACGCCGCCGAGGCCGATCGGATCCGCCAGAAATGGGAGGACCTCAAAGCCTGCGTCGAACGCTTCGTCATCAGCTGCGAGCGGGGCCATTACCGCCCCTCGGAACACCCCAGGGCCCAAAACAAGAAGACGTGACCCTTGCAGGCCACGTCTTCAGGTCTTGGTCAGCTTAAGGCTGCTCAGGCCGTCGGCGGATTCTCCGCCGACGGCGGTTCTTCCGGCGGGGGCGCCGGCTCAACCGCCTCGGTCGTCACCACCGTCGTGCTGCTTTCGCTGATGGCCACCGGCGTCTGCAGCTCCTCGGCGAACTCCTCATCCGACTCCTCGATGTAGACGTCATCCATTTCAATGGCATCCACATCCCGCCGGAGCAGGTAGTAAATGATCGTGCTGGCCGAGAAGTAATAGCTGATGAGGTACGCCCCCAGAAGCCCGATCACCAGGTAGATCCAGAACGAGAGAATCCCCGCCCCGACCGCCTCGCCCCAGTTCAGCGACCCGTAGTGAATCGCATACGGGAACGACAGGTACGACGGCGCCGGCCACATAATCCCCCACTGGGCGCTGCGATACCCCGTCAGCCACCACGCCACGAAGTAGTGCGTCAGTCCCAGCATGATCCACAGGAACAACCGCACAAACAGGTACGTCAGTGCCCCGTACACCAGCGCCACCAGCCCGTACCAGATCAGCCGCCACGGCTTGGCATAGACATAGCTGAACGAACGGCTGATCGCATCAAAGCTGTCCGATCCTTCCACCGCCACCGTCGGGTACATCAGCGGCCAGCCCGCGATCGTCCCGATCAGCAGCAGCGCCATGACAAACCCCGCCAGCAACGCCAGAAAGAAGAAGATCCCCACAAGGATCGGCCCCACGTACGGGATGTACATCAGCAGGGCCCCGATCGCCACCAGCGCCCCCAGCACCAGAATCACAATCAGCGGAATCAGGGGCGCGAACAGAAAACTCAGCACCTTCCCCCCGGAGAAGCGCAGCGCCTGCCGCACCGAGATCGTCTCATCCCGCGCCACCTGCACCGCCGCCAGGCGCGCGATCGCCCCTCCGAAAATCGACCAGAGGACCAGCGCCACGATCCAGAAAAGAATGAAAAAGAAGGGATGCGCCAGGAACGTGAGCACCGGAATCCAGATCACCACGTCCGCCAGCCCCCAGATCATCCCCGGCCACTGCCAGTTCAGCACCGACAACACCACATCGTTGATGCGCGCCCCCTCGGCGTCCATCAGCCACACGAACGGCCCGACGCTCTGCGCCTTGGGATTCGCCTCCACATCCAGCACATCCGGACGAATTCGCCTGGAAAAGTCCGCCACCGCCGCCGGGCCGAAGCCCCGCCCCCCCAGCGTTCCGCCCGCGTACGCGGAGTTCAGCGTCACCTGCCCCCGCGTCTCGCTGTACGATGCCGGCCACACCCCATCCAGCACCCGCCCCCATCCATAGACCAGCAGCAGGCAAAGCAGCGCCAACGCCAGTTTCGAAGGATAAACCGCCACCCGAAATGCACGGAACAGATTTGTAAAGGGAAATGTACTACGCCAGTCAATGCCGCGCAAAGCGAATGCTTCCTCAGCCATCGGCCGATGCTCCTTTCCTTGAGTCTCGCCGCCAAAACGCCCACGCCCCGGCGACGGTCGGCATTATAGTCGGCCCCAATGCCCAAATGCAAAACAAAGCTCGACGGGGCGTCCAGATCCGGCATCCCAAACCAGCTTGGAGGTCAAAATCCAGGGGTGCCAAGCCGCAACGGCCGGAAGGTCTGGTTGTGCCTCGGATTCGATCCGAAATGCCGCTGGCAAAGAGCGATCCCTCCTACGGCGGATTCATGCCCATCTGGTCCGCTATATCCTCATCCGTCTCCCATTGATCCTCATCCTCCGGCTCCTGTCCGATCCGTGCGAACGGCGCATACCCTCGGCACAGGTGCAGCGAGTCCTCCGGCGTGTACTGCTCATGGTCGCGCATGCTCCGCAGCAGCCGCTCGATCCCCAGGGCGATCCACCGCACCCGCCGGATGCCATCCACGTCGATCAACACCGGCGAGGGTCCGCGAACATCATCCGGCCGGACGATCCAGTTGCTCGCCTTGGCGTCATAATGGTACAGCCCATCCTCCTCCAGCCGCCTCAGCAGCCGCCCGCAGCGCATGAACAGCCGCTGCCGCTGGTCCCCCGGCAGGGAGTCCAGATCGCATCGGTCCAGCGTCGATCCCGCCACCCGCTCAAAGACAATGACCTGATCCACCACATATCCCAGCACCCGCCGCTCCATCATCCCCAGCGGCCAGGCCGTGGGAATGTCCCGCGCAATCAGGCTCCACACCTTCTTCCACGCCCGCCGGGCCCGCCCGCCCCGCCCGATCTCGTTGATGTACCGATACCAGCGCTTGCGCCGGGGTCGCTTGAGGATGATGGGAATCGTCTTCCCCCCCAGCTCCACCTGCCCTCCCAGCACGTCCCCGCTCCGCGTGCGCTTGATCACCACCAATTGATCTCCCTCCATCTGCGCCCGCAGTTTTTCCCACGCCGCCCCCCAATCCGCCGCCGAGATTTGCAGCCCGCTGGCCACCGACCAGCGCCGGGGATACTTGAACTGCTTGAAAAAGTGCCCGGACCAGGCCATGGAGAATGGAAAACGTCCCTTTCCATTCTCCATGTTCCATTTTCCAAAATACCGGTTCTCTCCAAGTGCCCGGCGCTGGGCAATGCGCCACCACCGCCGGCTGACCGGGTTCTCACGCGGCAGGGGGGCATCCGACTTCAGCGCCCGCCACCCCCGCAACAGGTCCGTCCGCGTGGCATAGCCCCGCACCCCATGCGCCAGCTGCAACACATCCCGCATCCTCAGCCCCCCCCGATGCACCGCATGCGCATCAATCAGATGCAGCCGTCCCTCTTTCAGCAGAAAGTTCCCCAGGTGCAGGTCTTTATGGCCCAACTGCGCCGCCCCCAGGTGATAAACGATCTCGATGATCTGCCGCGCCAGCGAAAAGTGGTCGGGCGCCAGCTCTCCCCGCAGTTGCAACCCGTTGAGGTGTTCATCCAGCCCCACCGACGGCTCGATTCCCTCCAATACCACCGCATCCCCCAGTTCCCCATTGAGCCGAAACCCGTTCAACACCGCCACGGGCCGAGGCGCGGGCACTCCCGCTTTCTGAAGCCATTGCAGCCGGAAAAACTCTCCCAGCGCCGGACTGCCTCGCAGCCATCGGCGGAGCCCCCGTCCCCTTGGATAAAATTTCAGATAATATCCTTGCCCCTCCCGCTCAAATCGCCAGACTTGCCGATACCCTCGGTGTTTGACAAGCACGCCGGTGCGCGGAAGATCACGGAGGCTGTTTTCCAGGTCCTTGGGAGACACGAGCATGAAGGTAAATGGAAATCGTCTGCATCGCCAGTGCCCCTACTGACCGGAGCCGCAGCCTCGCGGCTTCGATTTCCTTGCAATCTCGAGCGACCTCCTGAATTCCAACGCCACCAGCCCCCATGATCGTGACGCTCTCCCCTCTGATTCCCACAGCACTTTCCGAGCCCAACAGCACGGCCCTGCTCCTGTTGATCCTGGGCATTCTGGTCGCCTTCAGCGCGCTCTCCAGCCGGACGGCGGACCGTTTTGGCGTCCCCGTCGTGTTGCTGTTCCTGGTCCTGGGGATGCTCGGCGGCTCCCAGGGTTTCGGCGGCATACACTTTAGCGACTATGAAATGGCTGCCCGTGCCGGCACCATCGCCCTGGTCTTGATTCTTTTCGAGGGGGGCCTCAATACCTCCGCCTCCAGCGTCCGCCGCATCCTCCTTCCCGCCGGCATCCTCGCCACCTTTGGCGTGGCGATGACCGCCGTCCTGGTGGCCCTTTTCGCCCGGCTGCTGGGGCTGGCATGGCCGGCCGCCATGCTCTGTGGCGCGGTCGTCTCCTCCACGGATGCCGCTGCCGTCTTCGCCGTGCTGCGCGGCGGGCGGTTGCAGCTCAAGCCCCGCCTGGCCCGCCTGCTTGAGGTGGAATCCTGCGTCAACGACCCGATGGCCGTCATTCTCACCCTCGTCCTGATCGAAGCCCTGGCCGCGGGATCGTTCCACGGGGGCGACATCTGGAACATCGCCCTCTCCGTGCCGATCCAATTGGCCATTGGCTTGGCCGTCGGCCTGCTCATCGGTTGGCTTGGGCGGATGCTCCTGAGCCGTGTGCGCATCCGAACCACCGGCCTCTATCCCGCCCTGACCCTGGCCATCGCCTTCCTTGCCTTTGGGGCATCCACCCTCCTCTACGGCAGCGGGTTCCTGGCCGTCTTTTTCGCCGGCATGGTTTTGGGCAATGGCAATCTCCCCTATCGCAGCGGCTTGATGCGCGTCCACGAAGCCTTGGCCTGGCTCAGCCAGATCGTGATGTTCCTCATGCTCGGCCTCCTGGTTACCCCCTCGCAGTTGCTGGAAGTCGCCTGGATCGGCCTGGCGATCGGCCTCTTCCTGGCCATCGTCGCCCGCCCCGTGGCGGTTACCCTTTGCCTGCTGCCGTTCCGAATTCCCGCCAAGCAGACTGGCTATATCGGTTGGGTCGGCCTGCGCGGGGCGGTTCCGATCATCCTGGCCACCTTCCCCGTCCTGGCCGGAGTGACCGGGGCCCACCGCGTCTTCAACATCATCTTTTTTGTCGTGGTCGTCTCCTGCTTCGTTCCCGGCTCCACCATCCGCTGGATCACGCGCCGTCTCAAGCTCAATACCCCCGAAAAGCCCGACTCTCCGGCCGTGCTGGAGATCAACTCCACCCATGCCCTCTCCGGCGAACTGACCAGCTTCTTCATCGAGCCCCATCTGGTCGTCAGCGGCGCAAAATTGTCCGAGATCGACTTTCCCCCCGGCGCATCGGTTGTGCTTGTCGTTCGCGGCCGCGACCTGATCGCCGCCCGCGGCAGCACCCAGATCCAGCCGGGCGACCACGTCTACGTCTTTTTCCGTCCCGAGGACCGACCCTTCATGGAGCTCCTTTTCGGCGGCCCGGAATCGGCCTGAGCCCGCACTGCGCGTTTTGGCGACAAAACGCGCAGCGCTGAAAAATCAAAAAATCCCAAAAA
>JBIQLO010000183.1:0-8070 GCA_044464175.1 Planctomycetaceae bacterium | reverse complement strand
GGGCGGGCGCGGGTTATTTGTTCGTTGTTATTGGTTCCTGGGGTGGGTTTGTTGGGTAATAGGCGGATCGGGTTGGGAGGGGGAAATCGGGCTTTTTGGTAGCGCCAAGGGGGATTTGGGTTTGGTTCGTTTGGGTTCGTTGGTCGCGCGAATGACGGGATGCCGGGGTGGATTCGAGCGGCGTGATGAAGGGTGAGGATGAAGCATGGGGGACTATAGGCTTGTGTTAGGGGAAAGCCAAGGTCGGCAGACGTAATCGCTCAGTGCCGCCAGTGCCCTCACTGGCGGAATTGGGGGCAGGCCTCCCAACTCGTCGATTGGGATGAATGTCCGTCCAGCGGCTGAGGCCCGGGAAACTTTCTTTTCCGATTCCAAGCCTCCGGGCTTCGTTCCGCCAGTGAGGGCACTGGCGGGACGGAACGGTGAGGCGGCCGTTTGAAAGCCAGTCCCTTCAAAACCGGCGGGGGACCGGTACAATCCGGCGGCATCTTTTGGCGGAGGCATTTTCATATGAGCGCCGGACGACCGAATATTTTGTTTGTCATGAGCGACGACCATGCGGCCCATGCGATCGGGGCGTATGGGAGCGTTATCAATCGGACACCGAATATTGACCGCATCGCCGCCGACGGGGTGCGGCTGGAGAATTGTTTCTGCACCAACGCGATCTGCACGCCCAGCCGGGCGACGATTTTGACCGGGCAGTATGGGCATGTAACCGGCGTGCGGGCGTGGGAGGCGCTGGACAACCGGCGGGGGGCGCAGGTGCAGAAGTTGCTGCAGGCGGGGGGGTATCAGACGGCGATTTTTGGCAAGTGGCATTTGGGGCATGGGGTGACCAACAATTGCAACGCGCGCGACAACCGCGGGCCGGGGGCCGTGCCGGCCGATCCGGCGGGCTTTGATCAGTATGCCGTGCTGCCGGGGCATGGGCGGTATGAGGATCCGGTTTTGGTCACGCCCCAGGGGGATATCGAGTACAAGGGGTACGTCAGCGATGTGCTGACGGACTTGTCGCTGCGATGGCTCGACGATGAATGGGATGGGGCCAGGCCGTTTTTCCTGTGCGTGCATCACAAAGCGCCGCATCGGCCGTGGACGGTGGGGGAGAAGTACAGGCATCTGTATGAGGGGGAGACCATTCCTGAACCGGAGACGTTTTTTGATGATTACGCGACGCGTCCGGCGGCCGCGGCGGCGGCGATGCGGGTGGGGCGCGACCTGACGGAGCGGGATTTGAAAGCGCCGGTTCCGGCGGGTTTGAGCGATGCGGAGCGGGCGAGCTGGTGCTATCAGCGGTATATCAAGGATTATCTGCGCTGCGTGGCGAGTGTGGATGCGTCGGTGGGGCGGCTTCTGGACTGGCTGGATGAGAAGGGACTGGCGGAGGATACGATCGTGGTCTACACCAGCGACCAGGGATTTTTCCTGGGGGACCATGGCTGGTATGACAAGCGGTTCATCTATGAACATTCGCTGCGGATGCCGTTTCTAATGCGGTACCCGCGGGCGCTGGCGGCCGGGCGGGGGGTGGGGGAGATGCTGACGAATACGGACTTTGCCCAGACGTTTCTGGATTATGCGGGGGTGGAAGCGCCGGACGAGATGCAGGGGGTGAGCGGGCGGGCGATGCTTGAGGGACGGACGCCGGAGGACTGGCAGCGGAGCCTCTATTACCGCTACTGGCTGAATGGCGATGCGAGCCACCGCACCAGCAGCCATTACGGCGTGCGGACGCATACGCATAAGCTGATCTACTACTACTGCGACGGGCTGGGGACGCAGGAGGGCGAACCGGTGGAGACGGGGGTGCGGCCTTACTGGGAGCTGTTCGACCTGCAAAAAGACCCGAACGAGCTGCGGAACGTGTACGGGCAGGCGGAATATGCACAGGTGCAGCGGGAATTGCATGAGGAACTGGATCGCCTGCAGCGCAAGTATGGGGATAAACCGCTGCATTGAGCGGCCGTGCAAAGGGCAGGAGGGGGGGATATAATCGGCGGCGATGAGCTGCCGGAACCTTCCGCAAAAGGAATGGTCCCCGTTCCCGGTGTCTCTGCGGTCAATCTTGTTGAAATGCGGCCTTCTAACCAAACGGCGGCTCAAGCCGCCCATACGACTGATCCATGCCCACGCTTTTGATTAAAAACGGAATCCTTCTTGATCCTTCCCAGGCCTTTGAGCAGCGGAAGGACATTCTCCTCCGCGACGGCAAGATCGCGGCCGTCGGGACCAATCTTGGCTCGGCCGACCGCGTGATTGACGCGGCGGGAAACTACGTCACGCCGGGTCTGATCGACATTCATGTGCATTTTCGCGAGCCGGGGGATGAGGAGGAGGAGACGATCGCCTCGGGCAGCGCGGCGGCCGTGGCCGGCGGGTTCACCACCGTCTGCTGCATGCCCAACACCAAGCCGGCGCTGGACAATGAGGGGCAGATCGAATTCGTGCTGCGCGAGGGGCAGCGGGTGAATTTGGCGCAGGTGCATCCGATCGGCGCGATCACCCGCGAACGGGCGGGGAAGGAATTGGCCGAAATGGCCCTGATGAAGGAGCGCGGGGCGATCGCCTTCAGCGATGACGGGGTGGGGGTGGCGGATGCGGCCATGATGCGCAAGGCGCTGCAGTATGCCAAAATGATCGATGCGGTGATCATGCAGCACTGCGAGGAGCCGACGCTCTCCGGCGGGTGCATGAACGCGGGATTGGTCTCCACGGCGCTGGGGCTGGGGGGATTGCCGGCCGAGTCGGAACAACTGATGATCGCGCGGGACCTGCTGCTCAACCGCACCATCGGGTGTCGGTATCACGTGCAGCACATCTCCTCGGCGGGAAGCGTGGACCTGATCCGCCAAGCCAAGAAGAACGGCGAACGCGTGACGGCGGAGGTTGCGCCGCACCATCTGCTCCTGACGGATGAATGCTGCCGGACGTTTGACACCAATTACAAGATGAATCCGCCGCTGCGGACTGCCGCGGATGTGAAGGCGTGCATTGAGGGGGTGCGGGATGGGACGATCGACTGCCTGGCGACCGACCATGCGCCGCATCTGGCTGAGGAGAAGGAGTTGGAATTTCCCTATGCCCCCTTCGGCATCCTGGGGCTGGAATGCGCGCTGCCGCTGTATGTCCAGGCGCTGGTGACGCCGGGGCACATTCCGTGGATGCGCCTGATCGAACTGATGAGCACCAAACCGGCCGAAATCGTGGGGCTGGCCAAGGGAACGCTGCGGCTGGGGGCGGATGCGGACCTCACGATCATTGACCCGAAGCTGCAATGGACCATCGACGCCGAGGCGTTCAAGAGCAAGAGCCGCAACTGCCCGTTTGACGGGGAGCAGGTCACCGGGCGGGCGGTTTGCACGATTGTGGGGGGCGAGGTGAAGTGGGCGTTGTAATTCACCGGTCCTGGGAAATTGGGATATGCGGGAGGACATGGATGAGTTAAGCCGCCGGATTGCCCTTCGCGACCAGTTGCGCCGCAAGCGGGCGGCGGCCGAAAGCCCCCAGCAGCGGCTGGAGGCGATGGGGCCTATGCAGGAACAGACGTGGCACACGCTACGTGCGAATCCGGCCGGATACGCGTTTTCTGTGGCGGAATTACAAGGCCCGCGCGATCCGGACCGGCGGAGGGGATGGCGCCGGACTTTGAAAAAACCTACCCCATCACGTTGCCCTTCATTCGCCGTGTCTCTGCGGGGAACCTACACCATGTGGACCTGAATCTTTTCGCTGGGCAGGAGCTTGCCGGCATTGATGCGTTCTTCGGGGTCGAAGGCCTCCTTGACGCGCTGGAATTGGCGCATGGTGGCCTCATCGAAGAGGTAGGGCATGAGGTGGAGCTTTTCGACGCCGACGCCGTGTTCACCGGTGAGGGTGCCGCCGATGTCGATGCAGTATTGGAGGACTTTTTCGGCCGCCAGCATGGTGTTGCGCGTCTGGGCGGGGTCGGCGTCATCGTAGAGGAAGATCGGGTGGATGTTGCCATCCCCGGCGTGGAAGGCGCTGGGGATGGTCAGGCCGAATTGCCGGCCGATCTGGCCGATGTGCTTGAGGACTTCACCCAGCCGGCTGCGCGGGACGCAGGCATCCTGCGTGCAGTAGCTGTGGCTGATGCGCCCGATGGCGCCGAAGACCCCTTTGCGGGCCTTCCAGATTTTGGCCCGGCGGTCGGGATCGGCCGAGCTTTCGAAGCTGATCGGGTGATGGCGGTTGCAGATTTCCTCAATGCGCTGCATCTGCCCCTCGAGCAGTTCGTCGATGCCGTCGAGCTCGAACAGCAGCAGCGCCTGCGCTTCGGGGGGGAAGCCGAAGCCATAGGCGTCGTCCACCACGCGGACCATGACGCCGTCCATCATCTCCATAGCGGCCGGAAGCATGCCGGCGGCGATCACTTCCGAGACGACGTCGCAGGCGTCGGTCGAGGCGGTGAACAGGGCCACGCCCGTGCGGAAGCTGGTGGCCTTGGGAACCAGGCGCACCCAGAGTTTGGTGATGATCCCCATTGTCCCTTCGGAGCCGCAGACCAGGGCGGGCAGGTCAAAGCCGTGGATGTCCTGGCAGCCGTTTTTCGCGCCTAACTCAAGCACCTCGCCATCGGGCAGAACCAGTTCAAGCCCCAGAATGTGGTTGGAGGTGACGAAGTCCTTGAGCGTATGCACGCCGCCGGCGTTCGTGGCGGCGTTGCCGCCGATGGTGCTGGCCCGCTGGCTGGAGGGGTCGGGGGCGAAGTGGTAGGCGCTTCCGCCGGGCAGGGCGGCCACGGCCTCGGAGAGAATCGTGTTGCGCACGCCCGCCTCCACATGCGCCACGCGATTGGGCAGGTCGATGGAGAGAATTCGCGTCATGCGGGCAGTGGAGACGACCACGCCGTTTTGAAAGCCGACGCATCCGCCGGCCAGCCCCGTGCCGCTGCCGCGCGGCACGATGGGGGCGCCCATGGACGAGAGGATTTTCATCACCTCCGAAACCTGCCGCGTGTCGGCCGGGAACAGCACCGCCGCCGGGCGCGCGCGGGCGATGGTGAAGCCGTCGCATTCATAGACGGACAGTTCCACCGGATCGACGATGATCTGATCGGGCGAGAGCACCCTTCCCAACTCGGCCAGGAACTGCTCAATGGACATGCCCCCAATGTATCGGGGGGAAACGCGAGGGGCAATTCGCCAGCGAACCCGGGTTCCGGGCTCAGGAGACGAAGTAGCCCCAGTTCCACGGGCTCAAGCCCGAACCCTTGTCTTCACCGCCGCCCTCCCTACCATCGCGTTCATGCGATGGATGTTGAATGGACCGGTGAGCGAAGCGGCGGCCGAGGTGCTGCGGGGGCGGGGGGATGAGGTGGTGGAGGCCTCCGGCATCGAGCCGCCGCTGTCGGCCGATGCGCCGGCGTACTTGAAAGCGCTGCAGCGGGCGCAGGTGGATGTGCTGAGCGCCGATGAGACGCTTCACGCGGCCATCTACGCGGCCGGGTTTCCCTTCCGCCGGTCCATCGTCTATTTCCAATCGGCGCGGGCAGAGGCGGAACAGGCCGAGGCGCTGGAGCGATTGTTCGAGCGATACAAGCGGCTGACGCCGGGGCGGCTCTATACCATCACCGGCTCGCGCGTGAAGGTGCGGCAGTTGCCGGGACAGTGAGCGGACCTTAGCGGCCTCGGCGAGGCCGCCTACAGATTCATTGTCGCTCCAGCTCCGGGGCGGGGGGGGGCGGGTCCTGCAGGTCGGGCACGAGGGTGGGCGTGACGACCACTTCCACGCGGCGGTTGAGCGCCTGGGCGTCCGGTTGATAACGGCGCTGGACAATCGGCTCAAACGTGGAGCAGCCCTGAATCCGCAGAATCTCCGGGGCCACCCCATGGTCGATCAGGTATCGGGCCACGCCCTGCGCCCGCTGGATGGACAGGTCCATCTTCTGCTGGGCGGTGGCGTCGGTGGGCAGGTCGTCCAGTGAGGCGTGCCCCTTGATCAGAACGATGTTGCGGTGGCCGCGAATCTCCGAGGCGATCTGGTCCAGCGCATCGGTGACGGCGCGGCTGAGCTGGGTGTCGGCCGGCTTGAACAGCAGCCGCCCGCCGATGGCGGCCTGGCTTCCGGGGCGGATCGTCGTCACCTCCGGATCGGTGCCGTGGGGCCCGCGCCGCTCCAGTTCGCGTCGGCTGCCGTCGCCGGGGCCGGCCAGGTGCCGCTTCAGAACGAATCGGTCCACCGGGTCGGTGCTGGTCGGGTCCGGCTCCCAGCCGAATGCGCCGCGCACCTGCCCGACCAGATTGAGCCACTGGTCCTGCTGCACTTTTCCTTCGGGCGTGTTGGCCTGCTTGCCGGCCGGCGGCTTGAGCACCCAGAGGATCACGAAGAACCCCATCATGAGCATGACCAGGTCCGCGAAGGTAAAGATCCACTCGGGACATTCTTCGCATTCAACTTCAGGAGGTTTGCGGGGGACAGCCATGGTTCTTGTTATTTATTGTTTGTTAATTGTTGTTTGCCGTTTGACACAAATAACAAACAACAAATAACAAATATCTCTTTACGCCGCCTTGGCCAGGGCGCCTTGCTGGCGGGTGCTCAGGAAGCTCAGGAGTTGCATCTCGACGACGCGGGGATTGTTGCCGGCCTGGATGGCCAGGACGCCCTGGAGAATGATTTCCTTGGCGAAGACTTCCTCACGGCTGCGCAAGGACAGCTTTTCGGCAATGGGGCCGGCCAGGAGGTTCTGAAGCATGCAGCCGTAGAGCGTGCCGGTCAGCGCGATGGCCAGCGCGTTGCCGATGGCGCCGGCGTCACCGTCGAGGTTGCGGAACATCGCTACCTGGGCGATGAGGGTGGCCATCAGGCCGAAACCGGGCCCGAACTTGGCCATGGTGTGGAAGAAGTGCTTGCCGTGCTTGTGGCGCTCCTGCATGGCGTCGATCTCGATGCGCATGATGCGCTCGATGATCTCGGGGTCGGTGCCGTCGATGGTCAGTTGCAGCCCCCGGCGCAGGAACGGATCGGGGGCTTCGCGGGCGACCGTCTCCAGCGCCAGCACCCCGTCGCGGCGGGCGGTTTCGGCGTACTGCACCATCTCCTGGATCAGATGCTCGATGTGGAGGTGCTTGTTGAGCATCCACTTTTTCAGATACGAGATGATGCCGGTGATGTTGTGCAGCGGCATCGAGAGCATCGCCGCGCCCAGCGAGCCGCCGAAGACCAGCAGCAGTTCCGGCCCCTTGATGTAGGCGCCGAATGCCCCTTCCGATGCGTGGTAGATGGAAAAGAGGACCGCGCTCCAGGCGAGCAACAGTCCGATGATTGTGGCCAGGTCCATGCCGGTCGCTCCAGAGGCGCCGGGCCGGTCCGCAACCGCGCAGCCGCCCGTCGTCTGATTCCCTTATCGGCCGTTGTGACCGGCGAACAACAGAAATTATCGGACGCGCAGCGCCCCCCCCGGAGCCCTCACGGCCGGGTGGTGGGCTTGAACCCCTCCTCCTTCATCATCTGCTCAAGCTGCTTCATGGCGGCGGTCGTTTTGGATTCGATGTACTGCCGAAGCTCCGGCGAGACATCGGTGTCGCGGATGGGAACCGCCACCCCGATGTCCGGAAGCTGGAGCAGCCCGACGAGATGGCCGCCGCGGCTGGACGTGCTGGGGCGGGACTGGTTCCAGAAATAGACGCCATCCTCCTTCACCACATACCCCAGCCCCGTGAAGCCGCCGATGGCCTCCAGCGCCTGGCGGATGGAGGCGTTGTCGAGCATCAGGCGGATGTTGCGGTATTCGGGGGGAATGCGCTGAACGGCCCCCGGCTCCAGATTGAAGGGGACGCCCGCGCGGGCGCTCAGTTCGGTCAACACCTGCTGCACATCCAGGTCGTTGTAGCGCACCGTCACGGTCTTGTTCAACTGCATGCGAATCTGGTCGGCCTTGGGGAGAATGACGATGCGCTTGCCCCAGGGATACCAGGTCAGGTCGCTCTGGCGCGGCAGTTCCTCCAGGGCATCCAGCAGGGTGGCATTGCGGGCGATGCGAATCACCTGTCCCGGCTTGGGCTCCGATGCCATCCGGTTTTCAATGGCAAAGGGGGCCTTGATCCG
>JBIQLO010000182.1:0-8081 GCA_044464175.1 Planctomycetaceae bacterium | reverse complement strand
TAGACCCGGCCCAGGTATTCTCCCAGGAGGCCCAGGATCAGCATCTGCACACCGCCGAGAAAAAACAAGCCGGTGGCCAGGAGCGCGTAGCCCTGGATCGGCAGGCGGCTGAAGAATTTCTGAAAGACCACAATGGCCGCCACGACCAGACTGACGGCGGTGACGAGGAAGCCGATGGCGGTGGCGAAGCGCAGGGGGGTGATGGAGAAGCCGACCAGGGCGTCCAGTGAGAGCAGAAGCAGCTTCAGCGTGCCGTAGTGGGTTTTGCCGCCGTGGCGCGGGGGACGGTCGTAGAGGATGGCCGAGGAACGGAACCCGGCCCAGGCGACCAGGCCGCGGATGAAGCGGTCCTGCTCGCGGCAACGGCGCAGGGCGCGGACGACCTTGGCGTCCAGCAGGCGGAAGTCGCCGGTGTCCATGGGGATCGCCACATCCGAGAGGCGGTTGATCAGGCGGTAGAAGAGCCAGGCGCTGAAGCGCTTGAAGGGGGATTCTCCCTGGCGCCGGCGCCGGCGGGCGTAAACGACCTCGCTGCCGGCCTGCCACTGGCGGACCATCTCCGGAACGATCTCCGGCGGGTCCTGCAGGTCGGCGTCCATGAGGATGGTGGCGTCGCCGTCGGCATGGTCCAGCCCGGCGGTGGTGGCGATTTCATGGCCGAAGTTGCGCGAGAGGCGCAGGCCGATGACGGTGGGGTCCTGGCGGGCCAGTTCGGCGATGAGGCGGTCGGAGCCGTCGGTGCTGCCATCGTCGACAAAGAGAATGGTGCGGCGGCAGCCGATCGCCTGGCAGATGGCGGCCAGCCGCCGGTGCAGCTCCGGCAGATTCTCCCGCTCGTTGAGCAGCGGAATGACGAAGCTGAGGTGGAAGGAGGATGGTGAGGTCTCCGACGGCATGGCTGGAATCAATGTAGATTGCGCGGCGGATTTGTCCATGCGGCAGCTTTTAGCCCCAGTTTTGGCCACAGATGAACACAGATAAGAAACACATTCGATTCGAAGGACTCAAGACAATTCACCACTGAGTACACAGAGAACACAGAAGAATAAAGAGAATTTAATTTCTCCCCGTGTTCTTTGTGTTCTCTGTGGCGGAATGTTTTATCAGGAGGTCTGAATCTGTGTTCATCTATGCCCCATCTGTGGCTCATTCCTTAATGCCTTCCTCATTCTTCATGATCTCCCGCAGCAGCACCGTGGCGAAGGAGCCGGCCGGGAGGGTGAAGGCCAGGGTGATGTGGGGGCCGTGCTCGTCGACGCCGCCGGCCAGCTGCACCTCCTCGGGGCGGATGCGCAAGGGGCGGCGGGCCCCCTTGATCCGGTCGCGGCCGACGTGGCGGAACTGGCCCGCCTCCAGCCCGGCGGCGGCGAAGACGGCCTGCTCGATGTTCAAGGGCTCCCCCTGGGGCAGGCTCAGGCGGTAGCCCAGCAGGGGACCGGTGGGGCTGATCTCGAAGGCATCGCAGCGCGGCTGCTCGAGGGCGGCCGATTCCACGCGGAAGCAGGCGCCGTTCTCATGCTTCCACGCCAGGTCACCGTCCATGAGCCGGTCGAGAGTGTCGATGCGCCGGGCGGTCACCTCGTTGAACAGGCGGGACTGCAGGGCGCTGATCCAGAGGCGCTGGAGCTTGGGGTCCACCAGGCGCAGGGCGGCGGCGGCGTTGCCGTTTTTCAGATAGCGCCCCAGCACCCGGCTTTCGGTGGCGCTGCGGCGGGGCCAGTGCCGCAATGCCCCCTCCAGGTCGCCGGCGTCGAAAAGCCGGCGGGCTTCGAGGACAGGGGGCGGGTCGCGGTCGGGATCGGGCCGGCCCAGAAGGAGATTGATCGCCTCCTGTTCATCGCCGCGCACCAGGGCGCTGCCCAGCAGGTCGTTGTCCTCGCGCTTGCCGAAGCGCTGAGCGCCGAAGTAGTTGGGCAGGCCGCGCTGCTGGAGCTGGTTGATGACGGGGCGGAGTTTGACCACATCGGTGGGATTGACCTGGCGGATCTTCACCGCGAAACGGTTTCCCTTGAGATGCCCCAGGCGCAGCTTGTTGCCGTGGCGGGCGGCCCAGCGGATGGTCAATCCTTCGAGGCTGAGGCTTTCCAGGGCCGACTCTTCCACGCCCCAGAGGGAAAAGAGCTGGCGGGTGAGGGCCTGGGCATCCTTCATCCCGGCGTAGCCGATCGCCTGCCTGGGGATGTTCAGCGCGCGGCTGAGGCGGTGGATGGCGTCGAAGGTGCTCAGGCCGACCTTTTCGATCTCGCAGTAGAGGTGCTCCCCCTGGCCCGAGGGTTCGTAGAGGGGAAGCTCCTGGACAAAAAAATCCTCGGGGCGCTCTTTTAGAACGCCACCGACGCCGGGGAAGTCCGGGGTTGCGTAGGGGAGGGACATCGGGCCGATTGTACGGGGGCGGGGGGGGAGGGGCCAATGCGCGCGGGGGGGAGGTTGTTATTTGCTGCTTGTTATTGGTCGTTGGAGAGCGTTGGCGCGGCGGGAGGGAGTAAAAGCCCTTCCCAGCAAGGAATAAAGAGGCGCCGGAGCGGAAAAGGGACGTCTCGGATTGGAAAAAAGAAGTCCCGGAGCAAAAAAAGGACGTCTCGGAGCAAATAAAAGAGGTCCGCGAGCGGAAAAAAGAAGTCTCTGACGCGATAAAAGGAGCCTCCGGCGGGAAAAAGGAAGCCTCCGGCGCGAAAAAAGAGGGCTGTTGCGCCTTCGGGCGCATGTCCACTGCCAACCGGCAACTGACAACCAGCAACCAGCAACCAGCAACTAGCGAACAGAAACAATCAACCGGCAACCGCCCTCTGGCAACTGCCACGGCGGCCGCTAGACTAATCTATCATGGCACGACGCGCATTGATTGTCTGGGGTGGCTGGGCGGGGCATCAGCCTCGGGAGGTGGCGGAGATTTTTCAATCGCTGCTGCGGGAGGAACACTTTGAGGTGGAGATGGCCGACAGCCTCGACGCCTTCAAGGACCCGAAGCTGGGGGAGTTGTCGCTGATCGTGCCGGTCTGGACGATGGGCTCGATTACGCCGGAGCAGTTGAATCCGGTGACGGCCGCGGTGGCGGGGGGGGTGGGGATCGCGGGGTGCCACGGGGGGATGTGCGATGCCTTCCGCCAGGCGACCGAGTGGCAGTTCATGACCGGGGGACAGTGGGTGGCGCATCCGGGGAACGATGGGGTGCGGTACCAGGTGGCGATTACCGATCATGAGCATCCGGTGACCAAGGGGATTAAAAATTTTGAGGTGGCTTCCGAGCAGTATTATCTGCATGTCGATCCGGCGGTGAAGGTGCTGGCGACGACGCAGTTTCCGGTGGCCGACGGGCCGCACGCGCCCAACGGGCCGGTCCAGATGCCGGTGGTCTGGACGAAATTGTATGGACAGGGGCGGGTCTTTTATAATGCCCTGGGGCATCAGGCGAACATCGTGGCGGCCGAGCCGTGCCTGACGCTGATGCGGCGCGGGTTTTTGTGGGCGGCGCGAGCGTAGGACCATTGAAGAAGACGGTCCGCGATGCGGACCCTACACAGGAGGTTTTATGAAATTGTCCCTTGCGGGGTGGAGTCTTCAGAAGCTGTTCCGGGGCAATCAGTTGACGCTCCTGGAGTTCCCGGCCTTCACCAAGGCGCAGTTCGGGATTGACGGGGTGGAGCTGAACTCCCCCTTCTTCGCCTCGAAGGAACCGGCGTATCTGAAGGAACTGGTGGAGGCGGCGAAGCAGGCCGGGTCAAAGCTGCTGAACATCGCGGTGGATGAGAAGGGGGATTTGTCCTCTCTGGACGCCGGGGTGCGGGGCCAGAGCCTGGAGGCGTACGGGCAGTGGATTCCGGTGGCCAAGGCGATCGGGGTTTCGGCCATCCGGTGCAATTCCGGCGGCAAGGAGATCACCGACCGGGGGGCGGCGATTGGGGCGTGTATCGAGAGCTTCACCGAACTGGCCAAACGCGGCAAGGAACATGGGGTGGCGATCCTGATGGAGAACCATGGGGGGTTGAGCAGCGATCCGGACTCGATCATCCAGGTGATGGAGGCGGTGGGGCAGGCCGTGGGGCGGGAGTGGGTCGGGACGCTGCCGGACTTTGGCAACTGGTATCCCCCCATCGAACGGTACGAGGCGACGCGGAAGATTTTCCCCTACGCCAAGGCGGTGCATGCCAAGACCAAGGACATCGACGAAAACCTGAACCACCCGGCGTTTGACCTGGCCAAGTGCGTCCAGATCGCCAAGGCGGCGGGGTATGATGGGTATCTGGGGATCGAATACGAGGGGGCCGGGGAGCCGGTCGAGGGGGTGAAGCGGTCGGTGCGAATTTTGAAGCCATTGTTGTAGGGATCGTGGTCCGTCGTCCGTGATCCGTGGTCCGAAAAAGTCACTCGGACCACGGACCACGGGCCACGGGCCACGGCAACGCGAATGATTCTGACCATCGACGGACCTGCCGGGACTGGGAAATCGTCGGTCGCCCTGGCGGTGGCGCGACGGCTGGGGTTTGATTTCCTGGACACGGGGGCGATGTACCGGGCGGTGGCGCTGGAGGCGCTGCGGCGGGGGGTGGATCTGGGCGATGCGCGGGAGCTGGCGTTTGTGGGGCGGCTGTGCCGGATCGCGTTCGACTTCTCGGCGATGCCGCCGGAGGTGCTGCTGAACGATGAGCCGGTGTCGCACCTGCTGCGGTCGGCCCAGGTGACGACGGCGGCCTCGCGGGTGGCGGTGGTGGAGGCGATCCGGGGGCAATTGGTGGAGCAGCAGCGGCGGATTGGGCGCGAGCATCCGAAGCTGGTGACGGAGGGGCGGGACCAGGGGTCGGTGGTCTTTCCCGACGCCACGTGGAAGTTTTATCTGGACGCCACGCCGGCCGAGCGGGCGCGGCGGCGGGTGGCGCAGCTGCGGGCGCGGGGGGAGATCGTCGATCCGGGGCAGATTCTGGCCCAGATCCAGGAACGCGACCAGCGGGACCGGAACCGGGCGGCCGGGCCGCTGCTGGTGCCGCCGGGCGCGGTGGTGATCGACACGACTAACTTGTCGCCGGATGAGGTGGTGGCGGCCATTGTGGAACGGGTGGAGACGGCATGAGCCAGGGCACGAGCGAAGGGACGGGGGGACAAAGGCACGTAAGCAGCAATGGGCGCAGCGGCTCCTTCTGGACGCCTTCGCAGGATCCGGATCACCGGGGGTTGCTCTGGAACTGCCTGCAGGCGCTGTTGCGGATTCTCTTTTCGGTCTTCTTTCAATACCGGGCCTATGGGCTTGAGCATCTGCCCAAGGAGGGGGGGGTGCTCTTTTTGTCCAACCACCAGAGTTTCCTGGACCCGGTGCTGGTAGCGCTGTGGCTGCGGCGGCCGATGTCGTTTCTGGCGCGGTCGAGCCTGTTCAAGAACCCGGCGTTCGGATGGCTGATCCGGTCGCTGCACGCCTTTCCGGTGGAGCAGGGTAAGGGGGACACGGGGGCGATGAAAGAGACGATCCGGCGGCTGCACGAGGGGCGGATGCTCAACATCTTTCCGGAGGGGTCGCGGACGGAGGATGGGCAGATCGGCAAGATCGAGCGGGGGGCGGCGCTGGTGATCCGGCGGGCGGATGTGCCGGTGATTCCGGTGGTGATCGAAGGGTCGTTCGCGGCGTGGCCGAAGGGGCGGAAATGGCCCCGGCCGCATCCGATCCGCGTGCTGTACGGGCCGCCGCTGCGGCTGGAGGGGCTGGATGCCAGAGAAATCGTGGCGCTGATCGACCGCACGCTGCGGGGGATGCTGGAGGAGCTGCGGAGAAAGGATTAGGGATCAGCGGGCAGGGATCAGGGATCAGGGTTCTTCACCCTGATCCCCAACCCCGATCCCTTCTTCCTACTCCTTCACCTCGTACTCGGCGTCGATGACATCTTCATCCTTCTTCTGCTCGCCGCCCGGGGCCGCGCCCGCGCCGCCTGCGCCCTCACCGGCACCACCGGCAGCCTCCTGGGCACCTGGAGCAGCGCCGCCGGCCGCGGCCTGCTGCTTGTACATGGCCTCGCCGAGCTTCAGACGGGCGGCCTCGAGGGTTTCGACGGTCTTCTTGATCCGCTCGCCATCCTCGCTCTTGAGGGCATCCTTGAGGTTGTTCAGCGCGTTTTCGATGTCGCTGCGCACCTCGGGGGTGACCTTGTCGCCGTACTCCTTGAGGTTCTTCTCCGTGTCGTAGACCAGGCTGTCGCCGCGGTTCTTCAGTTCGATCGTCTCACGGCGCTTTTTGTCCTCCTCCGAATGCTGCTCAGCCTCGTGCTTCATGCGCTCGATCTCCTCCTTGGAGAGGCCGCCGCTTCCCTGGATGGTGATCTTGTTCTCCTTGTTGGTGCCCAGGTCCTTGGCCGAGACGTTGAGGATGCCGTTGACGTCGATGTTGAAGGTGACTTCGATCTGCGGCACGCCGCGCGGGGCCGGGGCGATGTCGGAGAGGTCAAAGCGGCCCAGCAGGCGGTTGTCCTTGGCCATCTGCCGCTCGCCCTGAAGGACGTTGATGGTGACCGAGGGCTGATTGTCGGCGGCGGTGGAGAAGATCTCCTTCTTGCTGGTGGGGATGGTGGTGTTGCGGGGGATGAGGGTGGTCATCACGCCGCCGAGCGTTTCAACGCCCAGGCTCAGGGGCGTGGCGTCGAGGACCAGGATGTCCTTGACATCGCCGGTGGCGATGCCGCCCTGAATGGCCGCGCCAATGGCGACGACTTCGTCGGGGTTGACGCTCTTATTGGGTTCCTTGCCTTTGAACAGGTCCTTGACCAGCTTCTGGACCATGGGGACGCGGGTGGAGCCGCCGACGAGGACGACCTCGTCGATCTGATCGGCGCTGAGGCCGGCGTCCTTCAGGGCGCTCTGCACCGGCTGGCGGCATTTTTCAACCAGCGGGGTGATGAGCTGCTCGAACTTGCTGCGGGTGAGCGTCATTTGCAGGTGCTTGGGCCCTGACTGGTCGGCGGTGATGAACGGCAGGTTGACGGTGGTCTCCTGGGCGCTGGAGAGTTCGATCTTGGCTTTTTCGGCAGCCTCTTTGAGGCGCTGAAGGGCCATGGGGTCCTTACGGAGGTCGATCCCTTCCTGCTTGCGGAACTCCTCGGCGAGGTAGTTGATCAGTTCCTCGTCGAAGTCGTCGCCGCCCAGGTGGGTGTCGCCGCTGATGGAGAGCACTTCAAAGACGCCGTCGCCGACATCGAGGACCGAGACGTCGAAGGTGCCGCCGCCGAGGTCGAAGACGCAGATTTTCTCGTTCTTTTTCTTGTCCAGGCCATAGGCCAGGGCGGCGGCGGTGGGTTCGGGCAGGACGCGCAGGACCTTGAGTCCGGCGATTTCACCGGCGTCCTTGGTGGCTTTGCGCTGGGCGTCGTTGAAGTAGGCGGGGACGGTGATGACGGCGTCGGTCACTTTTTCGCCGAGGTAGTCTTCGGCGGTCTTTTTGAGGTCCTGAAGGATGATGGCGGAGATTTCCGGGGGGGTGTAATCCTTGCCGCGGACGCGGACTTTGACCAGTTCATCGGCCCCGCCGACGATTTCGTAGGGGACCATTTTCTCTTCCTGGGCAACTTCGTTGTGGCGGCGGCCCATGAAGCGTTTGATGGAGAAGATGGTGTTTTTGGGGTTGGTGACCTGCTGGTGCTTGGCGGTCTGGCCGACGAGGCGTTCACCTTTTTCGGTGAAGGCGACGACGGAGGCGGTGAGGCGGCTGCCCTGGGCATTGATGAGCACCTTGGGCTGGTCGCCTTCCATGACGGCGACGACGCTGTTGGTGGTTCCGAGGTCGATTCCGATGATCTTGGCCATGTAGTCAGCTCCTTGCTTTGGGCAGAAATTGTGGGTTATTCAGTGGGGGATGGTCCGGCGGAGAGGCCGGCGGGCGATCCCTTATGGGGTTCTCTTTGCAAAGGTTATGCCAGAAAGGGGTAGAGGGGGAAACGCCGTAAATCCGGGGGATATCGAGTGTTGCGGGACGATTGTTGTGGATGCGTTCCGGGGGTTGTGCTGCCATTTCGACAGTCGGGAATTTGGGGGAACCAGATTTGGCATTGAGGGGGGTGGGGACATGGGATTCGGGGTTCGGGTGGGTTGGGTTCGTTGGGAAATACGCG
>JBIQLO010000181.1:0-8092 GCA_044464175.1 Planctomycetaceae bacterium | reverse complement strand
GCGACAGCGTGACGACCGACCACATCTCCCCCGCCGGCTCGATCAAGAAGGACGGCCCCGCCGGCCAGTACCTGATGGAGCATGGCGTGGGCCCGCTCGATTTCAACAGCTACGGCTCGCGCCGGGGCAACGACCGGGTCATGACCCGCGGCACCTTCGCCAACATCCGCCTGCGCAACCAGATCGCCCCCGGCACCGAGGGGGGCGTGACCCGCTATCTCCCCACGGGCGAGCAGATGAGCATTTACGACGCCTCGCTGAAGTACAAGGCGGACCAGACCCCGCTGGTCGTCCTGGCCGGCAAGGACTATGGCATGGGCTCCAGCCGCGACTGGGCCGCCAAGGGGACGCTGCTGCTGGGCGTGCGGGCGGTCATCGCCGACAGCTTCGAGCGCATCCACCGCTCCAACCTCGTGGGCATGGGGGTGCTCCCGCTGCAGTTCGCCCCCGGCCAGAACGCCAAAACCCTGGGCCTCAGCGGCCAGGAGACGTTTAACATCCAGGTGGACGACACGCTCCAGCCCAAGCAGAAAGTGAGCGTCACCGCCACGGCCCCGGACGGCCGGACCACCACGTTTGAGACGATCTGCCGCATCGACACCCCCGTGGAGATCGACTACTACCGCAACGGCGGGATCCTCCACACGGTCCTGCGGCGCATGCTCAAGTGATCGACGGAAACATTCACCACGGAGGGCACGGAGGAGACGGAGAGGCATTGGCCACGGATGGGGCACAGATGAACACCGATTCTGCTTTGTCGGGATGCCATCAGTAGGGTCCGCAAGGGGTGCGGCCCCTACAAACTCGCTTGGATGGTGGGCTGCGTCGCCTCGATCGCCGCAAAGAGGCCGGTCATCAGCTCGTTTTTACCGGCAAACAACCCATCCGGGCCGCCGGCGTGAAAAGCGGTGAACGGCGCTTCGTACAGTGCCCCCGGCTCGATCACACCGCGCGCCGTCAACTGCTCGATAATCATCTCCACAAACCGAATCTGCGGCGGCGTGAGACTTTGATTGGATAGCAGCTTGGAGAACGCCGCCTGCGCCGCCGCCCGATCCATGCCCACCAGGCCGCGAACGAAATGCACCAGCGACGGCGCGTGGCTCCTGGCCAGCAATCCCTCCAGCAGCGCCTTCCCATCCTCCTCACCGATTTTGATCAGCATCGTCTCCAGTTCCCGCAGATCGGATGCGGTCAATGGCTGGTTGGTCCGCAGGCGGTGGATCACAATGTTGTTCAGATGGCTCTGGAGGTACTGCTCCACTTTTTTCTGGTACTCCAACCCGGTCATCTTCGGAATGTCGAGGATCGCATCCTCATTCACGCCGGTGATTTCATCCTCAAAGTCCGTGAACACGATGTGCCGTTTGGTCCTGTCCAGCAGCGGCACGAGGTCGCGCAATCGCAGTCGCATCTCCTCCAGTCCCGCGATGTCGATCCCCACCCAGAAATCAGTCCCCTGCATCGCCTGCAGATAGCCAAGCTGCGCCTTCACGGCCGGGATCGCGCTCTTCTCCTCCAGCAGCCTCGCAATCTCGACCACCTTCTTCCGGTCTTTCTCGAACCCGCTGACGTCGTGCTCGACGGTCGCCAACTGCATCCGCAGCGCCATCAGATCAAACAGGCGGGATTCGATCTCTTCGGCCGGAATCTCGCTCGGCAGGCCCGCCACTTCTTCCTGCAGGGTCTTCCGATCCTCATCGCTCAATTGGTTCCACGCGTTGCGGTCCTTGAACTTGTGAACCGCCTCCCGGTGCATGCGCACAATAAAATTTTCCGCGTTCATCGCCGCCACTTCCCTGTGCAGCAGGTCCGTCGTGGCGGCGCCCACCTTGTCATCCGGATCGAGCGCCGGCGTCCTCTGCGTGTGGCCGATCAGTTCCACCCGCGAGCGGAACAGCCGCGCCCCCAGCGGCATCCCGCCGCCGCGCTCGATGCCGTCGGGGTTCATCTTGAAAAAGTCGAAGTTGTAGCAGAAGTCGAAGATGCGGAAATCCGTCTTATCCTTCTCCGGCCCGAATAAATCCGGACACAACCGCGTCCCGCGCCCGATCATCTGCCAGAACTTGATTTTTGAATAGACCGGCTTGAAGAAGACCAGATTCGCCACCTCCGGGATGTCGATGCCGGTGTCCAGCATGTCCACTGAGATGGCGATATGAGGGGCTTTGTTCTTGATCGAGAAATCGTCGATCAGGCTCTGGGCATAGGTGGCGTAGTTGTCCACCACCCGGGCGAATTGTCCGGCGTGCTGCGGGTAATGGTGGTTGAAGCGCTCCTCGATGAAGAGGGCGTGGTCGTGGTTGCGCGCGAAGATGATCGTCTTGGCCAGCCGGTCGCCCCCCTCGACCTTGTGCCCGTGCTCCATCAGGTACTGCAGCGCCTGATCGACCGTGTTGGCGTTGAAGAGCCAGTTGTTGATCGCCTGCGGCTCCACGCGCTGGGGCACCGCCGGCGCGGGCGAATCATCGCCCCAGTCGGCCGATTCCCATTCCTCCCTCTCCGCCTCGCTCAGTTCGTCGTAGTTGATCCCCCGGCCGGGGAATTTCAGGTTCACTTGCTGCGCCTTGGGGGGCACGAGGAACCCGTCGTCCACCGCCGTCTGCAGTTCGTACGCATCGGTCGGCGCGCCCGGCGGCAGGCCAAAGAGCTGATATGTGTTCCGGTCCACCTGCTCGCGCGGCGTCGCGGTCAATCCCACCAGCAGGCTGTCGAAGTACTTGAAGATCGCCCCGAATTTCTGATAGACCGACCGGTGCGCCTCGTCGATGACGACCAGATCGAAATGCCCCACGCCGAAGCGCCCCTCCTCGATCAGCCCCATCATGGTCGGGTAGGTGCAGACATAGACCCGGCCCGTTTTGTCCTTCTCCGTCACCAGATTCACCGGGCTCGATTCCGGCAGGTGCTGCTTGAAGGCGTTGACCGCCTGCTTCACCAGCGCCACCCGGTCGGCCAGGAAGAGCGCGCGCTTCACCCACCCGGCCCGCTGCAGCAGGTCCACCAGCGCCACGGCCGTGCGCGTCTTGCCCGTGCCGGTCGCCATCACCAGCAGCGACTTGCGATGCCCGGCCGCGAAGTGCTGCGCGATGCTCCCGATCGCCCGCTTCTGGTAATACCGCTCGACGATCGCCTCGTTGATCCGCGCCACATCCAGCGGCTTGCGCCCCCCCTCGTCGCGCCGGCGAATGAGCGTCTCCAGCTCCTCCTTGCGGCCAAACCCCGCCACCTCGCGCGGCGGATAGATCCGATCCTCCCACAGCCAGGTTGTGTACCCGTTGGTGTAGTAGATCAGCGGCCGCTGGCCGTGCGCCTTTTCCAGGCAATCCGCGTAGAGCTTGGCCTGCTGCTGGCCGACGCGCGCTTCGCGGATCGTCTTCTTCGCCTCCACCACCGCCAGCGGCTTGCCATCCTCCCCCCACAGGACGTAATCGGCATACCCCACGCCGCGCCCGTTGGGCATTCCGCTCACCTCATGCTCCCGGTCCCGCGCCTGATCCAGCGCCCAACCCGCCCGCTTCAGGTCCAGGTCGATGATCCGCCGGCGCGTCGTCGCCTCATCGTAGTTGTGCGTGTCCGGGATCGCCTCATTCTCCGCCCGGATTTCTTCCACGCGCTGCCGCAATTCCTCGACCTGCGTCTCCAGTTCCCGTTGTTTCTCCGCCGCCTCATCCCGCTGCTGGGTGATCGCCTCCAGCTTTTCAATCGGCGCCACGGGGCCGGCGTGCGCTGAGGGAATGATCGACTCATCGTACCGCGCCCCCTCCAGCGCCTCGGCCCCCTTGCGCAGGTAGGTCCGCCCGGCCCAGTAGAGCACGTGGTACAGCTCGCGCACGCAATCCAGCGCCGCCCCCGGCTCGGGGGCCTTGTTGCCGTGCACGGCGGTGTTGCCCGCCTTGCGGACATATTCGGCCTTCTGCCAGATCGTGTCGCCGGCGATGGTCCGAAACGCCGGCCCGTTCATGTACCCATCCAGGTTCTGCACGCGCGGCGGCTTGAGCCGCTTGTCGATCCGGTAGATGCGCTTGACGAGTTGCTCCAGCGCATGGCGGGCATGAAAGCAGGCCGCCCGCGGGTCGGAATAAACACTCCGCTCGGCCAGCGTCGCGCTCTGGGCGACGGGGGGAAATTCCTCCCTCAGAAAGGCGAAGTTGTCGGAAATGTTGACGCTGGCGGCCATGATGGTTCCCCTGTTTTGACTTTGACTAGAGTTCTCCCCGGAAGGCACGGGACTGGAGGGAGGCGAAGAGGGTGTCGAGCTCGGCGAGATGTTGATTGCACACGGCACGCTGCTTCTCGATCACGGCGGCGGACCGCGCGAACTGCTTCTGCTCGTCGATCGGCGGAACGGGAAACTCGACGGCCCCCAGCACTTGCTGATTCACTTTGTATGTCCCGTTCGTCGTCCGCGCATTGCTTTCGATCTGACGCCTCACATGCTCGCTTGCCCAAACACGCTGCAGATACGGCGCGGCGAGTGTATCGGCGTCGATAGCAACCCCGATCATCGTATCTGGGAAGCAGATGTTGTCTGAGGACCGATCCGGAAAGACTGCGGTACCGACGAGACGCTTGTTACCGTTTCCTCGGCAAATGAGAAATGTGTTAGACGACAGTAGTTGTGTAGTCGCGGGCTTCCTGTCGAAGAATGCAGCCTTCCGTTCTTCGAACTTGAATCGGCCGCCCGTGATCGCCGAAAGCGTCAGGACTTCGCCCTCGACTTTGCCCGTTGTGGAGGGCGACAGTCCGTTTCGGAAGCTGTCATTTGCCACGTCAGCAAACCTTCGCGTTTTCCACCCCTTCGGATTGGTGACCGGATCGCCGAAGAGGTCGAGGAAGGTGGCTTGGAGGAGGGTGTCGAGTTGGGCGAGGGCTTGGCGGCGTTTGGCGCGCAGCGCATCGGCCGCATCCAGGATCCCCGCAATCCGCTTCTGCTGGGCCAGCGGCGGGAGGGGGATTTTGATCTTGAAGACTTCCGTCGGTCGTGCACGGAGCAGCGATCCACCGACGCCGGACACAGTTCGCATGAACTCCGAATGGAAGGTGTCACCGACGAGCACCCAACGCAGATACTGCGGCCAAATCTTCCTGCTTCGAAAGATGATCCATTCGCCCGAAGCGATTTGCCTGTGTCCGTTCTTCCTCCCGACGACGCACGCGCGGCGAATGTGCGGAACAATCCGCGAGATCATTATGTCGTCCGGCTCGACAGCCTTCTTCGATGAGCCGATTTTCGACCCTTGGAGAATCTCAGGCTTACCCGCATCGAACGCCGGAATGCTATACAGCTCGAACACCTCGTCGGGGTGCTTCGCCGGGTCAACAGAGCCACCTCGCTCGAGGGCGAGATCACCGAGAGTAATCAAGTCCCACTCGCTCACTTCAGCATCCCCTCCAATTCCTCTCGCCCCTTGGCAATCTCCGCCTCCAGCTTCGCCAGGCGCGCGAGGATCACCTGCGGCTTCTCGTATTCGACCGCTTCGTACGCCACTTCCTTGTACCGGTTGATGGAGAGGTCGTAGTCGTTGGCGGCGATCTCGGACTTGGGGACCAGGAAGCTGGGGTCGGTGCGCTGGCGGGTCTTCTCCTTCGCCCGGTTCCGCCAGCGCGTCAGAATGTCGGGCAGATCGCTCTTGTCCGGCTGGGGGGTGCGCTTATCGTCGAGCGAAAACCCATCGGCGTGCATGTCGTAGAACCACACCTCATCCGTCCCGCCGGAGTTGGTCTTGGTGAACAGCAGAATCGCGGTGGAGACCCCGGCGTACGGTTTGAAGACGCCGGAGGGCATGGAAATGATGCCATCGAGCTTCTGCTCTTCGACCAGCTTTTTCCGCAGCGTCTTGTGGGCGGTGGACGAGCCGAAGAGCACGCCATCGGGCACGATGACCGCCGCCCGGCCGCCGGTCTGCAGGAGACGGAGGAACAGGGCGAGGAACAGCAGTTCGGTCTTCTTCGTCTTGACGACCTGCAATAAATCCTTGGCGGTCGATTCGTAATCGAGGCTGCCGGCGAACGGCGGATTGGCCAGGACGAGGGAAAAACGCTCGGCGTCGTCCTGATCCGACTGGGCGAGCGAATCGCGGTAGCGGATGTCGGGATTCTCCACGCCGTGCAGGAGCATGTTCATCGAGCCGATGCGGAGCATGGTCGAATCGAAGTCGTAGCCGTGGAAGGTGCCGGAGTTGAATTTTTTACGCGAGGCTTCGGTCTTGTAAATCTCGCCGGAGTGATGGGCGACCAGGTGCTCGGAGGCGGCGATGAGGAACCCGGCCGTGCCGCAGGCGGGGTCGCAGATGACGTCCTTGGGCATGGGGGCGGTCATCTCCACCATCAGTTTGATGATGTGCCGGGGCGTGCGGAACTGCCCGTTCTGCCCGGCCGAGGCGATCTTGCCGAGCATGTATTCGTACAGATCGCCCTTGGTGTCCTTGTCGGCCATGTCGATGGCGTCGAGCTGGTCGACCACGTTGGACAGCAGGCGCGGCGTGGGCATCATGAAGATCGCATCCTTCATGTGCTGCGTGTAGGTGCTTTGCCGCTCGGGGTCGTCGTGGCCGTTGCTGCCGAGCGACTTGATGAAGGGAAAGACCTCGTCCCGCACGGTCTCGAACATTTTTTCCGGGGCCGTCTCCTTGAACCGCGACCAGCGGAGCGCATCCTGCTTTTTGCTGAAGATGGGGTCTTCAATCGGCTTGCCCGTGCGGGCGGCCTTGTTCTCCTTGAGGGTCTGAAGCTCATCCAGCCGCTTGATGAACAGCAGGTAGGTGAGCTGTTCGATGACCGACAGCGGGTTGGCGATGCCGCCGGCCCACATGGTGTTCCAGATGGCATCGACTTGGGATTTGAGTTCGCCGGTGATCATGGCCTTTGGACGCTTCCGGATTGTCCCCGCCCCCGCCCTGGCCCGCGCGGACCGTTTCCTCACGGGCAAACCCTGCCGCCGGATGCGCCAATGCCGGCGCTGGGAGATGGGGACCTGGGGAGGCGGGGGGCCGCAAGGGGGCCGCCCGCCATCGCCTGTTGAACATGCGGCAAGGGGGATTATGGCCCGCCCCCCGCCGCGGGGCAAGCCGGAGGGGGCGCTCCTCCGGGCGGGAGCCCCGCTCGTCAGGACGACTGGGCGGCTCATCCTGTCGAGAAGCGCTCTGGTCATGACGGGAGGTCCGCTCATCCTGTCGAGAAGCGCGCCCGTCATGACGGGAGGTCCGCTCATCCTGTCGAAAGCTTCGCTCATCCGGATGAATGGCCCGCTCATCCTCTCGAGAGCCTCGCTCATCCGGATGAATGCACCGCTCATCCTGTCGAAAGGGCCGCTCATCCGGATAAATGAACCGCTCATCCAGATGAAAAACCCGCTCCGGCGGCGGGGCGGAGGGGCGGTGTAAAAAATTTTTTTCGCGCGCCCCCCATCCCCCGGCCGCCCGGGGCGGGCCTTTTGAACCAGCGCCGCCGCCTCCCGCCCCATCCGGCCCCCGGCGGGCGCGCCAATGCGGCCGGGGGGGCGATTATGGGACAACTCCGCCCCAATCCCCCGCCCCCGCGCGCCAGCCCGCCCCCCACGCATCCCGGCCCACGCCCCCGGCCCAACTGACAGCCGTTTCATTTTTTCTTCATTTTCTCTTCAGCCGCCCGGCCCCCCGGGGCGATGAAGGGGGCGAGCCGGGGGTGGACGGGTCCTGGCGGACCCGACCCCGGCCCATCACTTCAATCCCGCGCAACGCGGGAAGGAGACTCACATGGGTAGTGGATATCTTCCGGACACCGATGCCGGGCTGCTCGAATGGAGCGGGCATTTCGCGGCCAAAATCGGCCTCAGCGGACAGGACTACGGCCTGACCCTGGAGCAGATGAGCCAGTACACCACCACGCAGGGCGACTACGCCACGGCCCTGGCCACCGCCACCAACCCGGCCACGCGCACGCGCTCGGCCATCGCCGGGAAAAACGCGGCCAAAACCGCCCTGCGCGACCTGACGCGCCTGCTGGTGAGCGTCATTGAAGGACACGCCGGGCTCAGCGACGCCCAACGCCTGGACCTGGGGTTGACCGTCCCCAAACACCCCGCCCCCATCCCCGCCCCCGCCACCGC
>JBIQLO010000180.1:0-8222 GCA_044464175.1 Planctomycetaceae bacterium | reverse complement strand
CGCGTGCCGGGCCATTTTGAAGGCCTTCAGCCGCACCGCCCAGAAGCACTCGCGGCACCACCAGCGCTTTCCGGTGGAGTTTGAGCCGGACATGGAAAAGAGCGACTGGCAGGACCGCCGGCGCGATCAGGTGGAAGAGGAGTGCGTTGACGAGCTGAAGATGATCGTCGATCGCAACTTGGCCGACCTCTCAAGCGTGGAACAGACGGTGATTCGCCGCCGTTTCAACTGGGAGCAGGAGGAGGACCGCCACCTGACCCTGGAGGAGACCGGCCGGATCATCGGCGTCACGAAGGAGCGCGTCCGCCAGATTCAGAACAAGGCCTTGGCGAAAATCCGCTCGGTCATGGAGGAGGGCGTTCTGCGGAACCGCCCCGAATCCGCCGAGTCCAAGTAGCCGGGCCGACAGGCCAACAAAGGGCGGAAGGATGTTCGCATCCTTCCGCCCTTTTCTTTTGCAAAGTTCCTTTTGCCTTTTTCCCCCGTCCGCTTACCTTCATGGCCGGATGCCCACGATTGATTCCACATTCTCCTGGGCGGTGTTTGGGTCGCTGTTGGTGACGTTTCTGGTCTCCTCCCTGATGTTCTGGATTCTGGTGCTGCGCGACACCACCTGGCGCCCGCGCCTGCGCCTGGCCGACTGGGCCGACGCCCGGGGGTTTGTCGTGCTGAGGGAAGGGGAGATGCCGCTGCCGGAGGGGCTGGCTTCCCTGGAGGCGCACGGGGTGGAGATCGGCATGGCCCTGGCGGGGGGGGAATCGGTGCTGCTGCAGGTGCAACTCGATGCGCCGCCGCAGCGGCGCGACGCCGGGCGCGAATCCTACCGCCTGCTGGTCCGCCGGACCGGGGGAGACTGGCGCCCCGCCGCCCTGCGCCCGGCACACGCCCTGCGCTCGATCCTGGATTCCTTTCCCCTCGAAGGCTACCCCAGCGTGCTGGTGCCCGAGCGTTTCGTGGCGATGGGATCGGACCGCCGCTCGGCCGCCACGCTGGCCGGCTCGGCCGCCGTGCGCCTCCTGCCGCCGGATATCGGACTTTGGCTCCAGGGACCCTTCCTGGTGCTGGATTTCTCCGCCCGGGCCTTCGACGCGATCGAATTTGACCGGATGCTGGCGATCTGCCAGCAACTGATCCAGCAATTGCCCGCCACGGCCGCCCAGCGGTAAAATGGAGTAAGGCGGTAAACTGGGGTATTTCTCGGGCCGATGAAAGAAAGGAGACCTGAACAGGAGTTGGACATGGTGGCAATGGTGCAGGAGTCTGAACCGGAAGTGATCCGTCTGCGGCCGGATAATCGGCGGATGTTTCCCCGGAAGCCGGTCAGGGGGGAGGCCCAGGGGCATCGCCTGGACCATTCACTGGAAGCCCTGCGCCGCCCCTGCCTACGTCTGGAACTGCGGGACTTGTCCCTCGGGGGCGTCAGCGCGGTCAGCGACCAGCCGCTGGAGCGGGGCGAACGCCTCAGCGTCGCCTTCCCCGCCATGTCGATGCAGCAGCCGGGGTGGGATGCCTACGGGCGGGTCGTCCGATGCGACCCCAGCGCCACCGGCTGGCGCGTCGCCGTTGCTTTCGATCCGCTGCCGGCGGCGTGAGGCACCTTTCGGTTTTCCATCTTATTTCCCCTACAATGCCCGCATGGCAGGCATGGTTTATCTGGTTGGTGCGGGGCCGGGCGATCCCGGCTTGATCACGGTGCGCGGACGGCAGTTGCTGGAGCGGGCGCAGGTGGTGGTCTATGACAACCTGGCCAATCCGCGCCTGCTGAATCATGCGCCCGACGCCGAGGCGATCTACGTCGGCAAGAAGGCGGCCGAGCATTCCATGACGCAGGAGCAGATCAACGCCCTGCTGGTGGAACGCGCCCGGCAGGGGCAGATCGTCGTGCGGCTCAAGGGGGGTGATCCGTTCGTCTTCGGGCGGGGGGGCGAAGAGTGCGCCGCCCTGGCCGCGGCCGGTCTTCGCTTTGAAGTCGTCCCCGGCATCACCGCCGCCATCGCGGCCACCGCCTATGCCGGCATCCCGGTCACCCACCGCGACCTGAACTCCTCCTTCACCTTCATCACAGGCCATGAAAAGGAACAGGCCTACCAGGACCCCCGCGCGCGCCGGCGGCAATCTGCAGGCGGGGCCGCCGACCCCGCAATGACTTCCGACATCGACTGGGGTGCCATCGCCAAGCTTCCCTGCCTCGCCTTCTATATGGGCCTCAAATCCCTGCCGCGCATCTGTCAAAGGCTGATCGATCACGGCATGGACCCGGCCCTGCCGGCGGCCGCCATCCAGTGGGGCACTACGCCCAAACAGCGCACCGTGGTGGGAACGGTCGCCACACTCCCCCAGCGGGTGAAGGAGGCGAACCTCGCGCCCCCCGCCCTGACGATCATCGGGCGCGTGGTGGAGTTGCGCCAGACGCTCAACTGGTTTGAGTCGCGCCCGCTCTTTGGCAAGACCCTCCTTGTCACCCGCTCGCGCCAGCAGGCCAGTGAATTGACTCAGCAACTCGAAGCCTTGGGCGCACAGGTCCTGGAAGCCCCCACCCTGGAAATTCATCCGCCCGCCGACTGGACCCCCATTGACGCGGCCCTCACCCGAAGCCCCGAATCCGGAACCCGGAATCCGGAATATGATTGGCTCATTTTCACCAGCCCCAACGCTCCCGCGCTGACGCGCCAGCGCCTGCGGGCCTTGAGCCGCGATGTCCGCGTCTTTGGCCAGGCCAAAGTTGCCGCCGTCGGGCAGGCGACGGCCGAGGCCGTTGAACGCGACTTGGGTTTGCATGTGGATTTGTGCCCCCCGGTCTTCAAGGCCGAATCGCTGGCCGAGGCGCTGGCCGAACAAGGGGAGATCGCCGGTCGGCGTTTTCTGCTCCTGCGGGCCGACATCGCCCGCCCGATTCTGCGCCAGCGCCTGGAGCAGGGGGGTGCCGCCCAGGTGAATGACCTGGCGATCTATCACACGGCCGCCCCGGCCGCGCTGCCTGAGGCGGTGCTGGCAGCGCTGGAAGGGGGGCAGGTGGATTGGATCACCTTCACCAGCGGCTCGACCGTGAAAAATTTCCTCTCCCTGCTGCCCAACCCCCTTCACAAGCGATTGAATCAGGTGCGAACCGCCAGCATCGGCCCGATCACGACGGCGGCCATGGCCGAGGCGGGATTGAAGCCGACGGTCGAAGCGCCGGCGGCAACGCTGGCGGATTTGGTTCAGGCGATTTGCCGAAGTGAGGAGAGATGATGCGCCGCTGGCTGGACCGGCTCAGTTTTTCCTTCCTGATCCTGGCGGCCGTGCTGATCTGGAGCGGCTACCGGGCCCTGCGCGCCCCGGCGGTCCAGACCCCCGCCTGGCGGATCACCCTCTACTTCCTCGGGGCCGGGGCCTGCCTGGCGCTGTTCATCGCGGGCGTCAAGCAGCGGCATCGGAAATGAGCCGGCTCACCCCGCCGCCTGGTCGGCCGTCACCTGCACGAAGAATTCCTCCAGCGTCGCGTGCTCCAGCCGGATTTCCCGCAGCGGCCAGCCGTTCTGGATGATCGTCCGGGCCGCCTCTTCGCGCGTGTCGTGGTCCGGCTTCTGGCGGATGGCGGCCGTGACGTATTGCTTGTCGTGCGAAGCCGATTCCCCATTGAGGATCTCCACCCGCTGCACCCCGCTCACCCGCGACAGCGCCGCCTGCACCTCCTTGGCCGGGCCGCGGCATTCGATCAGCACGCGGGCCGCCAGCCGGCGGCTTTGGCGCAGCTCCTCCGGCGTCCCCTGCGCCACGATTCTTCCCCCCGCGATGACGATCGCGCGGTCGCAGACCGCCTCCACTTCCGGCAGGATGTGGGTGGAGAGCATGACCGTGTGCTGCCCCTTGAGGTCGCGGATCAGCTTGCGCGTCTCCCGGATCTGCGTCGGGTCCAGCCCGACCGTCGGCTCATCCAGAATCAGCACCGGCGGGTTGTGCAGCAGCGAATCGGCCAGTCCCACGCGTTGGCGATATCCCTTGGACAGGTGCCCGATGACGCGCTTGCGAACCGCCTGCAGCCAGCAGCGCTCGACCACGTAGTCGATGCGCTGGCGGCGCTCCTTCCGGTTGATGCCGCGAAGCTGCCCCCGGAAATCCAGATACTCCTGCACCTTCATTTCGGTGTAGAGCGGCACGTTTTCCGGCAGATACCCGAGGTTCCGCCGCACCTGCTCCGACTGATGAAAGATGTCGAAGTTGTTGATCGTGGCCGACCCGCTGGTGGGGGGGATGTAGCAGGTGAGCATCTTCATCGTCGTCGATTTCCCCGCCCCGTTGGGCCCCAGAAATCCCACGATCTCCCCCTGGTTCACGTCGAAACTCACCTTGTTGACGGCCTGCACCGGCCCGTAGGATTTTTCCAGTTGAGATACATGGATCACGACAGTTGGCTCCTCGGTTTGCTGGGCCGCCCAGTATAGCAAATCGCCCCCTTCGGGGGGAGTTTGCAAGAATTGCAAGGGATGTGCCGGCTTCCCATCCTCCCGCCCATCCGTATCATGGGCCCCTGACGCATGAAGGTGATCCGCACCAAGATCGTGGCGACGATGGGACCGGCCTGCGCCGATCCGGTGGTGATTCACCAGCTCTTTGAGGCCGGTGTCGATGTCTGCCGCCTCAATTTCTCCCACGGCTCGCTGGACGATCACCTGGCCATGCTCCGCAACATCCACGAGGCGGCCGCCCGCTTCGAGCATCCCATCGCCGTGCTGGGCGATCTGTGCGGGCCCAAGATCCGGCTCGGCGCGGTCCAGGAGGTGGTGGATGGCGGCATGCCCATCGCCGTCGGGGATGAGCTGATCATTCAGCGCACTCCCATCCTGGGAAGCCAGGGGCGCGTCTCGACGACCTATCCCCAGTTCGTGGACGATGTGCAGGTGGGCGACCGGATTCTCATCGAAGACGGCATGCTCCGCTTCGTCTGCATCGCCAAGGCGTCCGATGAACTGGTCTGCCGCTGCACGATGGGGGGCATCCTCAAGAGCGCCAAGGGCGTGAACCTCCCCAACACGCATGTGAACATCCCCTCCATCACCCCGCGCGACTGGCAATGCGTGGACTGGGCCATCGAGCAGGACCTGGACTACCTGGCGCTCTCTTTCGTGCGCCACAGCGATGAACTGCACCTGCTGCGCGAGCACCTCCAGCAGCAGCGCAGCAATATCCACCTGATCGCAAAAATTGAAAAGGCCGAGGCGATCCAGCACATCGACGCCATCCTCGAGGCCTCCAACGGCCTGATGGTCGCCCGCGGCGATCTGGGCGTGGAGATGGATCCGGCCCAGGTTCCCATTTTGCAAAAAGAGCTCATCACCCGCGGACGCCGCATGGGCAAGCCGGTCATCGTCGCCACGCAGATGCTCCAGAGCATGATCGAGCACGCCTCCCCCACGCGGGCCGAGGTCAGCGACGTGGCCAACGCCATCATGGACGGCGCCGACGCCGTGATGCTCAGCGGCGAAACCTCCGTCGGCAACTTCCCCGTCGGGGCGGTGCATACCATGGCCCACGTGGCCGAGGTGACCGAGGCGTACCAGGCGAAGAACGCGCCGCTCACCGAGCCGGAGGTGCGCCCCATCGCCCTCCAGCTCTCGGCCGCCGTCTCCAACGGCGTCTGGCAGATTGTGCGCGACCTGGAGGCGAAGCTGGTGGTCGTCTGGAGCCAGACCGGCGCCACCGCCCGCATCTTCTCCAAGCACCGCTTCCCCGTCCCCATCGTCGCCCTTTCGACCGACCACCGCGTCCTGCGCCAGATGTCGCTCCATTTCGGCGTCATCCCCTGGGAGATGCCCATGCCCCGGGCGATGCCGGAGCTGGTCCAGTCGGCCGATGAGCTGATCCGCCGCCAGCGCCTGGCCCAGCCGGGCGACCGCATCGTCATCGTCGCCGGCGCCGCCATGGGCACCCCGGGCGCCCTCAACGGCCTGGTCATTCACACGGTGGGAGGGAAATAATGGAAAAAGGTAAATGGAAAATGGAAAATGGAAATAAGCGAAGGCCTCGGGCATCCTCTTTTCCATTTGCCATTTTCCTTTTTCCATTGTTCCTCCTCTCCGGCTGCATCGGCGCCCCCTCCCGCCCGGCCGCCACTCAGCCGGCCACCGCCGTCGACGCCCGGCAGGCCGATCCCGCCTACTGGCTCGAGCAACCGGCCGTTGCTTTGGTCCACAGCGACGATTACGACCGCCTCTGGGATGCCGCCCAGTGGACCGCCCGCGACTATCTCTTTTCCATCGACCGCCGCGACTACCGCGATGGGGTGCTCACCACCGAGCCGATGGTCTCCAGGCAGTTTTTCGAGGTGTGGCGCAAGGATGTCCCGGCCGCCGGCGACCTGGCCCGCAGCTCCCTCCAGACGATCCGCCGCTCCATCCGCTTCACCTTCACACGCCAGGCCGGCGGCGGGTGGTCGGTGACGCCCAAGGTGCTGGTGGAGCAGTTCGCCTCGGCCGGCCGTCGACTGAGCTACGTCGGGGCCTATCAGGCCATCACCGTTCCCGGCGGCACCATCGGCAGCACCGAGATGGATGAAGGGATTTACCTCCCCGCCCAGTACTGGTTCCCCATCGGGCGCGACTACGCCCTGGAGCGCAAGCTGGCCCGGACGATCCGCCAACGATTAAAATAGACGGTTGTTCTTGGTTATTTGCAGAAAGCACCACCGATCCACAACCAACAAATAACAAATACCATTTTCACGCGAGGCTTTATGACCATCGTCGTTCTGGACGGATACACCCTAAACCCCGGCGACCAGTCGTGGGACCCACTCAAGGCCCTGGGAGAGCTGCGCATCTACGACCGCACACCCCCCGAGCAGGTCGTTGAGCGCGCCCGGGGCGCTCAGGTCGTCCTGACCAACAAAACGCCGCTGAATGCCGCCGCCATCGCCGCCCTGACGGATCTGAAATTCATCGGCGTGCTGGCCACCGGCTACAACATCGTCGATACCAACGCCGCCCGCCGCCGCGGCATCCCCGTCTGCAACGTGCCCGAATACAGCACTCACACCGTCGCCCAGTTCACCTTCGCCCTGATTCTGGAGTTGTGCCACCAGGTCGGCCTGCACAGCGAATCCGTCCACCGGGGCGACTGGCAGAACAACCCCGATTTCGCCTACTGGCTCACTCCCCAGGTGGAACTGGCCGGCAAGACGCTGGGCCTCGTCGGTTTCGGGCGCATCGGCCGGGCGGTGGCCCGCCTGGGCGCGGCCTTCGGCATGCGCATCCTGGCCAACGCTCGCCGCCGAATCGACCCGCCCCCCCACGCCGACTTCGCCTGGGCCGACCTGCCCGATCTCTTCGCCAGTTCCGACATCGTCTCCCTCCACTGCCCCCAGACCCCCGAGACGACCGGCCTGGTCAACGCCGCGCTGCTGGCGAGCATGAAGCCCTCGGCCTTTCTCATCAACACCGCCCGCGGCGGCCTGGTCAACGAGACCGACCTGGCCGCTGCCCTCAACGCCCAGACCCTGGCCGGCGCCGCCGTCGATGTCGTCTCGACCGAGCCGATCCACCCCGACAACCCGCTGCTTACCGCCAAAAACTGCCTCATCACCCCCCACATCGCCTGGACCGCCCTGGAGGCCCGCCGCCGCATCATGGCCACCACCGCCCAAAACATCGCTGCCTTCACCGCCGGCCACCCCACCAACGTCGTCAACTAACCGGAAAATGAAGCCCTCCAAATCACAAATAACAAACAACAAATAACAAGTGCCTCTGGACATCGAACAACCCGCCCAGCTCACCGCCTGGCTCCGCCAGGCCGGCCACATCCTCCCGTCCGAAACGCCCCGCATGCAGGTGCTGGCCGGCGGCGTCTCCAACCGCACGGTCCTGGTCCAGCGTCCCGACGGCTCGGCCTGGGTCATCAAGCAGGCCCTTCCCAAGCTGCGCGTCGCGGTGGACTGGTTCAGCGATCCGGTCCGCATCCATCGCGAGGCCGCCGCCCTGCGCATTCTCCCCCGGCTCGCCCCTCCCGGCACGATCACCCCCCTGGTCTTCGAGGATCAGTCGCTCCATCTGCTGGGCATGCAGGCTGTCCCCCAGCCCCACGACAACTGGAAAACCCTGCTCCTGGCCGGGCATGTGGAGTCGGACCCTGTCGATCAATTCGCCCGCCTGCTGGCCGCCATCCACCGCGCCGCCGCCGGACGTGCCGGCGAACTGTCGGCCGCCTTCGACGACCGCTCCTTCTTCGAATCGCTCCGCCTGGAG
>JBIQLO010000179.1:0-8288 GCA_044464175.1 Planctomycetaceae bacterium | reverse complement strand
CAGCGGAAACAGCTCCCGCCGCCCCGTCTGGGGGCGCGTGAAAATGTACAGCGGCAGCACCCCCACCAGCCGACCTTGCGGCCCCTTTCGCACATCCCGCATCGCCAGCACGCACAGCGCCCCCCGCCCGATATGCCGCCACCAGGGAATCAGCCACGCCGGCGACTGAAAGGGCGTGGCCATCCGGTCCGCCTCCCACACCGCCCCCCACTCCGGCCCCAGCGCTTCAAGCGCGGCGGTCGTCGTCACCGCCTCCACCCCGATGATCGGCGCCTCGCGCACATGCGGCATGGCTCACCTCCCTGCATCGCATTCCCCGTTGGCCAACCGTTCATAAACCTCAAAATACCGCTCCACCATCCGCTCCAGCGAAAAGCGTTCCCGCGCCGCCCGCCGGCAGGCCGCCGGATCAATCTCCCCCGCGGCTTCGATCGCCTGGGTCATCTCCGTTTCATTCCGCACCAGGAAGCCGGTCAACCCCTGCTCCACAATCTCCCCCAGCGCCCCGGAGGCAAAGGCGATCACCGGCGTCCCGCAGGCCATCGCCTCCATCGCCACCAGCGAACTGGTTTCGGGCGCCAGCGTCGGATGCAACAGGCACCGCGCCCCGCTCAGCAGCCGCCGCTTGCGGGCAAATCCCACCGGCCCGATGAATCGCCGCTGCCTGTCCAGCCGCGGCTCGATCTGCTCGCTGAAGTAGCGCTGGTGCGCTTCATGCGGGAAGACCGCTCCCCCCAGCAGCACCGGGCACTCCGCCCGCCGCCCCGCCTCCAGCGCCACGTGAAAGTTCTTCTCCGGACAAATCCGCCCCAGCGCCACGGCATAACGCCGCTTTGTGCAATGAAAATCCAGCGCGGCCGTCGGCACGCCGTTGGGGATGCTCTCAAGCAACCGGGCTCCGGCTGGACAGGCGCTCCGCTGCTGGGACGAAACACAATGCAGGAACGTCCCCGGTCGCTTCTGCGGCAACTCAAACACGCCCGCCCCATACCACCCCGGCGGCAGATGCAGCGTCACCAACACCGGCGGCCCGCCCACCTCCGGCAGATAGGCCTCAAAATCGATCCCGTGCATGTGAATGACGTCCACCTTTTGCCGCCGCACCGCCTCGGCGATGTGCGCCCGGTGTTCCTGCCAGACCTGCCGGCGGGCCGGTTCATCCAGCCGCCCCGGCGGCACGCCCGTCGGAATCAGCTCCCCCGCCGGGCGCGATCCTCCGGCCGCCACCACAATCGATTGATGCCCCGCCCGCACCAACGCCGCATCGAGCAGACTCAACACCTGCTCCGCCCCCCCCACCGCGTCCGGCCCCACGGCGGCAAAAGGATAGGCGACACTCAGGATGGTGCGCTGCATGGAAAACCCGGTCGATGCCTGGCCGGTTGTCGGTTGCCGGGAGAGAATCCGGCAACTAGCAACTGGCCACCGGCAACTGTTCCTCCGCCTCCCGAGCCAGCATGCAAAACCGCTGGCCCGTCATCCCCCACGGGAAATTCTCATAAAACAGCCGCCCCCCATGGGGCGGATTCCAAAAGTCATAGCGCGGCGCCAAACGAAAACACTCCACACCCACCGGAAAGTACTGCAATGTCTCCTGCTGGCTGGCGAAGCAGGCAAACATCCGCCGCTTCAGGTCGCACTCCGCTTCACTCAACTGCACCGTCACCGCCTCGGCCGCCCCCGCCCGGGGCACGAAGCATCCCACCTCGATTCCCCCCGGCCCGTTGTGATAGGAACTGGCCTCCACGAGGATCGGGATCGGCTCCCGCCGCCGGACCAGCAGCCGGCAGGCCGCGTGTACGGCAAAGGCCGTCGCGTCGTGATCGGGATGCCCCCCTTCATACGGATGCGTCACCACCCCGACCGGACGCAGCTCGGCAAACAGATCGGCCAGCCGCCGTGCGATCGCCGCCAGATGCAGCGATGCGGCCTGGTCCGCCACTTCCAATTCCCGCAACTGCGCCGGCGCAATCCCCGCCAGCGCCACGGCCGATTCCAACTCGCGCCGCCGGGCCAGCGCATAGGCCGCCCACCCCCCAAATCCATGCGCCCGGGCATCGGCGCCGTTCCGCGGCGCCCCATCGGTCACATGCACCAGCGTCACGCCGGGCAATCGGGGCAGGCGCGACCCGAGGCTCACCACCTCATCATCCGGATGGGCCGAGACGACCAGCAGCGGCGGCGCCATGCCTTCCCCGCAAACAGCACGCAAAACGGCCTGTGCCGTCCACGGGACGCCAAGACGCGCAGGCCCGCCAGTGGCTTGTGGCGCGGTCGTTTCCATTGCCCCATCCACAGCACGCTCCAAAGAATGGCAAGCGATCCCGCACCATCCTAGTGCCCCGGAGGCGGGGAGGGAACGGACGAATTCCGGCCCAAAATGGGGGTTCTCAAAAATATCCAGCGGGCCGTACGTTAAATACGCCATCAGCGGTTCCGGCCTCTCAACCGCCTCCGCTTTCGTGCCGTGCAGGCGAACAGGACTCTCTCGAACAGCCAGCCTGATCGCTCATTGGGGCTCTGGCCCCATGCTGACCCATGAGGAGGACCATTTATGCGGCGAGATAAGATTCGTGTGGGGATCGTCGGTGTGGGCAACTGCGCTTCATCGCTCATTCAGGGCGTCCACTTCTACCGCCAGGCGAACCCGGAAAAGTCCGTTCCCGGATTGATGCACGTCAAGCTGGGCGGCTATCACGTGGGGGATGTGGAATTTACCGCCGCGTTCGATATCAGCGACCACAAGGTGGGCAGGGATCTCTCCGAGGCCGCCTTCGCCCCCCCCAACAACACCTTCAAATTTGCCGAATTGCCGAACTTCGGCCTCGCCGTGCAGCGGGGGGTGACGCTGGACGGGCTGGGCAAATACCTGCACGAAACCATACCCGAATCCCCGCAGCGCCCGGTGAACGTGGCCAAGGCGCTGCGCGACAGCGGGACGGAAATCCTGGTCTCCTACCTGCCGGTCGGCTCGCAGAAGGCAACCGAGTTCTACGCCGAGCAGGCGCTGGAGGCGGGGTGCGCCCTGGTCAACTGCATTCCCGTCTTTATCGCCTCCAACGAGACGTGGCGGCGGAAATTCGAGGCCAAAAAGCTGCCGCTGATCGGCGATGACATCAAGTCCCAGGTCGGCGCCACCATCACCCACCGTGTCCTGGCCAATCTTTTCCGCGAGCGCGGGGTCCGGCTGGACCATACCTATCAGCTCAACTTCGGCGGAAACACCGACTTTCTCAACATGCTGGAGCGCGAGCGGCTGGAGAGCAAGAAAATCTCCAAGACGCGGGCGGTGACCAGCCAGTTGGATTACGCCCTGTCCGACGCCGATGCGCACGTCGGCCCCAGCGACTACGTGCCCTGGCTCAGCGACCGCAAGTTCTGCTACATCCGGATGGAAGGCACCACGTTCGGCAACGTGCCGCTGAATTGCGAACTGAAGCTGGAAGTGTGGGATTCGCCCAATTCGGCCGGCGTGGTGATCGACGCCATCCGATGCGCCCGTCTGGCGTTGGACCGGGGCATCGGCGGGGCGCTCACCGCCCCGGCCAGCTATTTCATGAAATCTCCGCCCCAGCAGTACACCGACGCCGAAGCACGCAAGAGAACGGAGGCCTTTATTGCGGGGGAAGAGCCGGTGTGAGGAAATTCGTCGCCCGTTGTCCGTGATCCGAGAATTCCCGGATCGGCAAACGGATCACGGACAACGGATAGCGGACAACGGAGCAGCCATGAAGATCGTCATCTTTGGACTGACCGTTACCTCCTCCTGGGGCAACGGACACGCCACCTTGTGGCGGGCCCTGTGCAAGGCGCTGGCCAAGCGCGGGCACTCCGTCGTCTTCTTCGAACGCGATGTCCCCTATTACGCCAGTCAGCGCGACTTGTGGATTCTTCCGGGCTGCTGGCTGCACCTCTACCACGACTGGAGCGAATGCCGCCCGGTGGCACAGCGCGAGTCGGCCAACGCCGATGTGGCGCTGGTCACCAGCTTCTGCCCCGACGGGGCGGCGGCATGCGAGGTGGTGCTCGACTCCTCGGCCTACGTGCGGGCCTTTTATGACATGGACACGCCGGTGACGCTCAACAAGCTCCGCGCCGGCGAACCCGTCTTCTATCTCCCTCCCCGGGGGCTGGGGGATTTCGACCTGGTGCTCAGCTACACCGGCGGGCCGGCGCTGGAGGCGGAGATGCAGGCGCGGCTGGGGACCAAACGCATCATCCCCATGTATGGAAGCGTCGATCCCGAAGCCCACTATCCCGTCTCGCCCGTGGAAGCCTACCGTTGTGATCTGTCCTACCTGGGGACCTACGCCGCCGACCGCCAGGAGGGGGTGGAGTCGCTGCTGCTGGAGCCGGCGCGGGCCCGGCCGGATCGGCGGTTTCTCATGGCCGGCGCCATGTACCCCCCGGAGATGCGCCGGCCGGAGAATGTGCAGGTGATGGGCAATCTCCCCCCGCCGGAGCATCCGGCCTTCTACTGCTCGTCGCGGCTGACGCTGAACGTGACGCGGCAGGCGATGGCGCAGATGGGATATTGCCCCTCCGGGCGGCTGTTTGAGGCGGCCGCCTGCGGCACGCCGATCCTGAGCGACTGGTGGGCGGGGCTGGACCAGTTCTATGAGCCGCAGAAGGAGATCCTGATCGCGCAGGGCAGCGGCGATGTCGTAGCGGCGCTGGAACTGTCGGATGCCGAACTGGGGCGGATCGCCCGCGCTGCCCGTCAGCGTACGCTGGAGGAGCATACGGCCGAGCGGCGGGCCATCGAATTCGAGCGAGCCGCCCAGGCCGCCCTGGATCGGGCGGAGGATCAGGGCGAGGCGGCGATGCGGTTAAGGCGGCCGGCGGCGCTGGCCAGCGCCACGCTGGCCGACTACCGCCCCGGGCGGGTGGAGATTCCCACGGGCAACGGGCGCAGGAACGGTCATCTCAAAGAGCACGGCACCTGGGGCATCATTCCGGCGGCCGGCATGGGGACGCGCATTCAGCCGCTGGCCTTTTCCAAGGAGCTGTTGCCGGTGGGAAGCCGACTGGATGGGCACACGGAGCGCCCCCTGGCGGTCAGTGAATATCTCGTGGAGCGGATGATTGCGGCGGGGGCGACGAAAATCTGCTTTGTGATCGGGCCGGGCAAGTCCGACATCATTCATTATTACGGCGCGGGGGTGGGGGCGGCGGCGTTTTCCTATGTGGTCCAGCCGCGCCCGGCCGGGCTGTGCGACTCGATCTTTCGGGCGCTGCCCTTTATCGCGCCCGACGAGACCGTACTGGTGGGGCTGCCCGACACGATCTGGTTCCCCCAGGATGGTCTGAAGGAACTTCCGGAGAACGAGCTGTCGTTCCTGCTGTTCCCGGTGGACCGCCCGGAACTGTTCGATGCCGTGGTGACCGATGAGGCCGGGGCGGTGCGGCTGATTCAGGTCAAGCAGGCCAACGCCCAGAGCCACTGGGTGTGGGGGGCGTTCAAAATGCCGGGGCGGGTGCTGCGCGAGTTGTATGACCTGTGGCGCCGGCGCCAGCCGCGGGATGAGTACATCGGCACCCTGGTGAATGAGTACCTGGCGCGCGGCGGGCGGGCCAGCGCGGTGCGCGCCGGGCGGGCATACGTGGATGTCGGCACGCTCAACGGCTACCGCCAGGCGATCCGCCTCCTGGCTGAGCAGCCGCAGCACGATGCGCCGCTGGCAATGGAGAAATAAGTTTTGTCTTTTGTTATTGCTGATTGCCCGAGAATACGACGGAACAAACAGCCAATAACAAATAACAATTGCGAGGCGAACCATGGTTGAAGCCGTGATGCTTTGGAATGAGCCGAACAACAAGTCACACTGGGATTTCGATGTGGACAAGGAGTGGCAGACGTTTGCCCGGATGATCCGCCTGGCCGGTGAGGCGGTGAAGGCGGAGCGGCCGAACCTGCCGCGCGTGCTGGGGGGCATCTCGCCGATCGATCCGCAGTTCGTCGGATGGATGAAGACGCTGGGGGTGCTGGATCAGGTGGACGCGGTGGCGGTTCACGGTTTTCCCCTGGACTGGAACCACTGGCAGCTTGATGAGTGGCCCAACAAACTGGGGGAGATTCGGGACGTGACGCACCTGCCGATCTGGGTCAGCGAGGTGGGCGTCTCCAGCTTCGGGGCCGAGGAGGTGCAGGAGTTCGGGCTCCAGCGCACGGCCGAGCTTTTGCGCGGCCGCGCCCCGCGCATCCACTGGTACAGCCTTTTTGACCTGCCCAAGGCCTGGCCGGCCACCACCCGCCACAAGGAGGCCGAGGGCTCCTCCTATTACCGCCACTTTTACATGGGGTTGGTGAAGGAGGATGGGACGCCGAAGCGGGCCGCCCGGCACTTTCACGCCTGCGCGCCCGAGATCGGGCTGTGCCAGTGGTTCCATTACAACGACCCGCGCCTGGATGACGCCGTGCGCTGGATGAAGGACCTGGGCGTGACCTATCTCCGCACGGGCATCAGTTGGGCGGACATGTTCCAGCAGGATCCGCTCAAGTGGTGGGACCGGCAGATGAAGGCGCTGGAGCCGTTCAAGGTCACCGCCACCTTCTGCTTCACGCCGCAGCAGTGCAGCGATGAGGGGCACTACACCAGCCCGCCGCGAAAGGTGGAGGAATTCGCCGATTTCTGCCGCGAGATGGTAAAGCGGTATGCCTGACGATTCATTGCTCCAGGGGCTGATTCGCCTCCAGGCCCGCGGCGGCGGCCACCTGGGACCAGGGGCGGGCAAACTTATGAACCAGCCGCGCGGGTGAAAGCCGCTCGCGCGCCCCCAGCCGGGCATCCCGATCAAAGTCGGACCGGAGGGCGTACCGCTTGACCTGATCCAGTAACCGCTCCAGCAGCGCAAGGCGCACCTCCCGGTACTCGGGACGATCCCAAAGGTTGTCCAGCTCATGCGGGTCGGTTTGATGGTCGTAGAGTTCCCCTCCCAGTTCATGCCCATAATAGACCAGGCGGTGACGGTCGGTGCGCAGGGCGTTGACCCGGCGCTGGGGCTCAAGAAAATCCCACTCGCACAGCGCCATCGGCTTGCCCGCCCGCCGCCCCAGCGCTTCGGGCAGGAACGAGCGCCCCTCGACCGTCGCCGGCACGGGCACATCCGCCAGCTCGCACAAGGTGGGATAGAGATCCACCGACTCCACGATTCCATCGCGCACCACCCCCCGCGGCCCGCCGGGGAAGCGCAAAAGCATCGGAATCCGATGGATGGATTCGTAGATGCCGATGTTCTTGTTGCAGATGCCGTGGTCGCCCGCAAAATCGCCGTGATCGGCGGTGTAGACGATGATCGTGTTGTCGATCTCGCCGCTGGTGCGCAGATACTCCAGCACGCGCCCAATCTCCCGGTCGATAACGGTGATCAACGTGAACTGATAGGCGAGCATCCGCTTGAAATCGCGTTCCGAGCGGCCGCCCATCAACTGCTCCACCTGCCGGCGGATATGGGCCGGTCGCCCCGCCCAGCGTCGTTCCCACCAATCCACGGCATCGGGACCCAGTTGAATGTCGTCGGGATTGTAAAGATCGGCGTGCTCGGGAGCCGGCATCCAGTGCGGGTGCGGGCGCTCAAAGCTCATGTGGAGGAAAAAGGGGCGGCGGGGGTCGCGCCTCTGAAGGAAGGCCAGGCTCTCCTGCCCGGTGTAATGTTCGTTGCTGTGTTCATAGGGCAGGCGGGCGACGGCGCATCCCTTGATGGAATTTTCATGGTCCGGCGGGAGGGTTCCATCCTCGTACTGATCCGCCAGCCCGCGCTCCACCAGATAATTGAAATAGTGGCAGGTGCGCGGGTCCATCCGGTCGGCGTCGGTCAGATCGACATAGCGCCGGTGCTCATACGCCTCCTCATCCCAGTCGCGGAGCATGTGCGCCTTGCCCACCTGGGCAGTCTGGTATCCATGCCGCCGCAGCACCGCGCCCAGCGTGTCGGGATTGCGCCCGCCCAGTTCAAAATTGTTGTTTCCGGCGATGCGGTGGGTGTGGACGTACTGACCCGTGACAAAGCAGGCGCGCGAGGGCCCGCAGATCGGGTTGTTGCAGTAGGCGCGGTCAAACCGGATGCCCTGGGATGCCAGCCGGTCCAGATTCGGCGTGCGCACGATGGGATGGCCGGCGAAGCCGGCGCATCCGGCGTTGTGCTGATCCGTCATCAAAAAGAGGATGTTGGGGCGGCGGTCCGTCCCTCCTTCACGCGAAGCGTTGTCCATGGATGCTCCCAAAGTGGTTTTTCGCATTGTAATGAGGGGGTGGGGGAAAATCAGGCCCGTCGCAAAGGGCCGGGTT
>JBIQLO010000178.1:0-8349 GCA_044464175.1 Planctomycetaceae bacterium | reverse complement strand
TAGGGGCGGCTTCAGCCGCCGCCCCCGCAAACGATACCACAAGAGCCACATCCCTCACACATCACGCCGCTTCTCACTGATCGCTCCATCTTTTCTCTTCCGTTTATTTCTCCTGCGCAACGCATCACTTTGAAGAGGCTCCAGCATAAATAGCCATCCGGCGGCCACTGCAATGACGGACCATATAAAACCGGAAATCGCGCCTCCGGAATTTCGAGCCGGATTATACTGCACCAAGATGCCGGCCATCGCCGGATGAGTTGAAAAAGCGGCGATGGTGCCGCCCGACAATAGAAGCAGAACGACCGTCGAGGAAATTCGCATTTTGCGGCCGAATACGTTCAGGAGCATACCCGTTAGTAATCCCGGTAAGTACAAATCCAGGAAATACCGAAACGATTTTCCATTCGATTCAACGCGATTGTACAGGCTGTGGATCCACCGGACCTGAATAAGAAGCCGGCTCAATATAAAAAAATAGGTGAGGATGAACGCGATAAGAAGAATGCTGATGGCAACGAACTTCAGGAATTCAGCCGCTATGTTTTCCGCGGAAGCGATGAGTCTATCCCGCATATCCCGTTTCATTTTCCCGACATCCTACCCGCCAAATCAGAAATGCCGATTATTTGTTTCGCTCTCCTCTACGGAGGAGGGCAGGGAGGCGGTTTTTCCGGCAACTGAACGTTTTCCAGAAAAGTACCCGTCCAGTACCGCCGGTGCCCTCACTGGCGGAATCATGGGACAGGCTTCCCGCCGCGACTCTGTGAGCGATCTTCGTTGACCCCGCGACGGCCTCAACAAGGCCGTCTACAGGGGGGAGTGAACGGCTGCCAAAAATTACCTTGACAAAACCCAAACAAGTGCTATACTACCCTACCATGACCTCATCCTCTCCCATGCCCCACCTCGCCCCTTGCCAACTATCTACGGCTGGCCGCTCACTACGACAGAATGTCATCCAAACCCAAACGAACCAAACCCAATACCCCTCTGGCGCTATCAGAAACGCGGTTTTTCACCCTATCGCTACTACGACAAATTACGAAACGAACCAAACCCAATGATCCCCGAATCCCGCGACTCCGAACCCCGACCAAAAAAATCCATCCTCCGGCCCATACTTACGATAGAATAACTAAGAATATCTGTGTCCCTCCGTGCCCCCTCTGTGGCTGGTTTCTAACGGACTCAACCATGTGCGGAATTGTTGCCTACGTCGGCCGGAAAATCGCCCAGCCCCTTCTCATCGAAGGCCTAAAACGCCTCGAGTACCGCGGCTACGACTCCGCCGGCGTCGCCGTCCTCGACGAGCGGGGCGGACTCCACCTGCGCAAGGCCGTCGGCCGCATCAGCGTTCTGGAGGAGGCGATCGATCAGGCCCAGCCTCTCCCCCCGGCCCACATCGGCATGGCCCACACCCGCTGGGCCACCCACGGCGCGCCCACCGAAACCAACGCCCACCCCCACCTCGACGACACCGGCCACATCGCCGTCGTTCACAACGGCATCATCGAAAACTACGCCGCCCTCAAAAAATTCCTCGCCGAAAAAGGACACACCTTCGCCTCCCAGACCGACACCGAGGCCCTGGCCATGCTCATCGGCGACCTCTACGCCGACATGAAGTCCAAAAACGGCATCCCCACCGGCGCCTCCCTCCTGCAGCGCGCCGTCCAGGCCGCCCTGCGCCAGGTCGAGGGCACCTACGGCATCGCCGTCATCTGCCGCGATGAGCCCGACACCCTTGTCGTCGCCCGCAAGGGCAGCCCCCTCATCATCGGCATCGGCCAGAACGAATACATCGTCGCCTCCGATGCCAGCGCCATCGTCGAGCACACCGCGCAGGTGGTCTACCTCAACGACAACGAAATGGCCGTCATCCGCCCCGAATCCTTCCGCACCACCACCATCGACGACATCGACATCACGCCCACCATCTCCCAGCTCGAAAACAAGCTCGAGGAATACGAACTGGGCGATTATCCCCATTACATGCTCAAGGAAATCTTCGAGCAGCCCACCGCCATCCGCAACTGCCTCCGCGGCCGCGTCGAGCAGCGCGAAGGCCGTGTCGTCCTCGGCGGCATCGCCAATTTCACCCGCGAACTGGCCAACGCCCGCCGCTTCATCCTCACCGGCCAGGGCACCGCCTGGCACGCCGCCCTCGTTGGCGATTATCTCATGGAGGACCTGGCCAAGATCACCACCGAGGCCGCCTACGCCTCCGAATTCCGCTACCGCAACCCCATCGTCGAGGAGGGCACCGTCGCCGTCGCCATCAGCCAGTCGGGCGAAACCGCCGACACCCTGGCCGCCCTGCGCGAGGCCAAGGAGAAGGGCGCTCTGGCCCTGGGCGTGGTCAACGCCGTCGGCTCCACGATCGCCCGCGAAACTGACGCCGGCATCTACCTTCATGCCGGCCCCGAGATCGGCGTCGCCTCCACCAAGGCCTTCACCTGCCAGTGCGTCGTCCTGACCATGCTCGCCCTCTACCTGGGCCGCCGCCGCTACATGAGCCAGCCCCAGTGCCAGGAGATGATCGACGGCCTGTGCGCCATTCCCGACCAGGTGCAGCGCGTCCTGGAGCAGTCCGACCATATCCGCCGGATCACCGAGGAATTCTGCCGGCGTGAAAACTGGCTCTTCCTGGGCCGCGGCTACCACTACCCCGTCGCCTTGGAAGGGGCCCTGAAGGTCAAGGAAATCAGTTACATCCACGCCGAGGGCATGCCCGCGGCCGAAATGAAGCACGGCCCCATCGCCCTGATCAACGAGGGCATGCCCGTCGTCTTCCTGGCCACCCAGGGCCAGCAGTACGACAAGGTCATCTCCAACATCGAGGAAGTCCGCGCCCGCGGCGGGCGCATCATCGCCATCGCCACCGAGGGGGACAAAAACATCCACCGCTACTCCGACCACGTCATTAACGTCCCCGACGCCCCCGAGCCTCTCCAACCCCTGCTCAGTGTCGTTCCCCTCCAGCTCATCGCCTACCACGCCGCCGTCGCCCGAGGCTGCAACGTGGACAAGCCCCGCAACCTCGCCAAAAGCGTGACGGTGGAGTAGGTACGCGCGCGCCGGCGATTGTGCCGATAACTTCAATAGCAAGATCAAGGGAATTGTGGAACTTCGGCCAGGAGCATCGAATGGGTCGTTTGGCATGGATGGTATCGATCGCGGGAATCATCGCCTTGTCCGGCTGCGCCAAGGACCGGTCGGCCCACGGGCCCAATCCCAACGCCCTCAATGCCGGCCACACTTCCTTTGAAACCGCCGAAGACCCGCCCCTGAAGGCCGACACCTGCTACGCCGCCGGGCAGCTGAGCGAAACCCAGGGGCGCTTTGACAACGCCGTCCGCCAGTATGACCAGGCCCTCAAGCTCAACCCCCATCACCTCCCCTCCCTCTTCCGCCTGGGCGTGGTCTACACGCAACTGAAGCACTACGACCTCGCCATCAACGCCTGGAAGCGCTACATCGCCGAAACCGACAACGCCCCGGCCGGCTACGCCAACCTGGGTCTGACACAGGAGGCTGCCGGGCGCATCGCCGAGGCCGAGACCAGCTTCCAGACCGGCATTGTTCTCAATCCGAAAAGCCAGCCCTGTCGCATTAATTACGGGCTGCTCCTGGCCCGCAACGGCCGCCCGGCCGAGGCGCTCCAGCAGTTCTCCGCCGTCCTCACCCCCGCCCAGGCCCATTACAACCTCGGATCGGTTTACGAGCAGCAGCACAAAATCGACCAGGCCCGCGAGCAGTACGAAACCGCCCTGAAGCTCGATCCCACCTTCACCGACGCCCGTCAGCGTCTGGCAAAGCTCCCCTGAACGAGATTCATTTCGAAGTCAGCGAGCGAAGGAAGGCATCCACCTTGTCGGTGTAAGGGCCCGCAAGTCCAAGGTCTGTGTTGATGGATCCATGGTCCAAGTCCTCCGGCAGGAGCTTCACATCACCCCCAAGAGACATGGCCTTCTCGGCGAACGCCGTCGCCTGGGCGCGGCTGAGCGGCCGGCGCGTGGAATAGACCAGCAGCATCGGCTTCACCGCCGAAGACAGGCGAAGGGTCGGGGAGGCGTCTTTCCAGAGTTGTCGATCCGTCCCGAACGCCTGGTCATACAGGCCCGGGTGGCGTCTCTCCATGATGGTCACCATGTTGTAGGCCGCGCTGTCGAGGCAGACCGTTCCAAGCCACGGATGGGCGCCCTGCTGAGTTGCGATCGCCGGGGCTGCGCTCAGCAGGCAAACCAGATGCGCCCCGGCCGAATGGCCCATCAGAATGATCCGGGACGGATCCCCGCCCCAGGCCTTGGCATGATCCTGCACATATGCCAGCGCCCTGGCGACATCTTCCGCCTGCTGCAGCGGATTGGCCTCGGGGATCATGCGATAGTTGACGGAAATGAAGAGGTATCCCTCGGGAAGCCACCGGTCGATCTTGTTCTGGACAACGCCGGCGGCGGACTTGTCCCCGCGCCACCACCCGCCGCCATGCACCATCAGAATGATGGGGGCATCTTTGGCGTTTGGCGGGCTGTAGATATCCAGTTTCTGCCTCGACGACGCCCCATAGGATACATCCCGCTGGATGCGCGTCCCGGCCGGCAACGCCTCCGGCCTGAGGGGGCGGACTTGAGCGAATATCTGGCCGGTCCACCCGCATACCCCTACGCAAAGGCCGAAAAGGGTTACCCCCGCGAGGACGACGATCGAACGGGTGAGTGCCGATGCCATAAAGCCTCCGATCCTGATCATTAAACGCTTTACATCAGGAACTATTTTCACGAAACCGGCCGCTGAAGTGATGCCTCTACACCACCCGCACTTCCACCTTGCCCTCCCGGCCTGTCAGTCGCCGCAGAGCCAGTTGGTGGGCTTCGGTGTAATGTTGCGCCAGCACCGACCAGTCGAATAGTTCACTTAACCGTTCGACACGGTTGCGCAGCTCGATGCGCTGGCGGCGAGTCAGTTGGGTGAATTCCAGCAGGTAATCGGTCACCTCGTCGGCCGCCTGGTCAAAGCTCTGGGTCCTCCGGTTGATGACCACGATCCCTTGCTGGCGGTATTCGGGCACATGCGCCTGCACATAGGCCCCGAACCCACTCAGGTCCGTAGTGATCGCCGGCAATCCCAGCGCGCAGCACTCCATCGGCGTGTATCCCCACGGCTCGTAGTAGCTGGGAAACACCCCCAGGTGGCAGCCGCGCACAAACTGCTCATAGTCCAGATGGATCAGGGGGCTGGTCGCGGTCACAAACTCCGGATGGAAGACGATCTTCACCGGATCGTCGGCTGAGTTGAACAGTTGCCGATACCGCAGGTGATTGAGGATCGGATCGCTGCCATCGTCCACCAGGTCATGGGTCACGATCAGCGGGCGGCGGCTGGTGCGCCACACCTGCATGGCCCGCTTGAGCCGCACGCGGCTGTCCTCCTCCATCAGTTCCTTGGGGTCGGGCAGGCGTCCATGGGCGGCCGCCTCGAACAGCCGCCGGCCCATCTGCCGCTCCACACTGTGGCATGCCTCGCGCAGGTCGTCGAACATCGACTGGTTTTGCAGTACGTCGACATTGATGCTGCGCGCCGCCGCCCGCGTGATGATGAACGCCACGATGGTCGGCGGGTCCTTCTCCTGCTTGAGCCGCTGATTCAGCCGGTATAAGGACTCAATGAACAGATCCATTCCCTTGTTGCGGTATTCATACCGCCCGCTGGTGAACAGGTAGAGGGTGTTGTCCAGGTCGAAGGCGTAGCTGGGGAAGAAATGTCCCATGACAAACTGCTCGATCCGCTGCTTGTACTCCTGGTGCAGGTTCTGAAATTCATGGGTGGCGGCGAAGCGGTGGATGTTCAGCCCGTTGGGCAAAATCACCTCCGGCGCCCGCCCCAGCAGCTTTTCCGCCTCGACCGCCGTCACACGGCTGACGGTGGTGAAGACGGTGCTGGCGTGGGCGGCCGCCCGCTCGATGGCGAATCGTGGATGGATACCAAAGCGTCCGGCCTCGTGGTCGGGATCGACCCAGGGCAGGTCATTGTAGAAGTTGGGGTTTTCCCCGGCCAGATAGCGCCCCAGCAGGGTGGCATGGGTGGTGAAGACCGTGGCCATGTCCAGTTGCATGTGGGCGATGCGCGGCACGGCCACGCCGCCCATCCATTCGTGGAAGTGCCCCAGAATGGGGCGATCGGTCACGATCTGGCGCAGGGCTTTGAAGAATTCGGCGACGGTGAAGCCGAAGGCGATGGTTTCGTTCACCTCGCCGTCGGAAGGGGGGACGGAGATGCCGTTGTCCTTCCAGAGCAGGTATTTGTCGGTGTCGAGCGACTCAAAGCGTGCGCGGTAATCCAGAAGGATCACCCTGGGACGGCCATGGACCAGCCAGCGCCCGAAATGGCAGGGGATGCCCATCGCCCGCAGGCGGTCGAGCGTCTGGCGGATGTGCCCCTCCGTCGGCAGTTCCTCAAACTCGATGGCGGCGGTGGAGGGGTTGTAGGGCCCGATTAGGCAATACCGCTGCCCCCAGATCGCCTGCATGGCGGCGGCCTTGGTGCGCAGGACGGTGTAGATGCCGCCCAGTTGCCAGCAGACCTCCCAGGCCACCTCGAAGAGCAACGCCTCATTCATCGGATCGGACGGGACGGGGGATTCTTCGACGGTCCTGCTGGTTGGGGGCATGCGGTGCATTATGCCGCAGGGCCCGGCCGATTTACAACTTTGGAATCGCCTTTGGGGCTCAGGTCCTCGCCGGGGTGGTGGGCCGGCTGCTCGGCGGCCCACTCGGTGTGGAAGGTGCCGCCCTTGTCGGTGCGCTCATAAGTGTGGGCGCCGAAGAAGTCGCGCTGGGCCTGGATCAGGTTGGCCGGCAGTCGGGCGCGGCGGAAGCTGTCGTAGTAGGCCAGGGAGGCGCTGAAGGCGGGGGTGGCCACGCCGGAGGCCAGGGCGGTGGTCAGCACGCGCCGCCATGATTCCTGTCGCTGGGCGACGGCGTCGCGGAAGCGGTCGGCCATGAGCATGTTGGGCAGGTCCGGCTTTTCCTTGAAGACCTTTTTGATTTCGTCCAGGAAGACCGCCCGGATGATGCAGCCGGCTTTCCAGATGCGGGCGACTTCGTCCAGATGCATGCCGTAGTTGTAGTGGGCATTAGCGACCGCCAGCATCGCCATGCCCTGGGTGTAGGAGCAGATTTTGGAGCAATAGAGGGCGGCCTTCACATCCGCAATAAACTGCTTGACGTTGTCCGTCTTTTTAGGCGAGGGGCCGGTGAGGAATTTGGAGGCCTCGAGGCGCTGCTCCTTGATGGCGGAGACGAGGCGGGCATCGACGGCGGCGGTGATGGTGGGGATGGGGACGCCCAGGTCGAGGGCGGTCTGGGTAGTCCACTTGCCGGTTCCCTTCTGGCCGGCCTTGTCGAGGATGACGTCGATCAGGTCGCCCGAGCCGTCAGGGTCCTTGAAATCGATCACCTTGGTGGTGATGTCGATGAGGAAGCTCTTGAGTTCGCTGTTGTTCCACTCGTTGAAGACCTCCTTCAACTGGGCGTTGTTCAGGCCGCCGACGTGCTTGAGCAGGTCATAGGCCTCGGCGATGAGCTGCATGTCGCCGTATTCGATGCCGTTGTGGACCATCTTGACGAAGTGGCCCGATCCGCCGGAGCCGATGTAGGTGACGCAGGGGCCGTCATCGTCGGTCTTGGCGGCGACTTTCTTGAGGATCGGCTCCAGGTGCTGGTAGGCCTCGGCATCGCCGCCGGGCATGAGGCTGGGGCCCCAGAGGGCGCCCTCCTCGCCGCCGGAGACGCCCATGCCGAAGAAGCGGATGCCGCTGTCCTTGAGCTGGGCCGATCGGCGCTCGGTGTCGGTGAAGAGGGAGTTGCCGCCGTCGATGACGATGTCTCCCTTGTCCAGGAAGGGCTTCAATTCCTCAATGACCAGATCGACGGGCTTGCCGGCCTTGACCATGATGAGGATGCGGCGGGGTTTTTCCAGCAGGGCGACGAATTCCTGGACGGTCTTGCCGGCCTTGGCGTTTTTGCCCCTGGCCAGTTCGTTGATGAAGTGCTCCGTCTTGGCGTAGGTGCGGTTGTAGACGGCGATGGGGAAACCGTTGCGCTCGATGTTGAGCGCGATGTTCCGTCCCATGACTTCCAGCCCGATGACGCCAAATGCCTGCCCTGCCATGTGTCTCCTTCGTCTGTCCCGGGCGTTTTTGGGCCCGTGGTTGGTTGGAAAATTTTTACGAGGCGTGATTGTGCCGCTTTTGAGGTTGTATGGCAACAGGGGATTGGGGTGGGTTGGGTTCGTTGGGAAATACGGAGTATTGGGTTCGGGGGGAAAATCGTTGTTTTTGATAGC
>JBIQLO010000177.1:0-8362 GCA_044464175.1 Planctomycetaceae bacterium | reverse complement strand
CCCGCCGCGGCCCAAACCCCCATCCCCGCCGACCACCAGACCCCCTCCCTCCTCGAGGCCGCCGCCTATATCGAACGGCACCGCTGAGAGCAGCCGCCCAGCGCCGACATGCCTCCGCAGGGCAGGAGCCTGGCAATATCCATCTTCCCGCCAACCCCAAAAACCGTATCATGCCCGTATGAACCGCATTAGCCTCAGCATCCTCGCCGCGCTCACGCTTCTGGTCCCACTGGCCCCCGCCCGTGCCGCCGAGCCCACCACCGCCGCCCAGGCCAAGGCGGTGACGCACAAGGCCCTGGATTACCTCAAATCCAAGCAGCGCCCCGATGGCGCCTGGCACGGCCCGAAACAGCCGCCGGCCTTCACCGCCCTGGTCCTGCGCGGCTTCGTGCTCGATCCGCAATACGGGGCCGATCAACCGTTCATCAAAAAGGGATACCAGGCCCTGCTCCGCGCCCAGGGCAAGGATGGGGGCATCTCCGAGAAGATGCTCGCCAACTACAACACCGCCATCGCCATCAGCGCCCTGACCGCCGCCGGGGACAAGCAATACCAGCCCGCCATCGACAAGGCCGTGGCGTTCCTCCGCAACCTCCAGTGGGATGACCATGTGGAAGGGCCCGATGCCCCCCAGCGGCAGGTGCCCCCCTCCGACCCCCGCTTTGGCGGCTGGGGCTATGGCCACCATGCCCGCCCCGACGGCAGCAACGTGCAGATGGCGATCGAAGCCCTCCACGACGCCGGCGTCAAGCCCGGCGATCCGGCCTACAAAAACGCCCTGGTCTTCCTCAGCCGCATGCAAAACCGATCCGAATCCAACGACCAGCCCTGGGCCGGCGACGATGGCGGATTCGCCTATTCCCCCGCCAGCGGCGGTGAATCCAAGGCGGGCGAATACACCGCCCCCAACGGCCAGCGCCGCCTCCGCAGCTACGCCTCCATGACCTACGCCGGCTTCAAGAGCATGATCTACGCCGGACTGACCAAAGAGGACCCCCGCGTCCAGGCCGCCTGGCACTGGCTCTGCACCCACTGGTCGGTCGATGAGAACGTCGGCATGGGCGATGCCGACCGCGCCCATGCCCAGGAAGGGCTCTACTACGGCTACATGACCATGGCCCGCGCCCTGCACGCCTACGGCCAGCCGATCCTCACCGACGCCCAGGGGCACAAGCACGACTGGCGGGTGGAGCTGACCCAAAAGCTCGCCTCCCTCCAGCACCCCGACGGCAGCTTTTCCGGCGACCCCCGCTGGATGGAAGGCGACCCGGTCCTGGTCACTTCCTACTGCGTGCTGGCCCTCCAGGAAATCCGGCAGGATTTGAAAGCCCACCCGGCGAAATAATCCGCCCCTACAAAACATCCATGAAATTGAGTAGGGTACGCTTTGGCGTACCGGGTTACGGCGATTGGCCAAAAGGTAACCAGGTACGCTAAAGCGTACCCCACGAACAACATGCCCACCGAACTGCCCAAAAATTACGATCCCTCCGCCGTTGAACCGCAGGCCTACCAGACCTGGCTGGATGCCCATGCCTTCGAGGCCGACCCATCGGCCCCCGGCGAGCCTTACTCCATCGTCATCCCGCCCCCCAACGTCACCGGCGCCCTGCATCTGGGGCACGCGATCAACAACACCCTTCAGGACATCCTCATCCGCAAGGCCCGCATGGAGGGCAAAAACGCCCTCTGGATTCCCGGCATCGACCACGCCGGCATCGCCACGCAGGCGGTGGTGGAAAAGCAGCTCAAAGAGAAGGAGAATAAAACCCGCCACGACATCGGGCGCGAGGCGCTGGTCCAGCGCATCTGGGACTGGAAGAACGAATACGGCGACCGCATCCTGAGCCAGCTCCAGCGCCTCGGCTGCTCCTGCGACTGGTCCCGCACGCGCTTCACCCTTGATGAGGGTCTGGCCCGCGCCGTCCGCGAAACTTTTTTTAAACTCTTCAAAGATGGCCTGATCTACCGCGGCAAGCGCCTGGTGAATTGGGATACGCATCTGCAAACGTCCATCAGCGATGATGAAATCTATCACGAGAACGTGAAGACGTCGTTGTGGCACATTCGCTATCCAATCGTCTCTTCCCCCTCGCCCGGTACTCCGGGCGAGGGCCGGGGTGAGGGCGTTTCCTACATGACCGTCGCCACCACCCGCCCCGAAACCATGCTCGGCGACACCGCCGTCGCGGTGCATTCGGAGGATCCGAGGTGGAATTGGGCAATTGGCTTATCCGTGGAATTGCCACTAACCGGCCGGCGCATCCCCATCATCGCCGACGACATCCTCGTCGATCCGAAATTCGGCTCCGGCGTGGTGAAGGTGACGCCCGCCCACGACCCCAACGACTACGCCGTCTGGCAGCGGCATCAAGGGAAGGCGGACGAGATTGAGTTAATCAACATCCTCAACCCCGACGGCACACTCAACGAAAACGCCGGCCCCTACAAAGGCGTGAAGCGCGAGGCGGCCCGCAAAAAAGTCGTCGAAGACCTCGAAGCCCAGGGCCTGCTCGAAAAGACCGAACCGTACGAAACCCAGGTCGGCCACTCCGACCGCTCCAAAACCCCCATCGAGCCCTACCTCTCCGACCAGTGGTTCGTCAAAATGGCCCCCCTGGCCGAACCCGCCCTCGAAGTGGTGCGCGAAGGATTAATCAAATTCTTCCCCGAACGCCACGCCCAGCAATACCTCGCCTGGCTCGGTGAAAAACGCGACTGGCCCATCTCCCGCCAACTCTGGTGGGGGCATCGGATACCGGTGTGGGTTTTCCTTTGGAAAGGGCCACGTGCGGATGCTCCAAGCGATTCGCAGCAAGTTCGTATGGACTTACCATATTTAACCAAAGAACAAAATGAGCAAATCGCTGTTCAAGTCATCCGCCCTGGCGGATCCAGCGGAGAAATCTTAATTGGAATATCCGTCCGCCCCGGAAGTCCTGAGATTGAAAAATTGATCGAGCAGCATGGCGGCCAGCAGGACCCCGACGTCCTCGACACTTGGTTCTCCTCCGCCCTCTGGCCCTTCAGCACCCTCGGCTGGCCCGACCAAACCGCCGACCTGCAAAAATACTACCCCACCAGCGTCCTGCTCACCGGCCGGGACATCATCACCCTCTGGGTCGCCCGCATGGTCATGATGGGCCTCTACGACATGGGCGAGGGAAAATTTCTTTCCGACAGCGCTGACGCCGCCAAGGAAAAAATCCAAAATCCGCAATCCAAAATCCAAAATTCCCTTCCCTTCCATCACGTCGCCATCAACCCGACGATTCTCGACGGCAAAGGGGAGCGGATGAGCAAATCCAAGGGCAACGGCGTCGATCCCGTCGAGATCATCGACATCTACGGCGCTGACGCCCTGCGCTTCGCGATGACCACCATGGCCACCGAGACGCAGGATGTGCGCATGCCCGTCAAGAAAGACGCCAAGGGCCGCAACACCAGCGAAAAATTCGACCTCGGCCGCAACTTCTGCAACAAACTCTGGAACGCCGCCCGCTTCGCCTTCTCCAGCCTCGAATCCGTAGGGTCCGCTTCAGCGGACCCGGTTACTCAGCACTCAACAGTCAGCACCCAGCACTCCGTCCCCGACCGCTGGATCACCTCCCGCCTGACCCACGCCATCGGCGAGGCGAACCAATCCCTGGCCGTCTACCGCTTCGACCAGTACGCCAAGACCTGCTACGACTTCTTCTGGGGCGACTTCTGCGACTGGTATCTCGAGGCCATCAAACCCGCCCTGCGCGACCCAGCCCGCGCGCCGCAGACCGCCCATACGCTGGCTCGGACGCTCGATGCCGCCCTGCGCCTGATGCACCCGATGATCCCCTTCATCACCGAAACCCTCTGGGCCCGGCTCAAGGAAGCCTGGCCGGCGTTGAAAACCGAGGCCCCCCTGCTCATCCGCGCCCGCTGGCCCCAGCCCGCCGCCCCCGATGCCCGGGCCGAGGAAGACTTCGCCAAAATCCAGCAGATCGTCACCGCCATCCGCAACGTCCGCAGCGAGTACAAGGTCGATCCCAAAAAGCCGGTCCCCCTCAGCCTCTCGGCCCCCGAAACGCTCCAGCCCCTGATCGAATCGGCCCGCGAGGTGATCGAACTGCTGGGCGTGTGCGAACTGAAGCAGGTGGCGCCCAATCTCCCCGCCCCCCCTAACGCCGCCAAGGCGCTGGCCGCCGGGTGCGATCTGTATCTGGAAAACCTCGTCGATCCCGAGGCCGAAAAACAGCGCCTCGCCGCCGAGCGGGCCAAGCTGCAAAAACAGGCCGACGCCCTCCGCGCCCGCCTGTCCAACGACGCCTACATCGCCAAGGCCCCGCCCCATCTGGTCCAGCAGACGCGCGACCAGTTGCAGCAGGTGGAACGTGAGATTGAAAAGCTGGCGTAGTCCAGGCTTCCAGCCTGGAACCCGTTGCGCCGCGCCCGCTCCCTTGCAACTCGCGAGGCCGGATGTCATTCTGTAGCCTCTCTAACAGGAGCAACACATGAAATCCCTTCGCTGGGTCCTGCTTGTGGCCATCGCCCTCATCATCATCGCCCTGGGCATCTGGCAACTCGCCCGCCCCGCCGCCACGGCCTCCGATGCGCATCCGACCCAGGTCATCATGGCCATGCCCACTGGCAATCATGTGATGGCCGAATCCCCCGTCGCCGCCGGGCGCTATCTGATCCAGGTCGCCGGCTGCAACGACTGCCACACCCCCGGCTGGATGCAAACCCCCGGCAAGGTCCCCGAGGCCGACTGGCTCACCGGCGTCCCCGTCGGCTGGCGCGGCCCCTGGGGCACCACCTACGCCTCAAACCTCCGCCTCTTTGTCCAGACCGTCAGCGAGGATGGATGGGTCATCATGGCCCACAAGCGCAACGCCCGCCCCCCCATGCCCTGGGCCAGCCTCAATGACATGAGCGAGCATGACCTGCGCGCGATCTACCAATATATCAAGCACCTGGGCCCCAAGGGCGAGCCCATGCCCGCCTACATCCCCCCGGGCCAGACGCCCAAGACCCCGTATCTGGAAATGATGCCCAAAATGCCGTGAGCAGATTCATGTAGCCGGGGTCGCCGACTTCTTGTAGGCGGGGTCGCTGACCCCGCAACGGCCCCGGCGAGGCCCTCTACACTTCTCCGTTCACAGGTCCTTCCGCAACCCCGACTTCCCCCCGCTGTGGCGGCTCACCTTGTCGCGCAGGTGCAGCGGCCGAAGCAATGGGTTCAGTTCCGTCAGGTCATCCTGCGGATCATACCCCACCAGCTCCCGGGCGTTGGAGATGTCCATGCGCTTGAACCGGTTGTTGCTCAGCCCGTGGAAGATCGCAAACCGCAGCCCCTGGGCGTCGATGCACTTCTGGATCAACTGGTTCAGGTCGCGCTGCGACACCCAGGCGTCCATCATCCCAACCCCTGTCCGCTTGCGGGCACTCTCCGGCGGCTGAAACGCCCCGATGCGGATGCAGATGGACGAGACCCCTTCCTGCACCGCCATGTACCGCGCCAGCGCCTCCCCAAAGCACTTGGAGACGCCGTACAGGTCCCCCGGATTCACCGGCTCATTCGCCTTCACCTGCACATCGGCCGGATACCCGCTGATGGCATGCACCGACGAAGCATAGATCACCCGCCGGCACCCCGCCGCCTTGGCCGCCACGAACAGGTTGTAGGTGCCGACGATGTTGTTGGGCAGGATGCTGTCCCAGGTCGCCCCCGGATTGGGGTCGGCCGCCAGATGCACGATCGTGTCGATGCCCCGGCAATACTTCTTGAGCGTCGCCAGGTCGTCCAGGTTCGCCTCCACCACCTCCCCATACCGGCGGATCGCCTTCACATCTTGCGGGTCCTCCTCCGGCAGCACCATCAGACGCAGCGGATAGCGCCGATGGGATTGTTTGGCGAAATAGGAGCCGATGTTCCCCGACGCCCCCGTCACCAGCACCGGCCGGGCCACCGGCGCGCCGGCCGCCGCCGGCTTGTCCAGATCAAAGGATTGAGCGGTGGGTTGCTGTTTGCGGGCCATGAGCGGCACTCTACCGCCGCCCGCCCCCCTTCGGGAACGCCCGATTTGCCATAGGCGCCTATCCTTGATTCCCCTGTGCGCACGGTCGTTGACCCCGCGACGGCCTCGACGAGGCCGTCCACAGCCCTCACTGCGGCGTGATCGCATCCACGAACCGCGACAGCGGGTTCTTGCGCCGTTTGCGATAACGCCGGGTGTTCTCCCAGCGCGGGATCAGCCGCTGCACCGTTCCCGTCCACGGCGTCCGCCGCTCGGCCTGCGCGGGGTAGCCGTTGGCCTGGTTGAACTCGGCAAATTCCGTCTCCAGCCACGCCAGGTCCTCCGGCGGAATCCGGTCCACCGTCAGATCCGCCCGCGCCGGGCGGAGCGTCTCGGCCAGGTCCTCCCCGCACGTCTGGCGGAAGGTGGCGTTCCCGTGAATGGGCGCCAAAATGCTCGACTTCTGTTTGGGCCAGTGCAGCATCCCCTCATCCCACGCCAGCCCCATCGCCGCACAGGCGTCGCGCAGCGTCTGCTCCGGCTGATGGATGAACTGCTCGTACTGCAACATCGGCCAGTTTTCCCGCCGCGCCGTCTCCCAGTCCTCCTTGAACCGCCGCAGCCGCAGCCGCAGTGGCGGCTCCTCCCCGGTCGTGCCGTTGCGCCCGTAAGACTTGACCAGCAACGAATTAAGCACCGCCCGCACATCCCGCACCACCAGCAGCGGACGCACGTCCCACCCCTCATCCGCCGCGTACGCCATCGCCTCCGACAGCCGGAAGCAATTGACCGTGAACTTGCACCAGGCATACGGGTGCGCCGCCCTGGGCGTCAGGGCCGGCAGGATGTCCCCCCGCTGGTCCAGAATGCCGTCCATATCCGCCCGCTGCAGGAAACACCAGGAAATCAGCGTCGATCCGCTGCTCTGGGTCCCGGCGCACAGGTACAGGATCGGCTTCTGGCCGCCGTCGCCGCTGGTTTCAGCCGTGGGATTGTTCATCATCGTCGCAACGCTCATGGATACAGAGGCAGGTGGTTTCGGTGCATTCATAGGCACACGCCTTGCTACAGTAGAGCTTGCCGTTGCACAGCACCGCGGCCTCCCGCGCCACCTCACAGTGGCAACTGGGACAGGCACATTGGACCAATTCGCTCATGGCGGCACCCTCACCCCCTAGTTTTATGCGCTTTGCCCCTCCGGGTCAAAAACCGCCCCCCCTCGCCCCCCCTGCCGCCCCCTTTGTTCCCAATTTCGTGTCGATTTTGTCCGGCCGCAAATACAGGGCTACAATAGGGGCGGAGAATGGCTTATGAGCGATCGGAAACCACCCCCCAAAATCGACCACGCCAAACTGCCCAGCAAGGACATCACCCCCGTTCTCAAGGGATGGGACTATGAGTCCGGCACCATCAACGTCCGCAAAGTCACAGGTATGGACGGCCACCCCAAGCTCCAGATGCGCCTCAACCTCGGGCTGCTCCAGATGGAAATGTCCGGCCGCCCCGACGGCGTGCGCCCCCACGGATTTGAATCCCTGCTGGACTATTTCGAGGCCCAGCTCAAGGAACACCAGAGCCGCAACGGCACCGAACTGGGATTCCACCTCACCAGCGAGCAGTGCCATTTCCTCCGCGAGGAGGCGATGATGTATTACCACCGCTACCTCGGGCTCTTCGTCCTGGAGGAATACACCGGCGTCGTCCGCGACACCGCCCGAAACCTCCGCCTGATGGACCTGTGCGCCCAGTTCGCCATGGAGGAGCAGGACCGCCTCATCCTCGAGCAGTACCGCCCCTACCTCATGATGATGAACGCCCGCGCCAACGCCTCCATCGCCTTCAACGAAAAACGCTACGAGGACGCCCTCAAGGTCATCGAAAAAGGGCTCGACGCCATCCGCGACTTTTTCACCCGCTTCGGCCAGAAACAGCTCTACGCCCAGGCCAACGAGGTGAAAGTCCTCAAGCGCTTCGCGCGCGACATCCGGCGCAAAATCCCCGTGGACCCCCTCCAGAAGCTCCAGAACCGCCTGGACCGCGCCGTCCGCGATGAACGCTACGAAGAGGCCGCCCGCCTCCGCGACCTCATCGCCGCCAAGCGCGGCGAATGACCCCGCGCGGCCTCTGTAGGCGCTCTTCGTTAACCCCGCGACGGCCTCAACGAGGCCGTCCACGCACCTCTAATTCGGGACAGTCACCTATTTCTCTCGCTCTTAATCCGGGACAGGCACCTGTTTTTTTCCTTGTCTACCCCTTCCCCTCGCGGTTACGATGCCCCCCATGCCGCGGGTCGCCCGAATCGTCTTGCCGCGCCTCCCCCACCACATCACCCAGCGGGGCAACAATCGCCAGGATGTCTTCTTCGTGGA
>JBIQLO010000176.1:0-8476 GCA_044464175.1 Planctomycetaceae bacterium | reverse complement strand
CGGCCAGGCGATCCTGCTGTACTCCAACGAGAACAACGGAGCCTACCCGCGGACGCTGGCGGATACGACCGGCACCGTGAACAACTTCACCGGCGCCACGGGCGTCCCCAATGTGGCCGCCGATCCGTTCAACGTCGCCGGGGCCAAAGGCAACGTCTCCGTCAACGACGTGTCCGCCGCGATCTACCTGGTCCTTCGGACGCAGGAGATCGGGACCGAGGTCTTCACCTGCCCCAGCTCCAATGCTGAGAAGTGGGTGCCTGTCTCCGGTGAGACGGTGCAGTACTACACCAATTTCTACAACGGCACCGCGGTGGCCAACGGCCCCTCGTACCAGAAGAATCTCAGCTACAGCTACGCCAATCCGTATCCGGACACCACTGCCATCAGCAGCGGGTACAAGATGAACAGCTCGCTGAGCCCTGAGTTCGCGGTCGCCGCTGACGCCAACCCCGGCAACAACACGACCGGCGCCGGCACCGGCGCGGCGGCCAACGGCGCCATCACCACCGCCTCCTCCGGCGCCCAGATGCGCGGCGGCAACAGCCCCAACCATGGCCGCGATGGCCAGAACGTGCTGTACGGAGACGGCCACGTCGAGTGGACCAGCAACCCCTTTGTCGGCGCTCAGCGCGACAACATCTATACGTTCCGCACCTCTGCCACGGTTGATGACAAAGGTAGCCCGGCGACGACTTCCACAGGCGATCCCTACGATCTGAACGACAGCGTTCTGCTGCCGGTAATCACCCCCTAAATCCGGGATCTTCTCCATTCAACGACTCGGGCCCGCCTTCGTGGCGGGCCCTTTTCTTTTTAGCTGTTGTGCTTCAGAAGGGCCTGACCGGTGGGGCAATGCGGCAGGAGGGGGCACTGGGCGCATTTGGGATTGCGGGCGGTGCAGAGGCTGCGCCCGTGATGGATCAGGAGGTGAGACCAGAGCGTCCATTCCTTTTGCGGCACGATGCGCATCAGGTCCCGTTCGATCTTCATCGCATCGCCGGCGTGGTCGGTCAAATCCAGCCGGTTGGCCAGGCGGGTGACGTGCGTATCGACGGTGACGCCGACATTCTTGCCGAAGGCGTTGCCCAGGATCACGTTGGCGGTCTTTCGACCCACCCCGGCCAGCGCGGTCAGCGCTTCCATCGTGTCGGGCACTTCTCCACCATGCCGCTCGATCAGCGAGCGGGCCATGGCCTGGATGTTCCTGGCCTTGTTGCGATAAAAGCCGGTGGACTGGATGTCCTTCTCCAGTTCCGCGGGATTGGCCTGGGCGTAGTCCCGGGCCGAGCGGTATTTCGCGAACAGCGTTTTGGTGACGATGTTGACGCGCTGGTCTGTGCACTGGGCCGAGAGGATCGTCGCCACCAGCAACTCCAGCGGCGTGGCGTAGTCCAGGCTGCAGCGGGCGTCGGGATAGAGCCGCTTGAGCAGGGGTAGAATGGCCGTCACACGGCTGGCGCGCCGGGCCCAGCGGGTCTCATCCGAAGTGCGGGTTGTGCGGGACAGGCGTGCGCCCAAGGGAATGCTCCGGTGAAACAGGGTGTGGCCAGCCGCCGGTCGCGCGCGGCGAGATGTTGGCGCTGAACAGGATCATGCCCAACAGCAGGAACAACACCACCTGCAGCAGGGCGACGCTGCGGCGATGCTCGCGGTCGAACTGCTCCTTGGCGGGGTTGGCGACCTCCGGCTCATCGGCGTGGTCGATGTAGTCCCGCCGGTGCCGCATGATCCGGGGCCAGATCACCCAGCGGTGCCAGGCCGACGCCCCCAGCGCCCCGGCCAGCAGGAGCACCCGCAGGATCGTGGCGGTGCCATTGCGGTCGCTTAAATCAATGAGAAATGCCTGGGCGATCAGGGTCGCCACCAGGGCGATGCCGCAGACCAGCTCCATTTTCCCCAGTTGCACCAGCAGGTTGCTGACGATCGAGCCGGCCAGCAGCGTGGCGTGCTGGCCTTCCAGGTTCACGCTCAATACCTCCGGCAGGATCGGGTTATTCTGGCGCACGGTCTTGAAGATGCTCTGGGCGGCGAGGGCGATGAAGAGCACCCCGCCGAACCAGGTCGCCAGCGCCAGCCAGTAGACAATCTGCACGAACTGAAAGAGCGCCATAGAGGGATGGTAAATGGAAAAAGGGAAATGGAAAAGCGGCCGCCGGCCGTTTTCCCTCATTCATTTTCCGTTTTCCATGGATTCCTCCCGCCCCACCACCGCGATTTTGTATCGGTCGGCCAGCTCCAGCACCTTGGGCTTTTCCAGCATGATGGTTTTCCCCGCCTCCAGGACCATGCAGGCGGCGCCGGCGGCGTGGAGCTTTTCGATGGTGGTGGTGCCGATGGCCGGCACATCGACGCGCATGTCCTGATGCGTGTTGGAGACCTTGATGAGGGTCCAGCCGCCGGTGCGGCACAGTTGCCCGGCCCGCTCGATCATGGCGTTGGTCCCTTCCAGGGCTTCGACCGCGATGACCTCGTGATGATAGACGGCGATGGACTGGCCGATGTCCAGGCGGCTGATGGTCGAACAGCGTTCCCAGCCGAAGCGGATGTCCTCCCACTGTTTGTCGGTGGGGCTGCGGCGGGTCATGACCCCGGCGGTGGCCAGGTGTTCTTTGCAATATTGGGTGGAGTCAACCACGGTAATCCCTTCAGCCCCCAGTTCGCCGACCAGCGCCTGCAGAAACGCCTGCGGGCGTTTGTCGAGGCGCACAGTCTGAAACCAGAGGCGCGCCGTGCGGAAATCGGGCAGGTAACGGACCAGCGCGAACGGCTCGTACATCCGGCTTTTGCGCACGCGCCCGACCATGATCGCCTCGCGGCAGCCGGCGGCCTTGAGCAGGCGGATCCAGCGGCTCATGCGGGTGATGCCGGCCCAGTCGAAGCGGTCGCATTCCTGGCGCAATTCGCTCCAGGCGTTGCCGGCCAGCCCCACGCAGACGACCTTGCGCCCCGCCGCCCGCGCGCCACGCGCAACCAACAGCGGAAAGACCCCCTCGCCCGCGATGAGTCCCAACGGCTCGTCCATCCGCGGCGATTTTAAGGGGGAGTGCCCGGCGTTGCCAGTTGTCGCCGCGGCCCATTTTGGCCGGCGCGGCATGGGGGGCGCTGCCCACTGGCGAGGTTGGATGGCCCCGGGCGGCCCCGCAGACGGTGGGGAAGGCGGAAGTGGTTTCGCATCGTTTGGGTGGCCGGATCTTTTCGCGCGCCTATACTTTCTCCATGCCTGATTTATTCGACCCGATCACGATTCGTTCCGTCACCCTTCGCAACCGCCTGGGGGTATCGCCCATGTGCATGTATTCCTCCAACCAGGGGCGGGCGACCGACTGGCATCTGGTTCATCTGGGCTCGCGGGCCATTGGGGGCTATGGGCTGGTAATGGCCGAGGCGACGGCGGTGGAGCAGCGCGGGCGCATCTCGCCGGATGATGCGGGGCTGTGGGAAGACGGGCAGATCGAACCGCTGGCCCGGATCACCCGGTTCATCAAGCAGTATGGGGCGGTTCCCGCCATTCAACTGGCGCACGCGGGGCGCAAGGCCTCCACCGCGCGCCCCTGGGGCCATCGCAAGCCCAATGCGCCGCTAGCGGAGGCCGAAGGGGGCTGGCCGGTGGTCGCTCCGTCGGCGATTCCCTTTGACGCCGGCTATCCCACGCCGCACGAACTGACGATTCCTGAAATCCAGCAAATCCAGCAGGCGTTCGTGGCGGCGGCGGGGCGGGCGCGGGCGGCGGGGTTCGGCATCATCGAACTACACGGGGCGCACGGGTATCTCATCAACGAGTTTCTCTCTCCCCTGACCAACCAGCGCACCGATGCCTATGGCGGCTCTTTCGAGCACCGGGCACGGTTTCTCATGGAGATTGTCCAGCAGGTGCGGGGGGTCTGGCCGGAGGAAAAGCCGCTGTTCGTGCGCCTCTCCTGCACCGACTGGGCCGATGAGCAGGGGGGATGGACGATCGGCGATTCGGTGGCCCTGGCCCGGCGTCTGAAGCCCGAGGGAGTCGATCTGATCGACTGCTCCAGCGGCGCGGTGATTCCGCATGTCAAGATTCCCGTCGGCCCCGGATTTCAGGTGCCGTTTGCCCAGGCGATCAAACAGGAAGCGGGCATTTTGACCGCGGCCGTGGGGATGATTACCGACGCGCATCAGGCGCAGGCCATCATCGCCGACCAGAAGGCGGACCTGGTCTTCACCGCCCGGCAGGCGCTGCGCAACCCCTATTTCCCCGTCCATGCCGCGCGGGCGCTCCAGCGTCCGGAGGCGGTTTTGCTGCCGGATCAGTACATGCGCGTCTGAAGTCGGGCGCGGTCTGGCCCGTTGATTGCTTCCCCTGTGCGGCGAGAAGTTTCACAGGAGTCTTCATGGCCAAACAGCGCACTCAGCCGCAAATCCAGAATGAGCCCAAACCCCCGTTTCCCAAGCAGCATCAGGAGGGAGTGGGGCTGGAATCGAAGCTCAAGCCCCGGCCGCGGTATCAGGCGCCCCTCTACAAGCCGGCGGGCAAACTGACGGGGAAAGCGGCCCTGGTGACGGGGGGCGATTCGGGGATCGGGCGGGCGGTGGCGTATCTATTTGCGCGTGAGGGGGCGGATGTGGTGATCAACTTCCTGCCGCAGGAGCAGTCGGATGCGGATGAGACGCAGCGCGCCGTCGAGGCGGAAGGGCGCAAGTGCGTGCAGATTCCCGGCGACCTGACGGATGCGGTCTTTTGCAAGAAACTGATCGAGCGGACCGTCAAGGAACTGGGGCAATTGGATATCCTGGTCAGCAACGCTGCGCATCAGAACCGCAAGCCCTCGCTGGAGGAGGTGAGTGATGAGGAATTCGACCGGACCTTCAAGACCAATGTCTATGCCTATTTCCGCCTCGTGCGGGCGGCGCTGCCGCACCTGAAGCCCGGGGCGGCGATCATCGTCACCAGTTCCGAAACCGCGCTGGCCGGGTCCAAGCAATTGCCCGATTACTCGGCCACCAAGGGGGCGATCGACGCGCTGACCAAGGTGCTGGCCCAGCAACTGGTGGAGAAGGGAATCCGCGTCAATGCGGTGGCGCCGGGACCGGTCTGGACGCCGCTGAACCCTTCGGATGCCGGGGCGACGCCGGAGAAGGTGGCCAAGTTCGGCTCGCAATCTCCGATGAAGCGTCCCGCCCAGCCGGAGGAGCTGGCCCCGGCTTATGTCTTCCTGGCCTCGGACGCCGATTCCAGCTACATCACCGGGCAGGTGCTGCGCGTCATGGGCGGGGAGACTTCGGCGGGTTGAGCGTTGTCCTTGGGAGGCGATGCGCTCTATAGTCCCGGCGGGGCATTCAAACGAAGGAGCAATCCATGGCTGCCAATGTGCTTGTCGTCTTTTACAGCGCCTACGGGCATATTCATCAGATGGCCAAGGCCGTGGAGGCCGGGGCCAGGAGTGTGGCGGGTACGGAGGTGCGGCTGCGGCGGGTGGCGGAGTTGGAGCCGCTGAAGCCGGACAACGAATATTACGCCAAAGAGATGGAGCGGCAGAAGGAGATTCCCATCGCCACGCACGACGACCTGCTGTGGGCCGATGGAATCGCCTGGGGCACGCCGACGCGCTACGGCAACATGACCGCGCAGATGAAGGCATTCATCGATTCCACGGCAGCGCTCTGGTCGAAGGGACAACTGGAGGACAAGGCCGCCGGCGTCTTCACCTCCACGGCCACGATCCACGGGGGGCAGGAGACGACCATCTTCACCGCCTTTGCGCCGCTGATTCACCTGGGGATGGTCCTGGTGGGGACGCCGTATGGACAGAATCAGCATATCCTCACGACCGAGGGGCTGGGCGGCTCGCCCTATGGGCCGGGAACGATGGCGGGTCCGAAAAACGACCGGGAGCCGAAGGAGCCGGAGCTGCTGACGGCGCGGAACCTGGGGTCGCGGCTCGCGAAGGTGAGCGCGCTGCTCAAGCCGCTGCGGGGGAAATGAAGCCGGCATGAACAAGAAAGCGGGCGGAGAGGGATTGACCTCTCCGCCCGCTTTTTGTTTGGGGTTGACGACTGCCGTTACATCACGCCGGCCAGGCCGGTTTCGATGGGGGTGGTGATGTAGTCGCGGGGGTCGGTGACTCGGCCGGTCAGGGCGCTGGCGGCGACGGTCAGGGGGCTGGCCAGGTAGACGGCGCTCTTGGTGGAGCCCATTCGTCCGGGGAAGTTGCGGTTGGTGGTGGAGATGCAGACCTCGGCGTTGTTGAGGCGGCCGAAGGTGTCGGAGGGGCCGCCGAGGCAGGCGGCGCAGCCGCTGGGGCCGACCATGCAGCCGGCATCGACCAGGACTTCCTCGATCGACTTTTCATTCCCCTGGCGCAGCGCGCCGCGCAGGTTGAGGCGCTTCATGTCGGCATGCACCTCGGTGGAGCCGGGGACGACGAAGGTGGGGATTTTGACCGTGTGCCCCTTGAGCAGATTGGCCGCGAAGATCATGTCGGTGATCTTGCCGCCGGTGCAGGAGCCGACGTAGGCGCGGTCGAGCTTGACGTCGCGGCAGTTGCGGGCGGTGTCGCGGTTGTCGGGGCTGTGGGGCTTGGCGACCAGGGGCTCGAGCGTGGAGAGGTCCCACTCGTAGCTGCTGTGGTAGGCGGCGTCGGGGTCTTCGGTGACGACGTTCCACTCCTTGACGCGCGAACGCTTGCGGACGTACTGAAGCGTCTTTTCATCGACATCGCAGATGCCGTTCTTGCCGCCGGCCTCGATGGCCATGTTGGTCAGGGTCATGCGGTCTTCCAGGGTCAGGCTCTTGATGCCGTCGCCGGTGAAGTACATAGAGCGGTAAGTCGCCCCATCCACACCGATCTCGCCGATGACGGCCAGGATCAGGTCCTTGGCGGTGAGGTAGGGGGGGATTTTGCCATGAAAGGTGAATTTCATGGTGGGGGGGACCTTGAGCCAGGTCTTGCCGGTGCCCAGGACGAAGGCGGCGTCGGTGTTGCCGACGCCGGTGGCGAACTGGCCGAAGGCGCCGGCGGTGCAGGTGTGGCTGTCGGTGCCCAGGAGGATTTCGCCGGGGCGGACGTGGCCTTCCTCGGGCAGGGCCTTGTGGCAGACGCCCTTGTAGTTGGTCCGGGTGGGGTCCAGGTAGGGGCTGGGCATGCCCGGCTCATTCTTCACGAAGTCCGGGTCGTAGTAGTACTTGAGCCCCTGCTCCTTCACGAAGTCGCGGAGGATCTGGATGTTGCGGTGACACTTTTCCTCGGCCGTGAAGATGTAGTGGTCGGGGATGATGGTGACCCTGTCCACATCCCAGACTTTGGCGTCTTTGCCGAATTTCTCCTGAAAGATGCCGATGGTCCCGGGCCCGCAGACGTCGTGGGTCATCAGGATGTCGACATTCACCCAGACGTTCTCACCGGGCTCGACGCGGGGTCGGCCGGAATGCTGGGCGAGGATCTTTTCAGTCATGGTCATACCGGGCATGTCAATGGCTCCTCAAAAAAGCGTTAAAACAGCGTCGTGAAAGTATAGCGGGCGGGGGGGCGATTGTCTTGGGGTGGGGGATGGGATCTGGGAGATTGGGTTTGGTTCGTTTCGTAATCTGTCGTAGTTGAGCTGGGGTGAAAAACCGCGATTGGAGCGCGCCAGCGGGGCATTGGGTTTGGTTCGTTTGGGTTTGGATGTCATTTTGTCGTGGTTAGAGGCCGTGGATTTCATCGGGGAGGTATCGGTCGGGGGCGCTGGCTTCCTGATGGAGCTTGATGAGGCGCAGGAGGTTGTTGCGGATGGCCTGTTCGTAGCGGTTGAGCAGGAGAAAGCCGTTTTGCGGGTCATCGCTGAAGCGGCGGGCGATCAGGTCGGCCGCGCTCATGGTGGGATCGGGCGGGGCGTGGTTCATCTCGTAGTCGAAGATTTTGACCTGGGCGTCGGCCAGGCGATAGAGGCGCCAGGCGAGGTTGACGATGTCGGTGAAGTAGGTGCGTTGGAGGATGGTGCGGGGCTGGAGGGCGGTTTGCAGTTCGCGTTTGAAGGTCTGGAAGTCGGGGGAGGAATCCTCGGGGAGGATGGGGGTGAAGCGGGGATGACGTGTGGCGCGGCACAGGCCGTGTTTGAGGGCGTTCTGGCTGGCGATGGCCTTTCCGGCGGGGGTGGTGGGTCCTCGGGCCAGGAGGCCGTTGAGGCTGGAGCGGGCCTTTCCCTCGGGGGTGCGCGGGCCTGTGGAGCGGAGGGCGTTTTTGCGGTTGGCGGCCAGGCGGCGCGGGGAGGGGGCGGGCTTGGTGAGGGCGGGCAGGTTCGGGTTGTCGTTCATCATCATATTGGTTCTCCTACCCTTACCGGGGGCGCTGCGCGATTTGGCGACAAAGCGCGCAGCGCGATTTTTCAAATCGAGGTTTTGAGAGCGCCAGGGGCGATAATTCTTTTTTTCACGAAGTTTTTTGCTTCTTTTTGCGCTGCGCGTTTTGGCGCAAAAGTGCGCAGCGCGGGGTCGGGGAAGAGTGCCGGCAGGTCGGGAAGGGAG
>JBIQLO010000175.1:0-8756 GCA_044464175.1 Planctomycetaceae bacterium | reverse complement strand
GGTCTGGAGGATATCAAAATCGGCCACCTGCTCGATCAGGGCGGTTTTTTTGTGTTCCAGCTTCGTTGAGGCCTGAAAGTAGCTCCCCACCCGGTCGCGCAGCGAGGCGCTCTTGCCGATGTAGATGACCCGCCCCTTCTCATCCTTCATCAGATAAACGCCCGGGGCCCTGGGCAATCCTTTGGCCTTTTGTGCCAGTTTTTCAATCCGTTCATTCATGATGCTCACCGCGCAGCGCCCCACAGGAATCCTGGACACACGGGTCCGGGACCACAGGATGCCTCACCATGATATATACTTAAATGAGGGGGGTCGCGTTCAATAGCATCCCGAGAGCGCCTGACAGGCCCCTGCGTCCCGGCATCCCACTCCGTGCTATTCCTTCTTGTGGCTTTCCCAAGCTTTCCGCCCCTGCTGATCAAGCGTCTGAAATTCCTCATCGCTCAGTTGCACCCCCGCGGCCGCGACGTTCTGCTCCAGATGCTGCGGATTGGCCGTGCCGGGAATGGGGAGCATCACCGGCGAACGCCTCAGCAGCCATGCCAGCGCCACCTGCCCCGGCGACATCTTCAACCGGGCGGCGATGGTGCTCAGCGGCGATCCCTCCTGCGCCAGCGTGCCGGCCGACAGGGGCGCCCAGGGAATGAAACCAATCTTTTCCCGCTGGCAAAATTCCAGCACATCCTCACTGGTCCGATCGGTCAGGTTGTAGCGGTTCTGCACCGTGGCGACCGGGAAATAGGACTTGGCGGCCTCAATGTCCTCCACCGTCACATTGCTCAGCCCCACGTGCCGGATCAACCCTTCCTTGTGCATCTCCCCCACGGCCCCATATTGCTCCTCTCGCGGCAGGCGCGGGTCCAGGCGGTGCAACTGCCATAAGTCAATCCGCTCCACCCCCAGCCGCCGCAGGCTCATCAAGACGCATTGGCGCAGGTACTCCGGCCGACCCACCGGCTTCCAGATGTTGGGCCCATGGCGGGTGAGCCCCCCTTTGGTGGCGATAATCAACCCATCGTAGGGATAGAGGACTTCATGCAGAAGCGACTCGCTGACGAACGGACCGTAGCTGTCAGCGGTGTCGATCAGATTGATCCCAAGCTCCGGCACATGGCGGAGAGTGCGGATTGCCGCCTCCCGATCAGGCGGCTCACCCCAGATGCCTTTGCCGGTGATGCGCATCGCCCCAAAGCCCAGGCGATGGACAGCCATGTCCCCCCCGACCCGGAACTCCCCCGACTCAGCGGCCGTGATCTGCGGCATGATGAACTCCTCCAGGCTCGGGACAACCCCTTGGCACAACCTCCTGTGTACCGCATTGGCCCGTCGGCGTGCAAGGAGGAATCAGCCCAACAGAACCGGGGGGAGTCTGCCGATCACCGATAGGAAACGCCTCCCGGCGCGCCCGGGGCAGCGGGCGGCGGGGTGTTCTCGGCCACTTCCCGGCGCAGCTTGGTGAACAGCGGGTCTGAACGATCCGAGCGGACCTCGCGCCGCTGCAGCCCGCCGGCCTCCGTCACAATCACATAGGGATTGGATTCGCCGGAGTCGGAAATCGCCACCAAGCTCCATCCCGTGGTGTAATCAATCCCCGATTCATCCTTCTGTCCGATGATGTCGCCCGGCGACACGATGAATGACTTGCTATGCCAGACACCATCCTGCCAATGGAATACCTGGAAGCGGGCGGTGTCGTTATAAAAACCGCCATCGACGAAGAACGCCGTCACCGGCGGAATCGTCACCGCCTCCGACCATTCGCTAAACGGACTCTCGAGCGAAAATTCCTCCAGGGCACTGCGGTCCTTGGCCAGGTTCGGCGAGTGGTACAGCGGATTCAGAAGGCGATACCGCACCTTGTAACGGTAAACATGGTCCGGCTGCACGTTTTCGTCGTGAATCCAGGTCAGAATCGCCGGTGTCTTGGCCGGATCAAACTGCCCGGTCGGAATCACCCCAGCGGCCTTTTTCTGCTCCTCGACCCATTGCGGATCCAGGCCGCTGCCGCCCGGCTGATACCCCGCGGGCGGCCCGCCACCGGGATTCATCGCATCCGGCGGAATGTCAGGCGGCAGGTCCGGCGGCGGCGGCATGCCCGGCACGTTGCGGCGCTGCGCCTGGGCCAGCGGACCCATCGCGTCCAGCGCCGAGGGGGAATAGCCGGGCTGCGGAAGCGGCGGCGGCTCCATCCGGCTGGGCGTCCGTGTCGGCCGCCGTTCGCGGCTGCGCTGTTGCTGTCGCTGCTGCTGCTCCTTTCGTCGCTCTTCCAGTCGCCACTTGTTGTAAGCCGTGCGCTGTTCCGGCGTCAGCTTGGCGACGTCCTCCGGCCGCACACGGGCCGGATCGAACGGCGGCGGCGGCGGCGGCGGCGGCGGATTGGTCCCCGGCACGCGCCAAACATCCCCCCCGATCACCTGGTAAAACGGAGGCTGCAGGATCGCCGCCTGGTTGGAAGTGGCCCACTGGCGGTATTCCGGCTCAGCGCCTCGGTCTCCCTTCTTGGGGAAGCGCATCTTAGGCGTGATCGGCAGCGGCTTGACGGGCGTCTCCTTGCCCCAGCTCCCGTCGGGCTGGCGCTCCTGCCGGACCGCCTCGATCTGCAGCACCAGGGTCTGCGCCTGCGAGGCCGGGATTTTGGCCTGCTTGAACTGCTCGGCAATCTCCGAGGTGGGAATCTTGAATCCGACACTGGCCCACAGCTTGTCGGCCGAAGGGGTCTTGTTGGAGTCCGAGCCGGCGGGCCGCGAGCCGCCGGCGGCGGGAATTTCCGATCGTCCCGTGGATGCTCCCGCATAGGCCGCCGCGGGCGGATTGGCCGGCAACAGCGCCCCGGCGTTCTGCTGCTCCTGCTTTTCCTTTTCCTCCGTGGCGATCAGCGTGATCGGCGCGGTCGGGCTGTTGACCCACCGAAGCTTCGGATCAAACGGCTGGATTTGACTGTCCGCCCAATTCATCGCGCTGACGAACTGCTGCGAAAACTTGGTCACGGGGATCTGGATCGGCTGGTGGTTGTCCATTGCCTTCTGCAGGTCGTGCGCCGGCCCGTCCAGCGTGTACTGGTCTATGGTGCCCAGGGTCGCAGTCTGCTCTCCACCTCGTGTCCGCAGGTCCGTGGAGACCGGAGGCAGCAGCAGATACGCATAGACGATGTACAGCAGGAAGAGCCCGCCCAGTCCCACCGCGATCCATTGCACGTTCTTTTCTAGAAAATCGAGTACTTTCTGCATGGTACGCCTGTCTTATTTGTTAGCCGATCGCCGCGCCGCCGATGCCCAATTACTGCAGTCCCGCCGTCTGCTGGGGCGGCTGCACGCCCAGCCGCTGTTTTACCTCCGCCGGCATCAGCGGAACCGTCCAGCCGCGGAGGAACAGCATCTCGCACTTGAGGTTCAGGCGCGCCACCGGTTTCTCGCCGTAGAGGTATCCCTGCGTCTTCATCGCCACCGAATCCACGCTCGTCAGATTCAGTTGATTGACGTAAATGAACTGGTTGCGCGTCAGATGCTCCAGGAACACCGGCACCATATCGGCCTCCACATCCACCACCAACTCAAAATGCACCACGTCATAGAGCGTGTTGGACACCCGACCCGTGGGCGACACGGTCGCCACGACCGTGTCCGGCGACACCGGCTGCACCGGCACCGGCTGGTTTCCCATGCCCCCGCCCCCTCCCGCCGGCTGGCCGGTCATCGTGTAAAATCCCTGTTCCACGCGCGGCAGCGTCATCTTGATCAAACGCTTGACCGGCGAGGTCAGCACGTTCTGGCTTTTGCCGTTGGCGCTGGCGATGGCCTTGGCGACGTCGGATTCAATCCACAATCCGAGCTGGGCATACCAGATATCCTTCGGAGTCGCCGGCTGGCCCTGGAACGCGGCGGTCTGCACCGTCGGGTCGAAATCAAAGGCATCCCGCTCGACATACATCGTGTTCTTTGTCGCCGCCTCCTGCATCAGCTGCTCGGGCAGCGCCTTGGCCGCCCGGTCGAATTCCGCCTTCACCTCGTTTTCGTTGCTCTGGTTGTTGGAGTAATGGGCGATCTGCTGTTTGAATTTGTTGTTCCACAGATCATCCGCCGCCTGCTTCACCTCTTCCTGCGAGGGGGGCTGAATGCCTTTGAGGATCTGCACCTGGATGCATTCCTGATTGCCCGGATCGTGGCGAAGGTTCAATCGCTTGACGTATTCCTGAGCGAAGCGGAACTGGTCCGTGGAACGGGGCGTCGGGAGGGAGTCGGGGACCAGCAGCTTGTGCGTATTCAGGTCGATGGCGTCCTTGAGCATCTGCTGCGCCTGCTGATGCACCTCCTGCTTGGCCGCCAGACCCGCCCGGATCACCGGCTCGCTGGGAAAGCGCCCCAAGGGCGCCTGCTCCGACTGCCCCGGCGTCACGATGGGGAGGCTTCGCTGGCGGCTCTGCAACTGCGAAAGGCTGTTGTACACGTCCTTGCGCGCGTTCAGGTCCTGCTGAAGCTTGTCCTGGTAGCCGTGGGTCGGCCAGAACAGCAGCACAATGGCGATCAACGCGACCACGCCGCAAAGAATGCTGATCAGGTTTTTCTTGACTATGTCCATAACACCTTCACCGGTAACACTCACCGTGACTTCCAGTGGCCGGACGCCTCACATGGCCTCCAATCCGGCCCCTTCCAACCCTCAGGGCTGGTTCTCCTGGCCGGGCGCCTTGGGTTGGGGATCCAGCACGATCGCCAGACGCACCGTGAATTCCGAATCCTGCCGCACATCTTCCTTGGTCAGCCGATCCTGGTAGGCCGCATCGGCCGACTCGCCCTTGCCCGTTCCCGGTCGGCCGGGCGTATAGCCGCCCGGAGCCACATCCGGCGGGGCCATGTCATCCGGCGCGCCGAAGACGCCCCGGTTGGCGCCACGGTTGCCGGAGGGCAACTGCTGCTCCTTCGTTGCCGCCTGATACGCCGCCTCCAGTTGCTTGAGACGTTCCGGACTCTGCTGGATGGGCCGCGCAGAGACCACCGTCGCCTTGGCGATATAAAAGCCTTTCTTGAGCGCGATGTAATTCCCCTGTGCGTCCTTGGCATCCTCGGTGTGCTTGGACAGGGGGACCACGAAATTCTTGTAAATGAAATCGTAGCTGCCGGCGTTGGGCGTGGTGCCCCGGATGGTAACGACAAAACCGCGGGGCCCGGTGCCTCCGTTCGCTCCGGCCTCTCCTCCGAAGGGTGACGGCTCCATCCCGGGCATGCCCGGCATTCCCGGTTCCGGCGGCATGCCCATCATGTCCGGCGGCATGCCGCCGGGCATCCCCTGCCCACCCCCCTGCGCCTTGAACTGGTTCTCGTTCAGCTTCAGCACGGCAGTCATGTTCGGATGATATTCCGAAACAATGTCATCGATGAAAATCTGCTGCCGCTGCCCGCGCGGAATCGACTTGATCTGCGCCACATCGCCGGTGAGCAGCGCCGGCTGGGGCGTGGGCAATGCGCTGTGAACCGTCTCCAGAATCCCGCGCCACAGCCCGCGATATTTCAGCAGGGCGTTGACACTCATGATCTGCTGCCGGTCCGCCGCCCCGGACTGCTCCACATCCGACCACTGGCGGCTCAATTCCGTCGCCTGGTTGTTGATGCGCTGAATCTTCTGCTGCTCCGCCTGCGCCAGGCTTTGCTGGCCGTCGATCCACGCCAGCTTCCCATAGGCAACCGCCGTCCCGACCACGAAGAGCGCCGCCGCGGCCGCGAACCACTTGGTCTTGTCCTTCCACATCCGCTCGCGCTTGATCGCCTCCGGCAAGAGCGAGCTTTCGATTTTCCCCTCTCCCATCGCCTGAATGGCCAGTCCGTAGGGGCTGACCATCGACAGCAGGTTTTCGCTGAAGCTGGGCATGCCGCTGTTGTCCGGCGGCATGGCGGCGGAAATCTGATCCAGCCGATGCACCTCAAGCTGCAGGTTCTGCTGGAGATACTTGGTCAGGCCGGGAATCCGGAACGTGCCCCCCAGCGCCACGACCTTTGTGATCCGCGACTCGCGATGGACCGATGCATAAAACCCGATTGACCGTTGGATTTCCGCCACCAGGTCCGCACACGTCGGGCGCATCGCCTGCAGGATCTGCCGGGCGTATTTGCTGCTGGAGGCGTTGCGCTTGAGCTCCTCGGCCTTGGGAAAATTCAGCTTGAAGCTCTTGACCAGGGCTTCGGTGAAAATGTTGCCCCCGATGGGAATCGACCGCAGCCAGGCCGAATTGGGATCGGCAATGATCAGGTCCGTGTTCTCCGCCCCCACGTCCACCACCATCGTCGTTTCGTTGATGCGCCCGTCATAGTGCATGGCGTTGTAGACCGCCAGCGGATTCATCTGCACCACCTGCACATCCAGGTCCACATCGGTAAAATACTGGATGTACTGGTTGACCAGGTCCTTGCGCATCGCAAAGATCCCCACCTCGATGTCCGGCGACTCCGGGTCCTGGAAGAGTTGATAGCTCCATTCCACATCGTCCAGCGGGAATGGAATCTGCTGAATCGCCTCAAACCGCACGATTTCGGGAATCTTCTTGGTTTCCACCGGCGGCAGTTTAATGAATCGCGCAAAACTCTGCTGCCCGCTCACCCCGATCGCCACCGGCACGCCCCGCGTCCGGTGGCGCTGCACGAAGGTCGCCAGCGCCCCGGCGATGTAGGAATCCCGATTGTCGCCCGCATTTGAGAGAATCTGCTCGTATTCAATGACGTCGTAATCATCAATACGAAGCCCCTCCACATCCCGGACTAATTTGACTGCCTTCAGAGCCCGGTTCCCCAGATCAATTCCCCAGGCGGTGCGAGCGGTGGCCATATATCTTACTCCTGTGGCTGGTATGCGCCGGCAGGGCCGACGTTCCAACGTCAAATCGGCGGCTGCCTCGGGCCGTCAATCACCGTTGCTTACATCCTTAGGTGTAACCGCAACGGCCTTTTAGATCAATTTACCCCCCTTCAACCGACATAATCCCATCTTATCAGACGTTCCGGACCCCATTCCGGTTCGACGGTGCCCTTTCCAAATTGCCTCTTCCCTTTCATGACGTATGATACGTCATAGAAATGGCTTCAGCGGGTCGGGCCTCTGCAGGCAGGGCTCCGCTACTCCAACAGGAAGAAGCACAACGACGATGTCCCAGGTTTCTCTCCCAGTCACGCGCCCCACAGGGCGGGCGATGATCGTCGCCTCTCCTCAGGCCCGCGCGCGGCCCTTGAAGACCCTCACCGATCTGGGTTACCAGTGCACAGAAATGGACGATCCGTACGCGGCCATGGCCGACCTGTGCCGACGCCCCCTCGTCTACCAGTCCCTTGTTCTCTGCCTGGGGAGCCTCTATCGGGAGGAATTGGAGATCATCCATTCCGTCAAGCGCCGGTTCCCCCATATTGACATCTGGCTCAGCGGCACCGACGCCCGCGCCGCCGCCCTGGCCCACGCCATGCGCCTGGGGGCCGACGGTTTGCTGGCGGATGACGGCCTGCACCGCACCGCCCTGCTTCCCTCCCGAGCGGAAAATCCGCGCCCCGCCGCCGCACCCCTGCCGCCCGAACCCCCGGAGGCTCCCGCCCCAGCCCCCCTCCCGGCCCGTCCACCCTCCGCCCCTGCGGAAGATGAAGGTGAGCCTGTGCTCAGCGCTGAGGAATTGCGCGCTTTGCTGCGGGACCCCCGATAATCCCTTTCCTGCCATCTCCTGCCCTTGTCGCCCAAGGCCACATTTGCGGCACACCCTTTGCATCCAACTCCTTTGCAGCAAAGGACTACGGCGAGGTGCCGTGGCGCACAATCCCTTTTCAAGGAGACTCACCATGCAAAAAACCATGAAAATGGCGTTGGCCGTCGCCATCGCCTGTGGCGGCATTGGTCTGACAACCCAATCCATCTATGCGGCCGATCAGAACAACGACGAGAACACAGCCCAGAATGACCAGACGGCCCGGATGGCGCCAACGTTGCCGCCCGGCCTGCGCGTCGTCAAGAACACCAAGACCGAAGACATGACCGAAACCCTGGAATCGGCCACCGAGAACGCCGTCAAGGCGGGTGAATTTGACGACGTGGTCAGCAAATTGGTCGATCAGGATCGTGACCGCATCGGCGACTTCAAGGACAAGAAATTCGCCGACCTGGATGCTCAGGCCGACAAGTTCCAGAAGGCCTGGAAGGACAAGTATGGTCATGACTTCGACATCGATCGCGCCCGGACTTTTTCGAACGTCATCGCCGCCGAAGGAGAAATCCAGGACCCCAAGAAGGTGCTGACTGACTGGCCCGTCAATGCCGAAACCGGCGCTGGCCGTCACGCCGAGGCCCAGCCCAAGGAACCCCTGAACGAAGAAACCAAGGAACAGGGCAACATCGACAAAGGCACGGAGATCGGCGTTGTCCATCTTCCCAAGGCCGGCAACACCCCGGACCTCTATGCCTCCATGCTGGATGAAGCCGGCGGTTGGAAAATCGATGTTCCCAACAATCGCACCGGCCAGCAGATTCACGATGATCTTCTGAAGAACCTCACCCGGCTCAACGACAACCAGAAGGATTGGCCTTCGGATGAAACGGAGGCCAGCCGTGTGGTCGTCAATTGCGTGATCTCCGCCCTGTATGGCGTCGGGAAATAATCGCGCCTCCCCCATTGTCGGCCAGTTGCCGGGCGCCTTCGGAAGGCGCCCGGCAACTGGAAGTTGGCGATTCACTTGTTCCTTCTCGCATCCCCCGCCCGCTTCCCCTATAATCCCCGCCATTTCGCCGGAAGGACC
>JBIQLO010000174.1:0-8793 GCA_044464175.1 Planctomycetaceae bacterium | reverse complement strand
CCGGGGGCAGATAAACCCCCAAGGTTGTCGCCGTTCCGCCGAGCCGGACGGCCACGCTCACCTTGTCGTTGCCGCCGGCGTTGAGTTCCGAAGAGCTGATCCCCTTCACCGAATCGTTGATGACCTGGATGGTCACTTTGGGCATATAGACGGTCCCGTCCGGGCCGATACGCTCTGGCGGCATCCGATCCACGATCGCATTGATCGGCCGGGCCGTGCCATTCAGCGGGGCGTAGGTGATGGACTCACCAAAGGTCTCCGCGTCTGTGAACACGGCCGCGTCGGATTTGAGCATGTCGGTGAAGCTCATTGCCACATCTCCGGGCTGATTGCCAGGCGATGACCTTTGATCCCCCACCACCGGCGATAAGCGCGAAACCATCGGCGGTAGCGGCGCGGCGACATTATCGCCACTCGCCACAAGCCCGCTTTTGTCGGAATTACATGGACCTTTTCCATGACATCATCCAGCGCCTCCAAAGCCGCCCGGTCCACGATTGGAGCCGGGCGGCCCAAGGAGGCACCATGCATCGTCACGGCAGGACGCGGCGGAGCGCTATGCTCTTGCGCTCCAGCCAGTCCGCCAGGTTCTGGAAAATCTGCCGCTCCAGCTGCCACCGGGCCGGAGATCGATTGCCCGCCTCCGCCCATCCATCCCAGTCGGCCTCACCCTGCCAATCCGACCCATACACACTGATGCGCCCGGGCCGCAGGGAAGCGGCATAAACCACGGCCGCCGGCAGAGTGAATAACTGCCAGTCCAACGGCTGATCGCCTTCGACCAGGGATTCAAACTCCACTACCCGCCCCCGCCATGGGGGACCATGGTCCCGCAGATGTGCCGCGCTGTTGGCGGCCGTCAGCAGGCGGGGGGAGCCAATGACGTCCGGGGCGATCTTCTCGACCAGTGGATAGTCGCCGCATGCCCAGGTCTCGCATGGGAAGGCCATCGCCGTTCGGTTGACGCCGATCACATGATCGGCCTCGCCGCCCCACGTGCGAGGCAGGGAAAGCCCAGGGCACAAGATGGCGATGTTCATCGCCGCAATCTCCGGCTGGCCTGATGCTGGGAAATCACCCATTCGGACTCGGGGCACATCCGCGCGTCGAAAATCGCGGCGTAGGCCGCCGGCAGCCGCTCGATCTTGGCGTCGATGCCGCGCTCGACGATGGCCTGCAGGCACCGCTGGTCCACCTCATCCGGCCGGGCCGCACACGCGGCCCTCCAGGCCTGGATCAATCCGGCCGCCCGTTCGCTGACGCCAACGTACAGCGTCGCCGCGAACAGTTCCTCTTCGTCCTTCCAGACCGCCGCCAGATCCACATCCGACGCCGCCAGGCTGTCGAAATACTCGGGCCGGCGGCGGATTCGGGCGTCGACGTCCACATACACCAGCGGGCGGCGGTGGGCCGCCATCATCTCGGCGATGAACGTCGGTTTGTGGCTGACGGCCGCCATCCAGTTGCCCGGATCGGCGATGGCTCGAACATCATGGGGCAGGTCGAACGTCTCGAGCGTCCGGATCAGTTCGCGGGCTTCATCGGCGTAGCCGGTGCCGGCGGTGTAATAGGCGATATAAATCGGAGTCATGGGGATAAATCCCGCCGATCCCGATCAAGGACCGGCGGGATGAAGTCGCTTTTGGGTGAAGCCGCTTTTAGGCGGCGTTGAGAATGACATCGGCCGAGGTGGCGTCCGACGCCGCAGCGGCCGCAGCTCGCCCGGCGCGAGTGTTGCCGGAGGAGGTGCTGGTCAGCTGCTTATTGCTCGCGTCCCAGTAGACCAGACCGCCGGCGGTGAAGGCATCGCCGGATTTCTTGGTCAGTTCATGGACGCCGGTGACCTCGAGCTCACCCTTGCCCGTCGTGGCGTCGATGCCCGTCACGGCGATGCCGATGAATCCGGTCGCGCCGCTGGCCAAAACCACCACGTCTCCACTGGAGATCGCACTGCCGGAATTGGTATAGGGAATTCGCTTCCCCGCGTGTCGAAAAGTGTTCATTGTCTTGACCTCAGAAAAGAGTCCTATGAAGGCGGACCGCGCCGCTGTTGGACGCGGCCCGCCGGATCATTCAATCACATCCCAGCCGGACGCCGGGATTGTCCCGGTTACGCGCCGGGGTTCTTGACCAGGCCCCGGAAGTCCAGGGCCGCGGCTCCGATGGTGTGCCGGACGGCGAACTTGGCATCCTCGGTGTCGAAGTCCGTCTCCTGCCGCAGAACCGGCTCGGGTTCGTCGGTCAGGAAGCAGACCTCGACGGTGTCGATCATGCCGGGATCGGCCGCCAGGTACCACGCCATCGAGCTGGAGTCATCCAGGAACGGCGAGGCAATGACCTGGAATCGGCCGCTGAAGGGGTTGGGCACCTGGTTGCTCTTGCTCGGGTCCACGTTCGAGGAGATGAACTGCGTCGCCGAGACTTCCAGCGCCACGGGCACCAGAAGGAATTTGGGCGACAGGTTCAGCCGCCCGACGTTGCCCAGGCCCTTCTGGAGCCGCATGAGCTTCTGGGTGGCCTCCAGAGCCGTCACTGTGGTCGGAGCGGCGCCGGTGCCCGCCAGGTTGGCGTGACCGGAGCCGGTGGCGCTGGTGGCGGTGGAGTTGAACAATGCGCCGCCATCGGCCAGGTTGCCGTTGGCGGTGAGAACGCCGTAGGTGATGGCATCCTCCAGCCGGGCCGCAGCCTGCGCCTGCTTCTGGGGCAGCGTATTGAACGCATCCAGGTCGTCATTGATGAGCGCCTGTCGCGTCAGCTTGATGCCCGAGACGTACTCCTTCACCCGGTAAGTCTCCTTGCCGTCGGTGATGGTGGCGTATTTGATCTCGCCACCCTCAGCCCGTTCCACCAGATCAGGGGCCTGCGACAGCTGCGGACGGCTGATGATCTTGAAATCGGGCGTGGTGTTGCGGCGGGCCCATTTGTTCCAGGTCTTGGGATATTCCTCGTAGGCCGTGCGGAGGCTCTTCCGCATGGTGTTCTCGAGGATGCTCCCGAAGTCGCTGGTGGACTGGGCCAGGGCCGCATATTGCGGGTAGGCCCGGGCGAACCGGCGCGGCCCCATGATTTCGACGAGCTGGGGCTTGCTCATCTCGAAGGCCTCCTTGATGCCGAGGGCGGCCAGGTAGTGCTGGAACATCGCCAGCGCCGTCAGTCTGGCGAGCTTGGGCGCCATGTCATGCGGCTTGACGACCGTCCGGCCGCTGCGCATCAGCAGCGCGTCGGGAATGGCCGCGTTCAGGGCGGCCATCTTCAGATCGGTCCCGACCTTGACGGAGTGGATCGGCTTGGCCTTCTCCTGCAGGTGGGCGAGGAACTTCTTGCGGGCGTCGATCACCGTGTCGCCGGCGGCGATGGAAAGGGCGATGACGTCCTGCGGCACCTTCAGCGTCGTGCCCAGCTGCTGGAGCTGCGCCACGCGCTTGCCCTCCTGGGCCAGGAGGCGATCGCCGTTGTCCGTGATGATGCCCTCCCGGGTGGCCCGGGCAGACATCGACGCGGCAGGCGGGACGGCGGGCTTCTTGGGCTCCTCCGCCGGCGGGGCCGGGGGTTCGCCTTCGCCCTCGGGCTGGGCCGCCAGCGCCGCCTGGCATTCGGCCTGCTGTTCGGGAGTGAGGCTATCGTAGAGGGCCTGCGCATCCTCATCGGAGGCGTCGGCCGGCAGATCGAAGTTGTCGATCAGATACTGTTTCAGTTTCGGGTCCATAGGAACTCCTGTGTTCGCGTTGGAATTCGCGGGCGCCGGCGCCGCGAAGGGATGCGTTTTTGATCCCGCCGGCGCGGGATCGTTTGTTTTGGCTGATAGCAGTCCGTTGGGCGTGGCTGCCCCCCGCCCGACAAAATCGACGGCCGACACCAGGAAGACGCGGGCCAGCGGCTCGCCGGCAGGATCGGGATTTTCCTCCTGCTCGTACCCAATGACTGCCGACAATCCGATCCCGCCCGGATCCCCCTTTGCCTTCTTGAGCAGGTAGGCCTTCACGTTCCCCATGCCCGGCAGGGATTCGGCGTAATCGCCCAGGTAGATGTCCCCGCGCAGCGCATCGCCGTCGACGCGGGCATTGCGGAGATACCCCACCTCGGTGCCCAGGTCCTCCACCGGCTGGCCAATGGCGTCGTCGTCGATGAACTGCGGGTGCTTGAACCGCATCTTGACGCCGTTGGGCTCAGCGTTGATCAGGTCCGCCGTCTGGCGGAGGGTGATTTCGTCGATCTGGAACCCCCAGCCCATGGCCGGGCCGATCACCATGACGGCGGCATTGTGGATCACCCCCTCGGGTTCGTTGACCTCCAGAGGGGAAACGACCTGCAGGGCGTTGGCGCGGAGTGCAACAGTGCCCTTTGCTTTGGCTTTGAGTGCTGCAAACATGGGAATGCTCGTTTAAATCGATGGGGCGAACCCATCGCGGGAATCAATCGGCGGCGTTCCGTCGGGCGGACCCGGCGGAAGACTGTGGCCGGATCCGGCCGCGTCCATCACCGGCGGGGCCTCGAAGGCCTCGCAAACATGATCAGGGTCGGCGGCAAAGTCGTAGGCTTCGCATCGGCCCTTCACGAAAAACCGACAGGCGCCGCATCGAACAGGGCCCGTGGCGGGGGCGTAGCCGGGGGCTTCAACCTGCGATTGGAGTTTGGCCGGCGAGGGTGCCGAGGGCGTCGCCTCTGCCGGCGGCGGAGAATCCTGCACTTCCTTGACCATCTCCTGCGCCTTGTCCCGCGGGATGCCCACCGACGACAGCAACTCCACCGCCGCCAGGGGCGGAATCACGCCCTGCCGAACGCTCGTGATGGTTTCGATGGCGGCGGTAATCTGCGCGCCGTTGAGCGTGATGTCCGGCGCGTCGTTCGCGCCATCGGCAGGCGCCGCCGCATCCGGACCCTGATTCTCGGGGCTCTGTGGCGAGAGTCCGGCTGCCCCATTCTCATCCTCCTCCGGGGCCGATTCCGCCTGCGGCATTGCCTTGGGATCCTGCTCATCCTCGGGCAAGGTGATTCCGTTCGCCGCGGCCTCGTCGCGCTCATGCTTGAGTTGCTGGAGCAGATTCTGGAGCCGCCCGCCGCGCATGGCCACGATCTCCTTGCGGCTGATAATCCGCATCTCGATCGCCTTGGCGTAGGCGTTGATCTCTTTCTCTGGGTCAATCCAGGGCCGGGCCGGCGCGATATATTCCGCCTCGACGAACCGCAGCGGATCGCTGACAAACTCCTCCGCATCCAGTGGCAGCCGCCCTTCGGCCGCCGCCAGGTAGAAGAAAAGCTCATACGTCGGAAGAATCACATGGTCGATCAGCGCGTCCTGTTCCGGGCCGATTTCCCGCTCATCCTCGAGCATGTCCTGCCGGGCCGCGGAGTAGTTGCCGTCATTGTGCCGGGTCAGGGCCCCGTAGCTCTGGCCGATGGCCGCCCCCACGCCGCGCAGTGTCGTCTCGGTGAAGGGCTGATATTGCTGTCCCGGCGTGGTCATACCGACCGACTGCACGTCCTCCCCCGGCCGCAGATGGGCCACCATGCCCGGCATGAAGTCGCTCTTGCTGATCCCGCTGGGCGTCAGGCCGGAGTCCCCGGCCATCCGCGGCGCCAGCGTGGGGGTAAATCCATTGGCCCCGCTGGGCAGTTCACTCTTGATCACCAGCCCGATGAAGCTCTCCAGTTTCGCCCGCCAGAGTGTGGCGTCCTGGAACACCCCAAAATCGCGGATGTCCTGCAGGCAGGCGGCCATGGCCGGCACCCCATGGGTCTGCATCACCCGCTCGGCGTCGTAAAACGCCAGGACGCGATTGGCTTCGATGCGCCGGGACTGATAACTGTTGAGCGCCAGCAGGTCATTGGGGTTGCGCTCGTAAAAGTGGTAGGCCACAGCCGCCCCCAGCCGGTCCACTTCCACGCCGCCGCGGACCTGATTGCCGCCGAAACTTTGGATGCCCTGATCCAGCTGCTCGACTTCGAACAGCTGAAACTTCAACCCCACCGAGCGTTCCGAGGGCACATACGACCAGACCAGATAGGCGGTCCCGGCCTCGAATTTCTCCCCGATGATCGCCCGCTGCATCTGCCACCAGGTGCGCCGTCCCTCCACGTCGCAGGCCTTGGGATCACTGGCCCACCGCATGAACCAATCGCCGGCAGCCCTGTTGAGTTCCGGCAGGTCCTCCCCGGCCGGGCCAGTGGCTGTCGGCACGACCATAATGCCGCGTCCCACCACGTTGCGAACGGCCGCCCGCTTGGCCGCTTTGCCGATCCAGGTGTTGGCGACGATCTGGCGGGAGCGGGCCACCATCGTCGGCAGGTCCGGGACGATCGCCAGGTCCGCCGAGACGGGCGGGGCTCGCCAATCCCGGTTTCGCCGGCCCTTGTCCGCCGCCTTGTAATAGGCCAGTTCCGCCTTGAGGCGTTCGGCCTCGACCTTGGCGCGAAGCCGCCGCAGCCGCAGTTCCTCGGGCAACTCGGCCGGTGTGGTTTTTTTTCTGGTGGCCATTTATTCGGCGTCTCGAAACTGGCTGACAGTGAACATGCCGCCGGATGCCGCGGCGATCCTGGCCTCGTATTTCGACTTCATCTCCTGAAGCTCGGAGAGCGAGAGCTTGGTCAGCGATCGCCCGTTGATCGAATAGGAGGCGGTCCGGCCGGTCACAATGGCCAGGATGGCATCGTTGATCGCGGCGAGGATTTCGGTGTCTGAAGCTGCCATGGTTCAAAGCCTCGCCCACTCGGGCACGTCCAAATCTCTCACCGGACGGTTGGATTCAGCCTTCCGCTCGGGCTCGACCGGCTTGGGTGTGGCCGCCCCCAGCGCGGAGGCGACAGCGCAGGCCATCGCTTCGCAGTCAAACCAGTGATTGGGAGCGCCGCTGCTCTTTTGCTTCCACTCCATCCGCTTGGTCTGCGGGTCAAGGACCTTGTGTTCGGCGGCCAGCTGCGAGCAGTAGTTTTCCCCGATGTCGGGATGCACCATCCATCGCAGCGGGTCGGGATCGCCGATCAGCCGGTCCAGCGTGTCCTTGCTCTGCATGGTGTTGATGTTCCATACCACCACGCCGCTGGCCTTCTCGATTTTTTGCTCGGCGATGGGTCCGAAATACGTGCTCAATCCCTTGGCGATATGCACGCGCACCGGATCACGCCGGGCAAACTCGGTCACTTCGTCCTTTCGGTAGCCGCTGTCGATCACCATGTACTGCACCGCCGCGGGCCCACCCTCCTGCGTCACAAAGGGAACGTCGGGGGCGAACACCTGCCGATAGGCTTCATCCAGCGTGGAGGCGATGCCCACCGCCACCCGTTTGCTCTTGAGTTCAAACCCCCAGGCGCTGACGGACCAATAAACGTGATCCTTCTGCACGTCGCATGTCGCCATCAGTAAAACGGCCCAGGACGGCACCACATGGGCCTGCCCTTCCCGTCCCAGGGCAATGGCGGCCTCGGATTTCTCCCGGATCTTGCTCGGCTCGCGCTTGGAGATCTGGACCTCGAACGGCTCGGCCAGCCGGGAGTTGCGGAAGTTCATCGTCGCGGCGATGTCCCCCTCGGCCCGGATGAATTCCGCCGCCATCTCCCACAGCTTGCGCCATGGGGAATACAGCGACGACAGGTGAAACCCCACGCGCTTGCTGACCGGGCGATCGCCATGAATCGACCCATCCCGTTCCACCCGCTGATCCTGACTCACCCATATGCCACGATCGAGCATCTTGGGCTTGTGGTTTTCATCAATGCGGCCACGGCATGCGATGCACTCATACCAAGCCAGCCGGCCCCGCTCGATTTCATCGGCCCGCTCAATCCGGTCCTGGATGTCCAGCTTCGGCCATTTGACCTGCGGCCAGACCAACTGCTGATAGAGGCCACAATGCGGGCACGGCACCTCGAACCGCCGCTTGTCGCCGCATCCCTCATAGCCCCGCCAGATCGCGCCCATCCGCGTCGTCGGTGTCGAGACGGCCACCAGCCGCCGGCGATGTCCATAGGTCGCTGTCCGCTCCCGGGCCAGGCTGATCGGATCGGCCTCCCGTCCGGCAAACGGAGGGAACTTGTCGCATTCATCCGGCAGCACATATCGGCACGGCCGAGACGCCAGGCTCTGCGGGCTGCCTGCCCATCCGAAGTAAATCGGCATGGTGTCGAGCTTGATGCTGCTCAACGTATTGTCTTCGCGCCGCTCGCTCAGGTGCCGGGCCAGTGAGGGCGAATCCTCGAGCAGGGGCCGCCATCTCTCTTTGATGGATTCGGACACTGCCGCTTCGGAGGGTTTGACGATCAGGCAGGGGCCTGGATCGTTGTCCACCCAATACCCCAGTACGTTCTCCTGGATCGTCGTCTTTCCGATCTGGGTGCCGGCCACGAACCAAATCTCTTCGACGCCCGGCTCGGCCACCGCATCCATGATTCCCCGAGCGTAGGGCGTGCGGTCGAGGCGATAGCGACCAGGTTCCGCGCTCACAGTCGGCGGCAGAAACCGACACCGCTCGGCCCATTCGGAGGGGAGATATTTTTCCGGCGGTTTCCAGGCGTTGTGCCAGGCCTCCTCAATCGCCGGCGACGTCGATTCGGGACAGTTCATTGAGGATTTCCGTCACCCGGTCGTCGATGATCGATTGCCGCTCGGACGCATCCCGCCCTTCCATCAACGGTGTCACCGCCGCCCCCAGTCCGACCAGCTTGTTTTTGGCGGTCGTCACATACCGCCCGATCTGCTGGCGGACCTGGTCGACCGGGATCAGCTCGCGGCGCTCGCGCTGCACCTGCAGCTCGTACTTGGCGGCCAGCGCGTTCTCTTTTCGGAGCTTGGCCTTCTCC
>JBIQLO010000173.1:0-8859 GCA_044464175.1 Planctomycetaceae bacterium | reverse complement strand
GTCCAAGACCGGCCTCACCTTCACCCACTGGCGTTGGAGGAGCAGGGCGATTGGATTCTTATTCGTGGTCCACATTACCAGTTTACCTTTAGCCGGCGACTGGGAAAACTGGTGCAGATCCGTCTGGCGAGTCTGGAGGGGCCGGTTGAATTGATCCCGGAGGGGATGGCGGCCGGATTCAACTGGAATGCGCCGGTGCGTTCCGTCGAAATTACCCGGCCGGCCGAGGGGCAGATCGACCTGACCATCCGCCAGGAGTCGGCCGACTGGCGGATCGACGCCCATTACGAAGTGCATCGGCGGGGCTATCTCTTTTGCACCTTTTCAATGGAGGCGCTGCGCGACCAGGCGGCGGGGCAGCCGCTGTCGGTGTTGCTGCCGGTTCGGGAATCGGTCTTTTCCCGGCCGTTCACCATTAAAAATGCGGAAAACGACTGGGAGCGCCGCCAGGCAGTGCGCGGGATGTCGCTCAATGTCAGCCTCGACCAGCGCCCGGTGACGCACAGCATTGACTGGCTGCTGGAATCGGTGACGCACGACCTGAACGACAAGCCGCCGCGGCGGGTGTTCGATGCGCGGGGTGACCATCGGCTGATGGGATGGAAACTGAGCTGCGGCTGGCCGTATCCGCATCCGCGGGGCTTCCGGTATGAGAACCGATGGGGGTTGTCGGTGACGGCGATCAACAACCAGCCCAATCCGGTGCGCGGACAGCGCATCTGCCACTGGAGCAGTCTGCACCCGGTCTATCCCTCGGAGGATTTGCTGGAGGAACTGGCGGAATATGGGTGCTCGATCCTGATCATGCACATGCCGTCGTTTGAGCACATTGACGGGTGCGAACCGAGCGACCCGGAGGCAATGCGCCGGACGGTGGGCAGCGCCCATCGACTGGGGATGAAGGTGCTGTTTTACTGCCAGCCGTATTTGATCTCGATTCAGTCGCCTCGGCACGAAAAGCTGGGCGACAGCCGCACGGAATGTTTGAGCGTCTGGCAATCGCTGGCCGGTTCACAGGTCTGCTCCTACGAACCGACCGGGCGGTATGACTGCGATGAACTTTGCCTGCGCGTCCCGGAGGCTTTTGTGCATATCTACCGGGGCGCTGTGGAATGCCAACGGAAATACGAGTTCGACGGGCTTTACATCGACTGGGCTTGGCCGACACAGGGTATCTGCAACAACCCGAACCACGGGCACCGGGCGGGGATGTTCAATTTCTATGACTACCTGCGGATGATGCGGGCGTGGCGCAAGGCGATCGGCCCGGACCAGCTGATGATCGGGCACGGGGGCGGGTTTCTCGTCGGCAGCGATTTCGTGGAAGGGTTCGATGCCTGCCTGACTGGGGAAGCGCAGGAGAAGCTTGATCCGGCCACCATCGGGCAGCAGTTCGGCACCGCGCCCACGCTCTGGACGCTGCAGCGCCGCAAGCAGGACATTTTTCGCTCACCCCGCACCATCGAACAGCTCATCCGGCAGGGGATGACGCCGCATGTGGGGGTGGGGGTGACGGGGACGGCGGTGGTCGCCACGCTGGAGGTGGCCCATCATGCGGAAATGATGGCGCTGTGGCAGATGTGGCGGGCGTTTCCAGTGGAGAAGGCGACCTTCTATGGGCAGGATGTGATGCCCGGGGCTGTGGAGATGGACAACGATGAAATTCTCTACAGCCTCTTCGTGACGCCGGAGGGACAGGTGCTGCTGATCCTGGCCAACGAAGGGGGGCCGCACTGCGATGACGCCCCGGCCATCGGGGTGAACGTGAAGCTGAATTTGGAGATGTTAAAGCTGCCGCAGCATCTGAACGCCTGGCGGTTGAAAGGGAACACGTATGAGACGTTCCGGATTCAGGCGATGGAGCCGGTGCGCGAGGGACGGCTTCGGGTGCAGGAGATCGGGTTGCACGAGTTTGTTGGCTTTGTTCTGAGCCCCGGCGAAGCGCCGGCGGAACTGGTTGCGCTGGAGCGGCATCTGGAAGGACGCCCGCACCGTCTGGGGCGGTTGCTGGCGGCCAAACAGAAGCGGCTGGCGGAGATGGACCGGACCCTGGATGAACTGGCGCGGCTGCCCAACGCCTCGGTTTACTTTTCGTACAAGGCGTTTATGGAAGGCCGGGTGGTGGAGTAAGGTCCGCTCTAGCGGACCGGGTGATTTTTTATTCAGGCGACGTAACCGGGTCCGCTGAAGCGGGCCCTACAAGGGCGTTTACGGAAGTTGAATGATGAACAACGTGATCTTCCACATGTGCTGGATCGGTTTGACGGCGCTGATGGCGTTGGCGCCGGCGGCACGGGCCGAGGGGCTGGCGCTGCCCAATCCGAGTTTTGAGGAGAATGCGGCGGCCGACGGCGTGCCGGATGGATGGACGATCGGCAAGGGGGCGAAGGTTTCCCTCTCGCCCCACGCCAGCGATGGGGCCAAGGCGGCGAAGTTCACGGAGGGGTATGTGCTGCTGAGCATCGACCAGAAGCTGGACCACCTTGCCGGGCGCAAGCTGACGGTGACGCTGGATGCGGCCGGGGAGGATGGGGCGGAGCTGGGGGCGATGTTCGGGTATGTGCAGACGATGCCCGATGGGAAGAGCAAATTTGTCCATCACCGGCTGACCTGGGGCAAGGCGCTGAGCCGGGAGTACAAGCCGGTGGTGCTGCCGCTGAACTTTTCACCCAGCGCGGTGGATGGGCGGGTCTGGATCGCGGTTTATCGCAGCAACAAAAAGGGAACGGTCTATCTGGACCACTTCCGCACCGCCGACCAGGCGATTTCGAAGGCGGATCAGTCGGCGCTGCGCCGGATGCAGCGCGAGTGGGACTATTTGATCCAGCGCGCCCAGGCAGCGCGGGCGCAGGTCAAGGATGCGGCGGCGATGGACCGGATCATCCAGCGGGCGACGGCGGTGCGGGACCGGTGCGCGCGGCTCGATCCCGCATTGATGAAAGAAGGGGATGCGCTCGAAAAAGAGCGGGCGCGGCTTGGGGCGGGCATTTATCAGTTGCAGGCACCCGGACAGTCATTCATCGCGGGGCTCGGCCGGGGAACCGAGCGGCTGGACCCGGCGGAAATTCTTCCGGCCAAGCCGGCGGACTCGATGCGGGTGGTGTCGCTCATCAACGAGCATCAGGCGCTGGGGGTGACGATCTGGAACACGCGCGCGGAGGCAGCGACCGTGCAACTGGAGGTGGCCGGGCTGGAGAAGGCCGATCCGGCCGTGCGCCGGCAGGTGTTTCTGGAGAACTATTACGACCGGGAAAAGGTGCGGGTGGCCGATGCACTGACGAAGCTGGCTAAAAGCGGTTCGGGCTGGGCGCTGACGGTGCCGGGAGGAAGCGCGGTCAAGGTGTATGTCGGCTTCAAGACAACGCCGGCCATGGCCGGCTCGCATCCGGTGCGGATTGACCTGAAGGACGATCAGGGAACGGGGCGGACACTCAACGCGGTGGTGGAGGTGCTGCCGGCGGCGCTGCCGCGGCAGCCGAAGCTGCGGCAGTTGCAGTTTATGTATCCTGATTGCCAGCCGGCGGCCTCCCATCCGGAGGAAACCGCGCAGGATTTGGCCGATCATCATGTGACGGGCATTGAATTTCCGTACGCCCCGCCGGCCACCTTCAATGCCGACGGCTCGCTGGCCGAGACAAAATTTGAAGGCTCGCCGCAGGACCGATGGATGCGTGCTTATGGTCCCAAGATCGAGCGGCTTGTGATTTTCTGGCCTGGGAGCATGCGCGGGCGGAAGATGAAGCTGACGGATGGAAGCCCGCTGGAGCCGCTGACGAAGGAGGAGGATTGGTCGCCGCCGATGCGGCGGGCGTTCGGTGACTTGCTGAAAGCGTGGCTGGATTACGCCGCCGCCAACGGTTTTGACCGGTCGCACTGGGCGATTTTGCCGGTGGATGAAATCGCCTCGGGCGAGCAGTGGGCCAACCCGCCGGGGGCGAAGGTGCGGCGGATGGTCGATCTGAGCCAGATTGTGCGCAAGCTCGAGCCGAAACTGCCGATCTATTCCACGATGGGGATTTACACGCTGCCGGCCGACGCCAAGGCGGTCGGGCCGTCCCTGGATGTGGCGGTCCCCTACTATCCGTATCCCGAGAAGCTGTCGCGCTGGTCGCCGCCGGGATTCAATCCGCACACCGCCTTCGAGACGATCACCTTCCCCTACCTCGAGCAGCAGCGCGACGGCCGGGGGATGGAGATCCTCAGCTATCACGTCAGCCGGGGGAAGAAGGACAAGGTTTTGCCGGATGTGCTGAGCTATCCGGTCGAGGCGGTGGCCAACGGCTTCACCGGCATCGGCTACTGGGCCTATAATGTGACCCGGGGCCTCTCCTGGGATGACCGCGACGGCGGGCTGCTGGATTACAGCTTCATCTACGACGGCACGGAAAACCACCCGCTCAACCGGAAGTACAACGTGACGAAGGAGATCGTGGTTCCTTCCATCCGCTGGGAAGCGCTGCGCCTCGGGTGGCAGGATGGGCAGATTCTCCTGACGCTCAAGGACCGGCGCGAGCATAAGCAGGTGAGCGCCGATCTGGCCGGGCAAATCGACGCGGCGCTAGCGGTGGCCAAGGGATTCGGCGACAAACCCGATTCATTGACGGAAGACTCATATTCCCATTTCTCGCAAAACCTGCGGCGGCTGTATCTGTCGGCCTCCCAACACGAAGGAGTGATGCCATGAACAGGTCCAAGGGATTCACCCTGGTTGAGCTGCTGGTCGTCATCGGGATCATCAGCATCCTGATCGCAATGCTGCTGCCTGCCTTGAACAAGGCGCGTCAGGCGGCCAAGGCGACGGCGTGCCTGTCGAACCTGCACCAGATCGGTCTGGCTGTCCGCATGTACGCCAATGACAACAATGGATGGATCCCTCCGGTCCAGCGTCTGATGTATGGGCAGATGCTCGCCTACACCGCCATCGGACACAGCGTCATCGAGCGGTCCTACACGAAATACCCGCAGGGACTGGCGCTGCTGGTCTGCAAGCCGGATGACAAAGATGGGGATCAGTACACCGCCGGCTATCTGCCCAATCCGGATGCGCTGTTTTGTCCGATGGATGAATTTTTCCGCCCCTTCCGCGCCAACGACGGGCGGGGCTGGGCGACCTCCTATCGAAACCCCGCCGACACCATCCCCTCCAACATCTCCTATAACTATTTCTACATCTCCAATACCGGCCGGAACTACTCCGGCGTCGTCACCAAGCCCAACGCCTATGACGACTACGTCCGCGATCGCATGACTCCGCAGACAAACCATTCGGTGATCGTGATGGATGGGGGTGCGTGGTACAAGCCCTCCCTGCTGGCCGATCCCTTCCAACACCCCAATGGCTGGAATGCGTTGTGGATGGATGGGCACGCAAAATTCATCAACAAGAGCATCCTGCCCGTCTCAACCTGGCAGCAGTTTTTTGATACCATCGACCGGCAATAAGAGGATTGTCTCATGGCTTCTTCCAATCGCCCCAATCTGCTCATCGTGATGTATGAGCAGTTTTGCGGCCGGGTGGTCGGCGACGGCGGCGAGACGTTTGGCGTCGATCTGCCCCACCTCACCCGTCTGCGGGAGGAATCAGTCTGTTTTGAGCATGCCCACTGCAACGCGCCGGTGTGCGGGCCGTCGCGCCTCAGTTTCCTGAGCGGGCTGTATCCGCACCGGTGCGGCGGGTATGACAACGGCTCCATCCTGCCCGAGCACATTCCCACCTTCGGCCACCTGCTGACGCTGGGCGGCTACCGCACGGCCCTGTGCGGGCGGATGCACATTCACGGGCTGGACACCCATCGCGGCTTTGAACAGCGGCTCAGTTCCGAAATGATCAACCCCCTGCTGTGCGTGCAGGCGGATTTTCCCGGCGACCTGGTCCCGCTGCGCCGGCCCGGGCCGGAGGAGCGCAAGAGCGGGGTCCCCACCTTCAGCGACAGCCCCATTTTTCTCCACGATGAGTATGTGACCGACCGCGCCTGCCGGTTTCTGGGCGATCAGGCGCGCCTGCCGCCCGACCCGCCTTTTGCAATGGTGGTCGGCTACTTCACCGCGCACACCGGCTTCGCTCCCTGTCCGCTGCTGGAACCGCTCTATGAAAAATACCTGAAACGGGACCTGCCCCTCGAGCCGTTCACACCCGCCGACTTTGACGCGCTGCCCGAGCACACCCAGCGACTGCATCTGCTGATGCGCAATGGCGCGGAGATCTTCAACCCCGATTTCCGCCGCCGCCAGATGGCGCATTACCTGGCGCGGCTTGAATACGCCGACCGCCAGTTGGGCCGCCTCCTGGAAGCCCTGGATGCCTCCGGCCGGGCCGGTGAGACAATCGTAGCTGTCACGGGCGACCATGGAGAAAACATGGGCCGCCACGGCCTCTGGGGCAAGATGAACTTCTACGAAGAGGCCCAGCGCATTCCCCTGAGCTTCCGTGTGCCGGGTCTGCCGCCGCGCCGGATCGATCAGCCGGTTTCACTGGTGGACTGCCTGCCGACGTTCGCCGATTTCGCCGGAGTTGATGTGCCCACTCCAACGGATGGCAAGAGCCTCCGCCCGCTCATGGGCGGCCAACAGGCGGAATCCCCGGAGGCCGAGGTCTTTTCCGAATACCATGGCTATCTCTCGCCGGGCGCTGCCTACATGCTCCTGCGCGGCTCCTGTAAGTACGTCTGCCATGAGCGGGAAACGGATGAACTCTATGACCTGGCGAGCGACCCGGGTGAAACCCGCAACCTGGTCGCCGATCCCGACTATGCCCCCCTACTGGAGCAGATGCGGTCGCGCCTGGCGGCACACGTCGATCGGCCGGCCGTGGCCGAGGCGATCCGCCGACATAACCAGCAGCGCGACATGGTCAGCCGCTGTCTCAACGCCAACCCCGCCTTCATCGAACAGACGCGCGACCGCGCCCGCCAGTTGCGCGACGGGCTGAATGAACCCTGGTGGGATGGGGGAAAGTATATTGGTCAATGGGATCCGGCCGCGAAACAGGCCTGAATCGATCCCGCAATGCCCGCCTCTGACTGATTCTGCGACAAATTACCACACGCCGATAAGGCCGCTCGGCCCTCCATCCCTTCGTAATTCGCGCTCGCGGGGGCTATACTGGGGCAACTTGCGGTGAGGGCGTATCGGGCGTTGCGTCCGCCGCCTCCCGCATTCCTTGCCCGCACACCATGGAGAGACTTAACTATCAATCTGCCCGGCCCGCCCGCGGGAGGCTCAGAGCGGACCAGTACAATGGCCCCCTGCACTGGCTGGCGGTCGTCACGGTCGTGGCCACCTTCCTGCTGATTTTCATGGGGGGGCTGGTCACCAGCCACGGGGCGGGGCTGAGCGTGCCGGATTGGCCCAACTCCTTCGGCTACAACATGTTTCTGTTTCCCCCCAGCCAGTGGGTCGGCGGGATTTTTTATGAACACACCCACCGCCTGATGGGCGCGGCGGTCGGGTTTTTCTCGCTGCTGCTGGCCGGTTGGGCGCTCTGGAGCGAAAAGCGCGGCCCGCGCCTGTGGCTGAGTCTGGCGGTCCTGATCGGCGTTCTTTTCCAGGGCATTCTGGGGGGGCTGCGGGTGGTCCTGCTCAACCTGGGCCTGGCCGCCATTCATGCCTGCGTCGCCCAAGCCTTCTTCTGCCTGGCCGCCGCTACCGCCATCGTCACCTCCCGCTGGTGGATCACCACCAGGGGCGAGCTCCGCTCCGAATCCCCGGCCGGACGAACGCTCCTGCGCCTGGCCGCCCTCTCCCTTGGCCTGATTTATCTCCAACTGATCATCGGCGCGGTGATGCGCCATTCCGGAGCCGGTCTGGCCGTCCCTGACCTGCCGCTAGCCTACGGCCACTGGCTGCCGCCGATGAACGCCAGCGACCTGGCGGCCGACAACGCCTACCGCATCTTCACCCTAAACATGGACCGCGTAACCCTTGGGCAGGTCTGGATTCACTTTGCCCACCGACTCGGGGCCATCGTGGTGACCCTGGGGCTGCTGCCCATGATCGTCTTCGCCCTGTGGCGTCACCGCGACCATCCCCGGCTTTTGAGGCCGGCGCTGCTGCTGATTCTGCTGCTGATCACGCAGGTGACGCTGGGCGTGCTGACGGTCCTTTACCGCAAGCCGGCCGACATCGCCAGCGCCCATGTGGCGGTGGGCGCGCTGCTGCTGGTGGTCACTTTCACGCTTTTCCTGCGGACCGCGCGCTTGTACCCTCGGGCCGGACGGATAAACTTGGCAGCGTCCGCTTCAGTGAACCCGGCTGCCTTGTCTCCGTCGGCGTAACCCGGTCCGCCTGAGGCGGCCCCTACATAAATGCGATGAAACCTGCTTCCGACGTTTCCGAACCGCTTTTGACCCTGGGCAGTGCCGCCCCGTCGTCGGCCGCCGCCCCGCGCTCGCGCCTGGTCGATTTTTATGAACTGACCAAGCCGCGGCTTAATTTCCTGGTGGTCATCACGACCATGGTCGGCTACTACATGGCCGCCGGCGCTTCCATGAACGGCTGGCAGTGGCTGCTGCTGCTGCACACGCTGATCGGCACCGCCCTGACCGCCGCCTCGGCCGGAACGCTCAACCAGTACATTGAGCGCCAATACGATGCCCTGATGCCCCGGACGGCCGACCGCCCCCTGCCCGCCGGCCGTCTCTCGCCGGGTGAAGCGCTGGCCTTCGCCATTGTCATGGGCGTGGCCGGGGTGGTTTACCTGACGCTGCTGGTCAACCCGCTGACCGCGGCGCTCGGGGCCTTCACCCTCTTGAGCTACGCCTTTGTCTATACGCCCCTGAAGCGCCGCTCCACCTTGAACACGATCGTCGGGGCCGTGCCCGGCGCGATCCCGGCCGTCATGGGATGGACCGCCTGCCGCGG
>JBIQLO010000172.1:0-8882 GCA_044464175.1 Planctomycetaceae bacterium | reverse complement strand
ATTTGACCCGCCAGTCGCAAATCCTGCTCCCGGCGCTCAAAGGCGCCATCCGCCGGCGCATCTGGGTCCATCGGCTCGGCCGGGCATTCAAGCTCCTGCTATTGCTGGGATTGGCCGCCCTGGTCCTGGCGGCCATCTGGTGGTATCGACAGGCATAACCTCCCCTTCGTCGCTCCGCCCCCTACGTCGCTTCGTCGCTTCTCACCATCATGATCTTCTCCGGAATCCCCTGCAATCGCCCCTGCCGATCCACGCAGGCGATCGTCGTCGCCGCCTCGGCCAGCAACGTCCCGCCGCGCTTGAGCTGATAAACATGATCCAGCCGCACCGCCGTCTGCCTCGCGATCCGGGTGGTGAGCGTCAATTCCTCATCAAATCGCGCCGGCGCCTTGTACCGGCACTCGGCCTTCACCACGACAAAAAAGAGCCCCTCCCGCTCCAGTTCGCCATAGTCACGTCCCATCTGCCGCAACAGTTCGATGCGCCCCATCTCAAAGTACTGGAGATAGCGGCTATGGTGCAGATACCCCATGCCATCCACCTCCGGATAGCGCACCCGAATCGAAATGGTATGTTCCCCGAGCATGGGACCGATGGTAAAAGATGCACCCCAAAAGGGGAAATGCAAAAATGCCGCCTTGTCCGTTCCGGTCGCGGCCCCCTATCATTAAAGGGAGCGGAACCGAAGGAGGTCGCAATGACGATGGCTCGATATTATGTGGCCCGGCGGCAGGAGAATGGATATGAACTGGTGCAGGTCAGCCCCATCGCCTCCCACAATCCCTGGTGGACGATCGGCGGTACGGCGCTGGCGCTGCTGGGGATGCAGCGGCGCACCTTTCCCGGGCTGGCGATGGTGCTGGCCGGGGCGGCCATGATCTACCGGGGCTCCAGTGAAACGGCCCAATGGCGCAAACAGGTGGAATCGGAAGACGTCAATTCCGCCCCGGGGCAGATCGGGCCTTCCTATCAAAACGATGCAATTGGCCCGGTGGGGCAGGTGCCCACCGATTGCGTGGAGGAGGCATCCATGCAAAGTTTTCCCGCCAGCGACCCGCCGGGTTACCTGGAGGAGGAGTGAAACCCCTTGGCTTTCCCCGCACCTGCCGCCTGAGCGGCAAGCGCGCCTTTTCGGCCGTCTTCGACCACCGCGCCCGCCGTTCCGCCGGACCGTTGACCGTCTACGCCCGCCCCAACGACCTGCCCTGGTCGCGCCTGGGAATCAGTATCTCCCGCCGTGCCGGCTCGGCCGTGCAGCGCAACCGCCTCAAACGCCTGTTGCGCGAGGCATTCCGCCTGAGCCGGCCCGAACTGCCCACGGGATATGACTGGGTGGTGGTCGTGCGGAGCCACGAGCCAATGGGGCTGGAGGCATATGGTCAGACATTGAAGAAACTGACGCGGGAACTCGGATGAAGACGGAAGACAAAATCCCTGAGACAGATAACCGAATCGATCGGCCAGCCTCCGCCACCTCTCCCGTCGCGTGGGTGTTGATTCATCTGGTCCTGCTCTACCGCGTCACGCTCGGCCACTTCCTGGGCGGCCACTGCCGTTACTACCCCACCTGCAGTCAATACGCCATCGACGCCATCCACAAATATGGTCCCTGGCGCGGCGCATGGAAAGCCCTCCGCCGCATTGCCCGCTGTCATCCCTGGGGTGGAAATGGATACGATCCGGCCTGAGGTTGCTTATTCATCCGGCTCGATGGTGACGGTCAGCCCCTTGGAGGCGAACTGCTCTTTGTACAGCTCCGCCCGCTCCTTGTGCGTAACCAGCAGCAGCGCGGCCCCGGTCTTGTGCGCCTCGGCCATGCGCATCGTCGCCGCCTCTTCGTTCAACGGAGTCAATTCCATGATCGTGGCGATGACAAAGAGCATGTCGTTCTTATCGTCGTTGTGCAGCAGCACCTTCCACGGAGGCAGCGGTTGCGGCGGCTTTCGCTGGGGGGAACGCTTCGGTTTGGCCTTGGTCTCGGTTGCAACGGCGGCCGATGATTTTTCCTGGTCACTCATGGTTGAATTCTCCGGGGAGATTATACTCCCCTTTTCAAAGAAGGAACACCGGAAAGTTCATGGCCAAATTCCTCGGAGCAATGAGCGGCACCAGCGCTGACGGCGTCGACGTGGCGTTGCTGGAGATTGAAGGCCCCTGGCCGCGCCCGGCCGTGCGTCTGGCGGGACATCACCACCGGCCCTATCCCCCCGAGTTGCGGCGGCGGATTTTCGCCGCCCGCCACGCAGGGGCAATTCCGCTGGAAGACCTGGGTCACCTGGGGCAGGCGATTTCCCAAGCTTACGCCGTAGCGGTAAACGAGGCGATGGCGGCCCGCGGGTGGTCGCCGGCGGGCGTTACGGCCGTGGCCGCCCATGGACAGACGCTTTATCACCAGCCGCCGGTGACGATCCAGTGGCTCGACCCGGCCCTTTTAGCGGCCCAGACCGGTTGCGCTGTGGTCAGCGACTTTCGCCGGGCCGATTGCGCTGTCGGCGGGCAGGGCGCGCCGCTGGTCCCCTTCGCCGACTGGGTCCTGTTTGGCGACGAGCATCAGGGGCGGGCAGTGTTGAACCTGGGGGGCATCGCCAATGTGACCCACCTCCCGCCGGGGGTAGGGCTGGAGCAGGTCATCGCCTTCGACACCGGCCCGGCCAATTGCCTGAGCGACTGGCTCTGCCGCACCCTGGACCCGGAGGGCCCCGGATACGACGCCCAGGGCGCGCGGGCACTGAAAGGACAGGTGATGGAGGCGGTTGCCGAACGGTTTCTGGCCGGCCCTTATTTCCAGCGCCGTCCGCCGAAATCCACCGACGGGCCGGAAATGATCGCCGCTTTCCAATCCGCGCTCTCCGCAAAGGAGCTTGACCGCTCCAATCTAAATGCCCTGCTGGCGACGGCGGCCTATCTGACCGCCCGGACGGTCGTGGAAGCGGCGGCGCCCTGGCCGGTGTCCCAATGGATCATCAGCGGCGGCGGAATACGCAATGAGGCGATCATGCGCCACCTGCGGGCAATGTTGCCCCGGCAGGTAACAATTCGCCGGCCGGAGGAATGGGGAATCGCAGCCGATGCCAAGGAGGCGCTTGCCTTTGCCCTGCTGGCAGCGGCGACGCTGGCGGGCGTGCCCTCCAATGTCCCCTCTGTCACCGGAGCAACCCAGCCCATGCTCCTCGGCAGTCTGACCCCTCAGCAACAAATTGCAACCAACAAATAACAATGAATCGTTCCCATCTCCTGACAGAACAACGCCTCCCCGACTCCATGCAACTGGATCTCATGGGCACACAGGCCATCGTGGCCTTGATGAACCGCCAGGATCGGGCGGCCGTGGACGCGGTTGCCACACAAGAGGCGGCCATTGCCCAAGCCGTGGAATTGGTCGTCGCCTCACTTGAACACGGCGGGCGGCTGATCTACGTCGGAGCCGGCACTAGCGGGCGGCTGGGGGTGCTGGATGCATCCGAGTGCCCTCCCACCTTCCGCACCGACCCGGTGATGGTGCAGGGAATCATCGCCGGAGGCGAGGCCGCCATGTTCCGCTCGCAGGAGGGGGCCGAGGATCGCCCCGAGGCCGGGGCGGCGGCCGTAGAGGAAAAGGCCGTAGGGTCAAACGATGTGGTCATGGGCATCGCCGCAGGGGGCACCACGCCGTTTGTCCATGGGGCGCTGCGCCGGGCTCGGGACCTCGGGGCACGCACGATTTTCCTCTCCTGCGTGCAGCCGGTGGCAAACGAGCCGGAGGTCGATGTGGTGATCCGCCCCCTGACCGGGCCGGAGGTGGTGACCGGCAGCACCCGCCTCAAGGCCGGCACCGCGACCAAGCTGGTGCTCAATACCCTCTCAACGGCGGCAATGGTGCGGCTGGGGAAGGTCTACGAAAACCTGATGGTCGATCTGTCTGCCTCCAACGCCAAGCTGCGCGACCGGGCGGCTCGAATTATCATGAATCTGACCCCCCTGCCGCGCCAGGCCGCCGATCAATTGCTGGAGGAGGCTGGCGGCCACGTCAAAACGGCCTTGGTGATGCACCACAACGGACTAAGCCGGGAGGCGGCGCGGACGCTGCTGGAGCGGTCCGGCGGGCACCTGCGCCGAGCGCTGAATCCGGACAAATGACCGGCGCCGGAATGCACCCGGGTCGGTCCAGAGGCGCACCCGCGGCTGAGCCGCCCTGATCGCGCGGGCGGCGTCAATCGTCAGTTGGTCATCCTTGCATCTGTATCCCCGCCATCCGCCGCGTGTATCCCAACGCTCGCGTTGTCGTCCTGGGTGAGCCGAGGTCGCAGTAGCTGGACCAATCCAAAGGCGCCCCCCTGCCGTCAGACCGTTCTCGACTTGGTGAAAGAGTTGGAGCTCGATGTCATCGTCCTCAATCGCTACAAAGGGTAGTGGTTCGACGGCGGCGATACCTGGCTGTTCGTCCACAACCGCCAACCCCGAGCAGCCCGCCTCAATTCGCCTGGAGGGTGGGGACCAGGGGCCGCGCGAGCGTCAGATGCTCTGTGCCCCCTCTCCCACCGCCGAGATGGCCCAGACGACCCTACCGCCTGCCGAGCCCGGCTTGCTTCACCTTCCGCCCCTGTCCATTTTGCGCCTGGGGTATTGATTGGGATGCGGCGATGTGGTTTGACTTTCATCCCTCGCCGCATACCATCGCCCGTCCACGAAGCCCGAGGCCGAAAACTTCCTGCTCCGCTTGAACCAGGAAAATCGCCTGGCATGGGGCTTCCGGCAATCGGCTGAACAACGGCCCTGAGGCGACGGCTTCAGGGTTTTTTATTGCCATCCAGTGCCAATGAACGCCGCCACTCCCCTCAACGATGCCGCCGAACCGGCCCCCCGCCGCCCGATTGTCGAGCTGCTCTACCTGGCCGGACCCACCATCGCCCAGATGGTCTCCTATACCTTGATGCAGTTCATCGATACGGCCATGCTCTCCAAGGTGGGCACCCACGTCGATGAGCCGACCGCCGCCACCAATGCGGGGCTGTTTGCCTTTGCCCTCATCAGCCTCGGCATGGGGACGCTCTTCATCGTCAATACCCTGGTGAGCCAGAAATATGGGGCCCGCGAGGACCGGGCCTGCGGACAATATCTTTGGCAGGGCGTCTGGTTCGCCATCGCCTTCGGGCTGCTGGTGTTGCCGCTGCTCCCCTTTTTAAATCTCCCTTTTCAGTGGATGGGGCATGATCCGCTGCTGGCCTCGATGGAGACCAGCTATCTCCGCATCGTCGGCGCGTTCGCCCTGTTCAAGCTGGTGGACACCGCCTTCGGGCAGTTCATGCTTGCCATCAACCGGCCGGTGAGCGTGCTGGTCGCCGCCCTCTGCGGCGTCGGCGCCAACGCCCTGGCCGCGTGGATTTTGATCTTTGGGCATCTGGGGCTGCCGCGCCTGGGCGTGGTCGGTTCGGCATGGGCCCAGAACATCGGGGTACTGGTTGAAATGCTGGTGGTGATCGGCCTGGCGGTGCGTCCACTGATCCGCCGCCGCTTCGCCGTTCTGGACTGGCGGCCGCGTCTCCACCAGATGGGCACTCTTTTGCGGGTCGGGTTGCCGGCCGGCGTGCAGATCTTCGCCGACGTGCTGGCCTGGTCACTGTTCAGCAATTGGGTCATGGCGCAGTTCGGCACCAATGCCATGGCGGCCAACGTCTTCACCTTCCGCTATATGTCCGTCAGCTTCATGCCGGTGGCGGGGATCGCCGTTGCCGTCACCGCCCTGGTGGGTCGCTATATCGGCATGAAGCGGCCCGACATGGCCGCCCATAGCGCCAATCTGGGATTCTTCCTGGCCGGGGGATACATGCTGAGCTGCGGCCTGGTCTTCATCTTTGGTCGCTATCCCCTCATGGGTTTCTTCACGGACAACCCGGACGTGATGCGCCTGGGCGTGCAGATCATGATCATCGGGGGGCTCTATCAGGTGTTCGATGCGATGTACATGATCTATCGCGGCGGGCTGCAGGGGGCGGGGGACACCTTCATTCCGGCCGTGGCCACGCTGATTTCCTGCTGGGGGATCACGGTGTTGGGCGGCTACTGGGTCGGGCGGCTGATCCCGGCGCTGGGGCCACTGGGTCCATGGCTGGCGGCCCTCAGCTATGGAATCATCCTGGGGGGCTTCATGTTCCTGCGGTTTTACCACGGGCGGTGGCGGCGCATCCACCTGGATGATGAGCCCAGCGCGGCCGAAGCCGCCGAGGCCCCTGTGGCGGCGAGGTCCGAGGGTCACTGAGCCACTTGCACTGGATGCCCTGAAAAAGCGGAATGCGGCATGGGGTGCCATGCCGCATTCCGCTTTGATTCAGCCGCTTGTTTCGGCGGATTCACTCACCCTTCATCCTTCTCCTTCAGCCGCGCGATGACGGAGAAGTCCTCCAGCGTGGTGGTGTCGCCCTTGATGTCGCCGCTGGTGGCCAGCTCCTTGAGCAGCCGACGCATGATCTTGCCGCTGCGGGTCTTGGGCAGGCCCTCGGCGAAGCGCACCTGGTCGGGACGGGCCAGCGCGCCGATCTGCTTGACCACCCAGTCGGTCAGCTCCTTCTTCAGCGCCTCGCTGGGCTGATGGGCGCCTTCGAGCGTCACGAACGCGGCGATGCCCTGGCCCTTGAGGTCGTGGGGCATGCCCACCACGGCCGCCTCGGCGACATAGGCGTGGGCGACCAGCGCGCTTTCGATCTCCATCGTTCCCAGGCGGTGACCCGAGACGTTGATGACATCGTCCACACGGCCCATGATCCAGAAGTACCCATCATCGTCGCGCCGGGCGCCGTCCCCGGAGAAGTAGACGCCCGGAACGTCGGACCAGTACTGTTTCACATACCGGTCCGGATCGTTGAAGATGCCCCGGAGCATGGAGGGCCAGGGCTTGCGAATGCACAGCAGCCCGCCGGTGTTGGCCGGCTGCTCCTTGCCGTCGCGGTCGAGGATGGCCGCGTCGATGCCGAAGAACGGCAGCGTCGCGGTGCCCGGCTTGGTGGGCGTCACGCCCGGGAGCGGGGTGATCATGATGCAGCCGGTTTCGGTCTGCCACCAGGTGTCCACAATGGGGCACTTGTTGTAGCCGATCACCTCTCGGTACCACATCCACGCCTCGGGGTTGATCGGCTCGCCGACCGTGCCCAGGAGCCGCAAAGAGGAGAGGTCGTGCTTCTGGGGCAGTTCCTTCCCGGCCCGCATGAAGGCGCGGATGGCCGTGGGGGCGGTGTAGAAGATGCTCACTTTGTGCCGCTCGACCATGGCCCAGAAGCGGGCGAAGTCGGGATAGTTGGGGGCGCCTTCGTACATGAACGTCGTCGTCCCGTTGCACATCGGGCCGTAGACGACATAGCTGTGGCCCGTGATCCACCCCACGTCGGCGGTACACCAGTAGATGTCCCCCTCCCGCAGGTCAAAGACCTCGCGCGTGGTCAGATACGAATTGACCATGTAGCCGCCGGTGGTGTGGACGATTCCCTTGGGCTTGCCGGTGGAACCGCTGGTGTAGAGCACGAACAGCAGGTCCTCGGCGTCCATCGGCTCGGCCGGGCATTCGGTGTTCTGCCCGGCGATGACATCCTCCCACCAGATGTCGCGCCCTTCGGTCCAGTTGATTTTGGCCTCTTCAGGACGGGCGTCGGCCTTGCCCACGTGCTTGAGGACAATGACCTTTTTCACACCCTCGGTCTTCTGCAGACCGTCATCCACGTTCTGCTTCAGGGGCACAACCTTGCCGCGGCGGAAGCCGCCGTCGGCGGTGATGACGTACTGGCTCTTGGCGTCGGTGACGCGGTCGGCGATGGCCTGAGACGAAAAGCCGCCGAAGATGACCGAGTGGGGCGCGCCGATGCGGGCGCAGGCCAGCATGGCGATGGCCGCCTCCGGCACCATGGGCATGTAAATCGTGACCACATCCCCTTTTTTGACACCCTGCTTTTTGAGCCCGTTGGCGAAACGGCTCACCTCATCGCGCAGGTAACGGTAGGTGAGCTTGCGCACCTCGCCGCCCTTGCCCGGGGCCGTCTCCAGTTCCCCTTCCCAGAGAATGGCGGTCTTGTCGCCGTTGCCGATCTCCACCTGCCGGTCCAGGCAGTTGTAGGCGACGTTCGTCTTGCCGTTGACGAACCACTTGGCGTAGGGCGCCTTCCATTCCAGCACCTTGTCCCACTTCTTGAACCAGTGCAGTTCCTTGGCCACGTTCGACCAGAAGGTATCCGGGTCCTCGATGGACTGCTTGTATAGCCGATCGTATTCCTCACGGCTCTTGATCCGCGCTTTGGCGGCGAAATCCGCCGGCGGCGGGAAGACGCGGTTTTCCTGCAGGACGGATTGAATCGCCTGTGATTCAGCCATGGCTGTAAGTCTCCTTCTATGTAGCGACAATGAATGTATACCGGACCGACATCATATCGGATTGGCGGCGGATTCCAAATTTTCGGGCTGGGCGGTAGTGCTTCGCTTTGCGCAGTCCCACCCCACCCTGGAACAACCTGTTTTGCCGCGGATGGAGCCCGGTCGAGCCAGGGTGAGGATGGAAGTTCAAGGAAACTGGGCTTTTCATGCTCCTTCCCGCCATCGGACCAAACCTGAAAAGGCGTCGGAATTGGGTTCGTTTGGAAATACGGCGGTTTGGGTTCGAGGGGGTAAATCGGCGATTCTGGAGCGCCAGAGGGGATTTGGGTTTGGTTCGTTTGGGTTCGTTGGTTGGAATGGACGGAGGGGAGGAGACAGGAGGTGGAGGGGTGGTTTGGGGGCTGGGGTTTGGGCGCAGGGGTGGCCGTGACATGGGCGAGCAGGATCAGGAACGGCAGAAGGCGGAACCGGGTCATTGTTTTTAGCTCCTCTACCTTTACGGGGGGCGCTGCGCGGTTTGGCGACGAAAGGCGCAGCGCGATTTTTGAAAA
>JBIQLO010000171.1:0-8911 GCA_044464175.1 Planctomycetaceae bacterium | reverse complement strand
GTATTTCTCGGGGGGGCAAAGGGGGGGGGGGACCTGTTTTACGCCCCCGGGCGGGGGGGGGGCAGGGGGGGGGGGGGGGGGGGGCCGGGCGCTGACGGTGACGATCCTGGGGCGCTCGGCCGGGGTGAAGCCGGTGGGGCGGGAGGGGGCCAAGCCGGGGGATGGGATTTATGTCACGGGCCCGCTGGGGGGGAGTTTGCTGGGGCGGCACATGAGCTTTGAGCCGCGGGTGCATCTGGGGCGGCAGTTGGCGCAATCGGCCCATGTGACGGCGATGATCGACCTGAGCGACGGGCTGGCGCGGGACCTGCGGCAAATCTGCGCCCGGAGCGGAGTGGGGGCGATCGTGGAGGCGGGACGGATTCCGATTCATGCCGATGCGCGGGCGTTGAGCAGCTCCAATGGGCGCACGCCGCTGGAGCACGCGCTGGAGGATGGGGAGGATTATGAGCTGCTGTTCACGACTTCGACGGCGTTGCCGCCGGTGGGGATAAAAATAGGGACAGTCACTGAAGAAAAGGACATCCTGCTGCGGGAGGATGGGGGAACCCGCCCGCTGCCGGGCGGGGGGTGGAGCCACAAAATCGGCCGATGAAGACGACCCAGCACATCAGCAGGAGCGTGAAGGGGACCGAAGCGCTGGGGGCGGCGTTGGCGGAGCGTCTAAAAGGGGGGGAGTGCATTGCGCTGCAGGGCCCGCTGGGGGCGGGCAAGACGCAGTTTGTGGGGGGACTGGTGGGGGGACTGGGGGGGGATGTGCGGAGCGTTTCCAGCCCGACGTATGTGCTGCTGAACGTCTATGACACCGGGCGGTTGAGCGTTTATCACCTGGACGCCTACCGGGTGACGGAGGATGATCTGGAGGGGATCGGGTTTACGGAACTGCTGGAGCAGAAGGGGGTTGTGGTGGTGGAATGGCCGCAGCGCGCGGGGGGGCTGCTGCCGGAGGACACCATTTCGATCGATATTGAGCCGACGGGGCGGACCACGCGCCGGATCAGCATCCGGAACGGGCCAGAGAGCGCGGCGGATCAAGCATGAGCCATGGCGGCGGTGTTCTCGGATTTTCGGGCCAGCGCCTCATCCTTGGTCAGGGCAAGGGTGATCTGGCCGGTCATTAACTGAAGATACTCGAGCAGGGCATAGATAAAGAGGGAAACGCCGATCATCTCGCATCCCTCCTCCACGTTGGTCAGCAGGTGATAGAACAAGTGAATACCCCAGTACTGCGCTACCTGTCCCTCGACCGCCTCCAGGCCGACCGCTCCAAAGACGAAGATCGCCCCGGAAATGATGAAGAGATATCGGAAGAAGGGGGAGAGATGGAAGAGGAAGCGGAGATAGGAGACGAAAAAGAGGCACAGGAAGATCATCGCCGGCAAGACCCAGGCGTAATGGAAGGGGCCCCAGTAGTGGGGCATGTGAACGCGATTGTGGAAGGAGGCGATTTCGTCCATGGAGAGGAGGAGGAAAATCAGGGACAGCCCGGACCAGTGCTTGCGAAAGCGATCGTGGCGGCGGCGTTTTTCGGCGGCAATGGACCAGAGGAAGAAGCCGGCGGCAAAGAGGATCAGGGCGGAAAACCAGGTGGGGACGGACTGCTCCAGGTCCAGGTCAAAGCGGGACCAGAGCTCGTGATACGAGTTGGGTCCCATGAAATGGATCCAAGCCAGGCGCACCAGATCGAGGGCGACAAACATCAGGGAGAGGGCGAGCAGGACCTTGAGGGTTTTTCGCGGTTCAAGCGTCAAGGCGGTCAAAGATTGTTTCCCGCGGGCTGAGGGGGCCGGGGCCCAGTCGTCATTAGGGGCTTCCATTCTTTCCTTATCGACGACTTGCCCCGGCCCGATCACCTTATCGGGGAAAATTATTTCTTCGGAGCCGGTTTGATCTCGTAGAGGCCTACGCCCAGAGGGGGCAGTTTGAGAGTCGCCTGGCCGGCGGCGAAGGTGAGGGGGTTAGCGCCGTCGAGGGGAGTGGCCTGGGCCTGGGTCAGGCCGTCGATGCGGAGGGCGCCCTCCTGGGCCTGGCGGGCGTCGTTGGCGACGAAGAGGTACATCTTGCCGTCGGCTTCCTTGACGGCGGCGTGGAGGGCGGGGTTGGCCGGGGAAATGCTCAGCTTGCGCGGGGCGTTGGGAATGACCAGGATGTCATTGAGCCGGACCAGTTCACCCACGGCCTGGCGAAGGATGTTCACCGCCTCGGGGTCGTTTTTGGTGTACCAGCCGGTGCCGTCCTTGGCCCGATCATCCCAGGCGTAGACACCCAGCCCGTTGGCGCCGGAGATGATGGCCAGTCGGAACATGCAGCGCAGCTCCTGGAGGGAGGGGCGTTTGTCATCGTGGGCGTACTTGTACTGGCAGACGACGGTCCAGACGGGCTTGATGCCGGCGACGGCGCGGACGGTGGCGTCGGTGGCGTAGGAGACCGCGCGCAGCGAGACGCGGGGGATGGGGTAGGGGTCGCAGCCGATGATGTCGGTTCCCTCGGCCGATTCGCTCATGCGGGTGAGGTTGTTCTGGACGATGAGGGTGGGGACATCGGGGTCGAGCGCCTTGGCGGCGTTGTAGCTGACGATCAATTTGTGGAGCGTCACCCAGGGTTCATCGGCGATGTACCAGAGGGCCAGGGCGGGCTGGTCCAGGGCGGCGACGTGGGTTTTAGCGCCCATCGACAGGTGGACGCCGGCCGACTGGGCGGCTTTCAAAAGGGACTGGATATATTCGATGGCCTTGGGGGTGTTCACGCGGGGGGGAATGCCCCGCGGGGTGAGGATGTTGAAGCCCATCTCCGCGACCATGGGGTAATCTTCGGCCGGGACATGGTACATCATGAGGGGGAAGCGTTTTTTGCCGTCGATGGTCAGGCTCTTATCGGCGTTGATGCGATAACGGCCCTTGGCGTTGGCCAGGAAGTTGCCGACGACGAGGCTGCGGGCGTAGATCTGCCGGTTCTGGGAGACGGCCTTGAGGTTGAGGGTGAATCCCAGGGCGTTGCGCCAGCTGGGGGGGGTGAACTTGAAGACGCGGGGGGCGGGGGAGTCGAGGCGGATGCGCTGGATCACCTTGTTGGGGCCGGGGGGCAGCTCCCAGTTGAGGGCGACATCGACGGGGTAGTGGAGGGCGGGGTCCAGGTGCTCGAACTGGAGGGCGATTTTTCCTTCATAGGGGAGCTGGTGGATGTAAATTTCCATCGGCGGCTCATCGCCGATGGGGCGGGCGACGGACGAGAGGCGCACCGGGCCGACGCGGAGGTTTTTCATCCCCTTGAACAGCTCCAGGGGCTTGTCGGGATCGACCTGCAAGGGCTGCTGGCCGGCGCGGGCGAGGTAGCAGGTGCGGTCGATGCCGCCGTCGATCCAGCTTCGGATGACCTTGCGGGCGGGGTTGTAGGTGACGGCCAGTTTCACCCACTGGTTCTGCGGCAGGTTGAAGACGCCGCCGAAGTGGGGGCGGCCCACGGGGAAGTAGTCGAGCTGGTCCTTGTCGGTGGTGATGATTTTCTGGGTGGGGAAATCAAAGTTAGTGACATTGAATTTGCCATCCTTGGAGATGGCCGCGGCGAAGGTGCCCATCTTGGCGGCCAGCGTGCCACCGGGGTTGGGGGTTTTGTCCTCCCCCTGCAGGTAGACCCAGGCTTCGAAGGTGAAGCCTTTGGAGAAATTCATGTGCCCCTTGTCGGGGATGGTGATGCCGTTTTTGTCGCCGTCGCCGAAGGAGAGGACGTGGCCGAATTGCGGGTCGGCGACGATGGTTGCGCCCTGGAGCTTGGGCTTGAGGGCGCCGGCGGCATCGATCAGCGCCCCATCCTTCACCTGGAGCAGCAGGAGGGTTTGGGGGTCGGCGGTCATGGAATCCGGGCCGCTCTGGGCGAAGGCGGCGACAGCGCTGAGACAGAGCAGGAGCGTGGCGAGCAGCGGGGCGTTTCGGTTCATGGTGTGCGTTCCTCGTGAAAGAATGTTCGATTGCGTGTGGTTCTTGGGCGGCCGAAGCCGCACGGATTTCATTGCGAGAGGCTGGGGGCCAGTCCTCCTAATAGGGGGCGCCGCGGAAGCCGGGTTTGAAGATGATGTGGGAATTGGCGTATTCCCACTTGGTGCCGTCGATGCCATAGCCCAGGGCGGCCACGTGGCCGTCACAGAACAGGACATTGACCACGCCGTTGTGGTTGTCGGTGTAGTAGGTGGCGCCCGGTTTGATCGCGTTGGCGATCCAGGATGGATAGAGCAGGTTGTACTCCGCGGCATCGCTGGCCAGATAGGTCTGGCTGCCGTTTTTGATGGTGGAGAATTTCATGACGGGGCTGGGCTGGTAGGAGGGGTTCTGGTCCATGGTGATGTAGGCGTTCATGCCGTAGGTTTTGTTGTGGGACCAGGTGTTGGGGGTGCTCTGCCAGCGGACGGGGCAGCGGAAGACGGGGACAAAGACATCGGCGTCGGTGGACGTGCCTTCAGCGCCCCAGCAGAGTTTCAATTTGCTGGAGTCGGTGTAGCCCAGATAACGGGCCAGTTGGCCCATCCAGTAGGAGCGGTAATAAGCGGGTTGGTGGAGGACGGCGTCGGGGGGCTGGACGGGGGCATAGCCGTGATTGTCGTTGGCGTACATGGCGATGGCTTGGCCGATCTGGCGGAGATTGGAGGCGCAGCTGACGACCTTGGCGGCGGTGCGCGCCTTGTTGAGGGCGGGCAGGAGGATTGCGATCAGGACGGAGATGATCCCGATGACGACCAGCAGCTCGACCAGCGTGAACGCGCCGGGCGCGGAGCGCGGGGGGCGTTGGGTGAGGTGAACCATGGCAAAACTCCTTTGGTTTGGGACATGAGAGCTTTCCAAGTCATAGTCTTCAGCCATCAATTCCCTCGGCGGTCCTGTTGAAGCCTGCGCGGGGTCAACGAGGAGCGCCGAGGGTCATGCGGGGTCAACGACCCCACCTGCAACGGACGACAGGCTGGAAGCCTGTTCTACGTGTATTCAAACCAGGCGGTGGCGCGGCAGTGGTGGCTGGCGCGGAGGCGCACCCAGTGGGCGGCGAAGCCCGGCGGGAACGCATGGACCGGCCGCTGAGAGGGGTCCACTTCCAATGTCTGGAGAGGGGACCAGGAGCCATCGCCCAGAAAATCGATCTCGATCGTGAAACGCACGGGCATGGAGGCATCGTGCCAGAGCGTCAGGGATTTTTTGTCAAAGCCGGTCATCAGGTAAGGATCGGAGGGGCAACCGGCTTCCACCGGGGTGTTGTGCCAGGGGCCGCCCTGGCCGCGGGGTTTGCCCAGTTTCCACAGGTCATCCACCGTTCCGAACCAGAGGCCTGCCTGTCCGTCGGGGGCGCGGAGGAAATGTTCATCCTCCTGAGCGTTGGGATCGTGTCCGGCCAGGACGAGCATGCCGCGCCAGGAGCAGAAGTCGGTGATCAGGCGGTCGTGGGTGCAGAGGGGGCGGAGGCGGGGGATGCCGCCGGAGCTTTCGCGGGGCAGTTCGTAGAAGGTGCCGCGGATATTCCAGAGGCTGCGTTCGGTGACGACTTCGCGCAGGCCGCGCGGGTGACCGACGGCCCAGGGGCGGTCGTAGGCGGCCGGCCCGCGGGGGAGGCGATAGGCCTGATTGCCCTGGCGCACCAGGGCGGAGGCGGCGTCGGTTTCGAAGTCGGGGGCTTCGAGGCGGCCGCCGAGTTTATGCTCAAATTCCTCGATGAGCGCCGGTTCCTCCACCGGCTCGAACCGCATATCCGCGTCAATGCGGTAATGGCGGCGACGGCGGTCTCCCTTTTCCTCATCGTAAACGATGTACTGTAGGGGCATTTCCGGCTCAGCGCGGGGGCGGATGATGCCCTCGACGAGGGGCTGTTCGGGGGTGGCGGGGGCCAGGGCCTGGAAGTGCGGGGCGTGGCGGGCGTAATAGGCCGGGTCGCGGACGGTGCCCAGGTGCCAGTAGGCGGTGACATTGGCCGCCGGGGTGAGGGAGCGGAGGCGGGCCCACTGTCCCGGGTTGTTTTCATTGAGCGTGCCGGCGATGTAGCCATCGGTCACCCGGAAGCGATCGACGGGCTGCCAGTTGCCATCGCCCTGATCGGTTTGGAGCTCAAATTCACCTTCCCCCGTGCAGCGGAGGTGGAGGGTTCGGTGATCGAAGCCGCCGATGAGCATGGGATCGGAGATCGCTTCGGCGGGGAGGTCCTCATTGAGCCAGGGGCCGCCCCAGCCGGTGGGTGTCCCTAATTCCTTGAGGTCCTCCATCGTGACCCACCAGAGGTTGGACTGGCAGCGTCCCAAGAGGGGGTTGTCGAACATGGAGGCGTCGTTGCAGGCCAGGACGATGCGGTCTTCCCAGCGGCAGAAATCGACGATCATTTTGTGGAAATTGGCGATGGGGCGCAGGCCGGCGCGGCGGTCGGCGGTGAAGTCGGGGGAGAACTCGTAGAGGAGGCCGTGCATGGTCATGAGCCACTGGTCGGTGCCCTCGAGTTGGCGGATGCGGGGCCACTCGGTGTGCCAGCCGTGGCCGCCATCGTGGGTGTAGCTTCCCTTGGGGAGGCGGAGTGTCCGCCATTGTCCGCCCTGGCGGACAGCGAGGAGGACTGATTTTTTGTCCCAGCCCAGCGCCCAGAGGGGATCGCCGTCGGCGGCTTTGCCGGTGAGTCCGCCGGGGCCCATGACTTCGGTGTACTGGCGGCGCTGGATGAGGGTCCACTGGTTTCCATCCCACTGGGCCAATGCGCCGGTGGGGTCGTCGAAGGTATGGTCGAGTTGCCAGCGGTCGTACCAGGCCCATTCGCCGTTGTTGCTGATGGTGATGCATCCGTCGGCGGTGTAGCCTCCCTTGGCGTGGGAGCCGGCGACGGGGTGGGCGGCGAAGAGGCGTCGCCACTGGAGGGTGGTGACATCCACCTCGTAGAGCTCCCCCTCCATGCAGAAGAGGTAGATTTTCAACTCGGGGTCGCTCAGATGGCGCATGGAGGCGGTGATTCGGCCGGGCATCTCCTTGAGGGGCAGGGCGCGGACGCCGCCGCCCTGGTCGATGAGATAAGGGCCGATGTTCAGTTGGGCGCTCTCGGGGTGGATCATCCGGTTGGCGTGGGTGCCGCCGACGCTATTGGCGATCGCCTGGCAGGAGAGGGCGGGGTCGAGGCGGTAGAGTTTGTCCTGGCTGCCGGAGGGGGCGTGGGCGGTGTAGGTGATGTACCAGAGGCTGTCGGCCCAGGGGACGATGGCGCCGATGCCGCATTCCCGGCGCCCATCGTTGGTGAGGGCCAAGTGGGGGTAGATGCCACTGAAGGCCCGTCGGGTTTGCTCGATGCGGATGCTCATACCACGCCTCGATCGGTTGCGGGCGGCCCGGTGAGGAGAGGGGACAAATCACAGGGTGGGGCCCGAAGTTATTAAGGGCATATTACCGGGATATTCCTCAGACCGCCTTGAATAATTACAACTGATTCTCTTGAAAAATCACAGGTTTTGGGTTAAGCCTTCAGGGGGCCGCGTTAAAGCTGCTGCGGGGTTGGTGAAGATCGGTGACAGGATCGGACGACAGGCGGGACGCCTGCTTCACTCATGACGCTGGAGGATTTACTCAATTTCGTGGCAGAGCAGACCGGGGCGGTGGCCAATGTCGAGGTGCTGGATGCGGCGCTGTATGACATTCCCGCGTTGAAGCTGGGGCCGCGGCACTATTACCACCACGGGAGCTATTGCCATTTCGCGAAGGTGAACGGGAATCAGGCGGCCTGTCACGCCAACAAGATAAAGTCAGTGCGGCGGGCGCGGCGGGATGAGCCGTTTTACGGGCGCTGTCCTTTTGGGGTGTGGGATTACGCCCATCCGGTGCACGTGGGGGAGCGGTGCGTGGCGGTGGTTTACCTGGGGCATTTCAGCGACGGAGCGCCGCTGGCGCTGATGAACGGGCAGGCGTACGCGGGGGCGGCGCTGGCGCCGATCACGCCCAGGCGGCTGGGGGAGATCAAGCAGCACGCGCGGTTCATCCAGCAGTTCATTCAGTATGCCTGGGCCGACGCCCGGCGGCGCGGGGCGGGGACGGGCAAGCAGATGCCCCCCTCGCACTACCAGCGCATCTGCCAGCAGTTCATCCAGAACCATTACCACGAGCCGATCCGGCTGGCGGATTTGGCGCGGCAGCTGAACGTGAACCCCAATTACCTGGGGCAAGTCATTCAGCGCCACTGCGGGCGCTCGTTCCGGGAGATGCTCAACCGGCATCGCGTGGGGCAGGCGATGATCCACCTGCGCAGCGAGAAGCTGTCGATCACGATGATCGCCTACGCCTGCGGATTTCAGGACAGCAACTACTTCACCACGCAGTTTCACAAGTTCACCGGACAGACGCCGACGACGTTTCGGCGGCAGGCGCTGAAAACATGATGGGAGCAATCTGAAGGGGGAGCATAGTGGCAATGTCCAGGGCCGGGCGGTAGGTTGGGCGCATCATGTCACAACCGTCAACGAATTCGCGGCCCAACATTCTCATCTTCATGACCGACGACCACGGCCAATGGGCCTCGCGCGCTTATGGCAACCGGGAGCTGTTCACGCCGACGATGGACTGGCTGGGGGCGTCGGGGGCGCGGATGCTCAACGCCTTCACGCCCAGTCCGGTCTGTTCGCCGGCCCGGGCGTCCTTTTTCACCGGAGCGATTCCCTCGCGGCACGGCATCCACGACTGGCTCTCGGAGCAGCAGAAGGAGGTGCATCCCGGGTTGGAGGGGCAGACCCTTTTGCCGGAGCGGCTGCGGGCGGCGGGGTATCACACCGGGCTGGTGGGCAAGTGGCACTGCGGTGAGGATCGGCGGACGCCGCCGGGGTTTGAGCGGTGGTTCGGGTATGCCGACGGGCAGTATCCGCACTTCGGGGCCAAATCGTACCGGGACCAGGAACAGGTGGTGGGGATTCACGGGCACCAGG
>JBIQLO010000170.1:0-8976 GCA_044464175.1 Planctomycetaceae bacterium | reverse complement strand
CCCCCTATGCCCCCCCCCTCCCCTCCCCCTATGCTGCAAACGTCCCATGCTGAACGAGCAAACCCTCCGACAACTCCTGCACGAAATCGCCTCCGGCCGCCGCTCCGTCGAGGCGGCCGTCGGGGCTTTCCGCAACTGGCCCATCGAGGATTGCGGCTTCGCCCAAATCGACCATCACCGCCCCCTGCGCCGCGGCGTGGTCGAGGCCGTCTATTGTGCCGGCAAAACCCCCCAGCAGGCCGCCGCCATCGTCCAGCGCATGGCCCAACGCTCCGACCAGGTCCTGGCCACCCGCGCCTCCCCCGAACACGCCCAGGCCATATGCGAACGGGTGCCCGAGGCCGAGTACGATGAGCAGGCCCGCACCCTCTGGATCGACCGCCGCCCCGAACGCCCCCGCCGCTCCGGCATCGCCCTGCTCACCGCCGGCACCAGCGACCTGCCCGTCGCCGCCGAGGCCGCTCGCACCCTCGACCTCATGGGCTATGCCCCGGCCCGGTTTGACGACATCGGCGTCGCCGGCCTGCCGCGACTCATCGCCTGCCTCGACGACATCCGTCAGGCCAACGTCGTCATCGTCGTCGCCGGCATGGAAGGCGCCCTGGTCAGCGTCGTGGCCGGCCTCATCGACGCCCCCGTCATCGGCGTCCCCACCAGCATCGGCTACGGCGCCGCCCTCGGTGGCTGGTGCGCCCTGCTGGGCATGCTCAACACCTGCGCCGGCGGCGTCGGCGTCGTCAACATCGACAACGGCTACGGCGCCGCCCTCCTGGCCGGCATGATGAACGCCAGAATCGTGGACCATGATGGCTCGGACAACGAACCACGGACAACGAACCACGGATCACGAACAACGGACAACGGACAACGGAGTCCCCATGAAGCCCGTTGAATGCGCCCACACCGACAGCGCCGCCGACTTCCTGCCGCCCCGGCTGGCGCTGGGCTCCCTGCGAAAAGCCGCCGCGCACTGCCACGGCTGTGAGCTCTACTGCCACGCCACCCAGACCGTCTTCGGCCAGGGCCCCGCCAAGGCCCCCCTCCTCATGGTCGGCGAGCAGCCCGGCGACCAGGAAGACCTGGCCGGCCGGCCCTTCGTCGGCCCCTCCGGCCACATGCTCGATGAGGCCTTGGAAGAAGCCGGCATCGACCGCGAGAATGTCTACGTCACCAACGCCGTGAAGCACTTCCGCTTCACCCTCCGCGGCAAGCGGCGGCTGCACGTCAAACCCAGCGCCCGCCAGATCACCGCCTGCCGCCCCTGGCTCCAGGCCGAGATCAAGCTCGTCCAGCCCCAGGTCCTCGTCTGCCTGGGAGCCACCGCCGCCCAGTCTCTCCTGGGCCGCGACTTCCGCGTCACCCACCACCACGGCGAACCCCTGAAGGGCACAGAGTGGGCCCCCACCGTCGTGGCGACAGTCCACCCCAGCGCCGTCCTCCGCGCCCCCGCCGACCTGAGGGAGCACCTGCGCCAACAGTTCATCGAAGACCTCACCGTCGCCGCCAAACTGCTCAAACATTGATTTTTGTTTTTCCCGTGTTACCGTGCCTTCGCCTTCAGGCGGCGAAAGCCCGTCCCGAGATTCGGGACGATGGGAAGGCGGTGAAAAACCGCCGCGGACGCGCCGCTGTGATGGACCGACGATCGGCCGATTGCATGAGCCCACTGTCGCCCCAGGGCGATGGGAAGGGTGAATCGGACGGGAGGTCCTAAGCCAGAAGACCGGCCTGTGGGCATGGCCCCGCCGCATCGTGCGGGCGGGGCAATCTTCCGATTCGTCCTCGCGGATGGGACGGCCGGGTTCATGCTCGACTCAGGTTCGGTGCCGCCCCTTAGGCGCATCGCCTCCCTGCGCTCATGGCCCTCGCCCCGCTCACCGCGGCGACGAGGGTTTTTCATTTGCGCCCCGCGATCGGGCGCAGGGAGTCCATCATGCCGGACGGTCTTTCCGTCAGGGGGGTTGCGTTTCTTTCACTGGTTCTGGGCGCTGCCTCAGCGCATGCCGCGCTGAGCGTCGCCGACTCGGTCGTCCGCTACGACGCCGGAGGAGATACCTACACCACCGCCTCGGCGGCGCTGGGCCTGCCCAACGCCGACACCGGGTTCGGCCTCCTCACGCCCTTCAACGCGGCGTGGCAGGACAGCGACCTGGTGGGCATCAGCGCCGGCGGCAGCCTGGAGCTGCACCTCTCCCAGCCGCTGAGCACCCGGGGGCGCACCCTGGGCGTGCATGCCGGCGTGGGGCTGGCGGACATGAACTGGCCCAACGGCACGGCCGGCGGGCTCTACACCAGCCCGCGCCAGGCGACGGTCGGCGTCAGCGGCGACGGCACGAACTGGGTCTCGCTGGGGGTGGTCTCCTTCGACACCCCCACCAACTACTACAGCCAGGGCGTGACCACGCCGGGCTATCAGGCCGCCGCGGGTCCCGGCGCGGTCGTCGCCGACTTTTCCAAGCCCTTTGACGGCGCGGAGGACGATTTCACGGGGCAAAACTGGTCGGGGATCCTCGATCTGCTGGACGGCTCGGCCGGGGGGACGTGGCTGGACCTGTCGGGCACGGGGCTGAGCCAGGTGAACTACGTCAAGTTCGACGTGGCGGACGGGCAGCGGATGCTGGTGGATTCGGTGGTGGGCGTGGCGGTGCCGGAACCGGCGGCGGGACTGGTGCTGCTGACGGTGGCGGGGTTGGCGCTGGTCCGAAGGAGGGGCATATGAACCGGACCAAACACGGATTCACCCTGGTGGAGCTGCTGGTCACGATCGGGCTGATCGCGCTGCTCATCGCGCTGCTGATGCCGGCGCTGAATGTGGCGCGCCAGGCGGCCAAGTCGGTCCAGTGCCTGAGCAACCTGCGCCAATTGGCGCTGGCGGCCCACAGTTACGCGGCCGAGAACCGGGGGTATTACCCGCCGGCCCAGTATTCCCGGACCGGGCCGGAGGGAACGACCTATTTCAACTGGGACTTCACGACGGTCATCGACGCCGCCACGGGGAGCAGCCGGGTGGTGCCGGGGCTGCTCTGGGGGGGGCAGACCGATGCGCGCGTGCTGCAGTGCCCCTCTTACGACCGGTCGTACTCGGTTTACGACCCGTACACGGGGTACAACTACAACACCAGCTACATCGGCCACGGGGAGAACGAGGCGATTGAAGCGCCGGCGAAGGTGAACCAGGTCAAGGCGCCCCAGCGCTGCGCCCTGTTCGGGGACGCCGAGTACCAGTACGGGGCCAACAAGTACATGCGTGCCCCGCTGCCGAGCCCGGGTGACGCTACCTTCGGCTATCGCTGGGCCGGGACTCAGGGGTTCCGGCACCGGGGGCGGGCCAATGTCGTCTTCGCCGACGGGCATGGAGAGAGCCTCAAGAAGCGTTTCACCGCCGGCTTCGTGCTGCCGCCGAATGTGGGGTTTTTGTCGGAGGACAATTCGTTATACGGGGGGTGAGGCATGAAGAGATGAAGATGTGAAACATGAAGACGTGAAGATATCACGGCTGTCATGTTTCACATCTTCATGTTCATGTTTTCCCGGTCGTACGCTACAATCGCCCCCGTTGTATGGGCGATGGGGGTGCTTTTGCCGGGACTTAATGTGGCGGATCCACGGATCGAAAAGCTGCGGGCGAATATCCAGACGGTTTTTGTGGGACATCCCAAGGCGGTCGATCTGCTGCTGATCGGGCTGCTGGCGCGGGGGCATGTGCTGATCGAAGATGTGCCGGGGGTGGGCAAGACGATCCTGGCGCGGTCGCTGGCCCGGAGCCTTAACTGCAAATTCAGCCGCATTCAGCTCACGCCTGATCTGCTTCCCTCGGATGTGCTGGGGGTGAGCGTTTTCAACAACCAGACCCAGAGCTTTGACTTCAAGCCGGGGCCGATCTTCGCCAACATCGTGCTGGCCGACGAGATCAACCGGACGACGCCGCGCACGCAGTCGGCGCTGCTGGAGGCGATGGCGGAGGAGCAGGTGAGCGTGGAGGACCGGACGCTGCCGATCCAGCGTCCGTTCATGGTGGTGGCGACGCAGAACCCCTTTGAGTTTGAGGGGACCTACTACCTGCCGGAAAACCAGCTGGACCGGTTCATCCTGCGGATCGCCATCGGGTATCCCGACCGGCTGGCCGAGCGGCACATCCTCACCACGCAGCCGGGGCGGCACACGCTGGAGCAGCTCCAGCCGGTGCTGAGCGCCGAGGAGATCGTGCACCTGCAGGATGAGACGCCCAACGTGCGGATGGACACGGCGATTGTGGACTACATCCTGGAGATCACCGAGGCGACGCGGCACGAGGAGGATCTGCATTTGGGCATCTCGCCGCGCGGGGCGCTGGCGCTGACGCAGGCGTGCCAGGCGGCGGCGATGGTGGCGGGGCGGAACTATGTGACGCCGGATGACGTCAAGGGGCTGGTCGTGCCGGTGTGCGCCCATCGGATCATCTCCAAGACATATCTTCACAACGGTGACGCCAAGGCGACGGCTCGGATTCTGGAGCAGATTCTGGACAAGGTGGCCGCCCCGACCTGATGGAGCGGTGGGTTGGGTTCGTTGGGAAATACGCGCCTTGGGTTCGGCGGGGAAAATCGTGGATTCTGGAGCGCCAGCGGGGATTTGGGTTTGGTTCGTTTGGGTTCGTTGGTCATTGGAGAAGCGACGGAGCGACAGAGCCACGAAGCGACGGACGGGAGGGAATGGAAAGGGTATTGGAGCGTGGGGGAATATAGGTGCGTGTTAGGGGGAAGTCAAGAGGGGCCAAGGTAACCGTTCAATCCCCGCTGGAAAAAACTCAGCTTCCACCTCGCCCTTGAGAGAGAGGCGAAAGTGAGGGGATCTTCAAGGGGGGCCGTGCCTACGGGCTTTTCAAATTTCGGTCGGTGGGGATCCGGATTCATGGAATGGGAATTTTCTTGACAGGGGGAGTTTTAGATCGTTATAAAGGTCTATTATAACGTTCATCTACTATGCCCACACTTCAGGACATTGCGGATCGATGCGGGGTTTCGGTTCAGACGGCCAGCGCGGTGCTGAACACGAAGCGGGCGGGGTTGTTTCGGCCGGAAGTGCGGCGGCGGATCGAGACGGTGGCGGCGGAGATCGGGTATGAGCCGAACCGGGCGGCGCGAATGCTGCGGGGGACGCGGACGCGGACGATTGGAGTGGTTTCCCATAGCATTTCGAGTTTGACGGGTCTGCCGCTGGTGGACATGATCGCCTCGCTGGATCAGACGCTCCATGAGCGGGGATTCCGGGCACTGCAGGCGTTTTGCTGGGGGGAAGCCGAGCGGATGCACGAGCACGTAAGGGAGATGCTGGGGCATCGAGTGGAAGGAATGATCCTGCTGTGCCCGGCGCGGTATTTTCTCAGCGGTGTTCCGGAGTTTTCGCTGGCCGGACGGTTGCCGGTGGTGAGCATGGACGCTTGGCCGGCAACGGATGCGGACCGGGTGCTGGTGGACCGGCGGGGCGGGATGGACCGGATGATGGAGGCGGCGCTGCGTCTGGGGCATCGGCATTTCGCGTTTGTCTGTTCCACCATTCCCACCAACCGGGAGAAATACGAAGCCGTGGCGAGCGCATCGCGTCGGGCGGGGTCGGCGCTGGGGCCGGAGCGGGTTTTTGAAGGAGCCACGGGGAACGAAGTGGACAGTCCTTTCACCGACCAACTGCTGGGGCTGCGTCCCCGTCCGACGTGGGTGGTCTGTTCGAATGATTTTGTGGCGGCGGGGGTCATTCAGGGACTGCGGCGGCGTGGGGTGTCTGTGCCGGGCGAGATGTCGGTCAGCGGGTATGACGGCTTATGGTGCATGCGGCATTTCGATCCGCCGCTGACGACGCTGACCACCCCCTGGGAAGCGATGGGTCGTCGGGCGGCGGAGATGGTGCTGGAGCGGATCGAGCGGCCGGAGATGACAGCGCGGACGGAGCGGTTCGCACCGGAGTTGAGGATGGGGGAATCGAGCGGGGCAGCGCCCGGGGCGCATCGTTCCACCGGCGGCACTTCGGGGGTTGGTCGTTTTGCAGTTCAAACGCAAGGAGATGGTCATGTCATCGCTTAATCAGTACGGCAACACCGTCACGGGGCTTGTGGAGATGCCGGCATCGGCGGGTTTCACGCTGGTGGAACTGCTGGTCGTCATTGGGATCATTTCCATTCTCATAGCGATACTGCTGCCGGCCTTGAACAAGGCGCGGCAGCAGGCCAAGTCGGTGCAGTGCATGAGCAACCTGCGGGAGGTGGGGCAGGTACTGCAGATGTACGCGCTGGACAATCACAATTACATTCCATCCGCTTCGGACCAGTTTTCAGGGACAGACCATCTGTGGACGACGCGGCTGCTCTCGCGGGGGTATCTGCAGGGGGTCTATTATTCCGCGGCCGATCCGGCACGGGACCGGAACAACCGGCGGATCACATTCTGCCCGTCCGACCCTCCGATGAACCTGGGAGAGGCGGAGGAAGCCGCCATCGCGCGTGGCCTGGGAACGGGATACCGGCAGATGGGTTATGGGATGCGGATCTGGACGCCGCCGGGGGACTATGCCAGCGGCGCGCTGTGGTCCCAATCGTCCACGCGGGAGCATAAGCTGAGCACGATCCATAGTCCGACCAGTTTTTTCCTGATGGCCGACAGCATCTGCACGACCTGGGGGCTGCAGGGGTATCAGATCAGCATGGCGACCAGCGCATCGGTTCCCTGGCAGGTGGCGGCGCGGCACAACGGAAAGGCCAACACGCTGTTCGCCGATGGGCACGTGGCGGCGATGGCGCCGGATTTTTTTACAACGTCAGGGCAGGCGCAAGGGGGGTATAACACCTACAACGGGACGACGTATGCGTACAACGTGTGGGTTCCGGGGAAATAGTTCAGGGGTATGTGTGGCGGGCACGCTGAAAGCACAGGTCTGCGGGTACGCCGACCTGTGGCACCCGGCGTGCGAAAGTTCCGCTCGCTGACGCTCGCGGCTCCGATGGCTACGTGATGCGGGAGGTTTTTTCCCTTGCCCCACGCGGGAACCGCGGACAACCGCTTACTTCGTGCGCGGCTCCTTGGGCGGGACGGCATTTCAGGATCGAAAAGGACAGGGTTATGATGATCCGATTATTTGCAATCGTATTGACGATGGGGTGGGCCGTGGCGGCGCTGGGGGCGCCGGCGTCGGGGACGATTGATTGGAAGACGGCGACGCTTGAATTCAAGCTGGCGGCCCCGGCGAAGGGGATGGGGTTGCTGGGCATCCGGCACCTGGGCCAGGGTGTGGAATTTTTGAAGCGGCCGGCGGAGGCGGGCAAGGCGTTGCTGTGGCGGGTCGAGTTGACGCCGGACCGGCGCAAGGCCGAGGCGCTGATTGTGCTGGACAACACCTCGGCGGCCGGGGGGCATGATGTTCAGCGGGAGGGGAACGGGCTGGTCCTGACCTGGCGGCAGGTGGCGCTGCCGGCCAATGGCGGCACGCTGGATGTGACGGTGCGGGCGGATGGGCATGCGCCCGAGGGGTTCACGAACTGGCGGATTGACGTGGCGAACCACAGCTCGCGTTACGGCATCTGGCGGGTGATCTTTCCGGTGATGGAACTGGGGCGGATCGGGGATTCGGGGGGGGATGATTACCTGATCTGTTCGCCGGATGACGGGCGGAGCGTGCGCAATCCGATCGGTCTGGACGCGGTGGAGCGCAAGGACCGGGTGGACACGGACCTGTACACCGACAACACGCCGGTGGTGATCAAGGGGCACATGTCGGCCGAGTTCGGCTTCGGGGCGGCGCGGCCCAATGGGCTGCCGTACCCCAGCGCGCGGGGGCAGATGCAGTTGTCGGCGTATTACCAGAAGGGGGGGAACTTTTATTTCAGCAATCCATCGAAGGGGCCGGGGCTGTACTTCACGCCGGAGGATGGGCAGTCGTATCCGAAGATTTTTTTCTACACGCCGGATGCCAGGCGCGGCGTGTTGACCTATGAGATGGCGAATTTTCCCCAGGAGCAGGGGAAACCGGGGTTGAGCTATCACATGGCGTATCCGATGGTGATTGGCGGATTTGAGGGGGACTGGTATGACGCGACGCAGATTTACCGCAAATGGGCGCTGCATCAGCCGTGGGCGGCCAAGGGGCCGCTGGCGAGCCGGAGAGACATTCCCGACTGGCTCAAGCGGCAGGTGGGGACGTTTCGGCTGAATGTGAAGGTGGCGAAAAATGAACTGGTGATGCCCCCGATGGTTGAGGCGCGCAAGCTGTTGCCCGGCATCTGGGGCGCGCAGTGGTATGACTGGTCGTCGGCGGAAAAGGGGGACGCCAAGGGGTATGCGCTTCCGCCGGTGGCCGATGCGCCGGAGGGGTTTGGGTCGCTGGTGGCGCAATTGCAGGGGATGGGATTCGCGGTTTTTCCGTATGCGAACACGCAATTGTGGCGGGAGAGCTCGCCGGGGTACGCCGAAGCGAGCAAGTATGTGATGCGGCTGCCCAACGGCGCGCCGGCCGGCACGAATTATGGCGCGTTTCGGATGTGCCTGCAGACGGATTTCTGGCAGGAGTATCTGGCGAAAACCTGTGCGGAGATCGTGCGGCGGTATCATCCCCAGGGGTTGTATCTGGACCAGGCGGGGGAAGTGCACTTCGGGGGGACGTATGATGAAAACGTCTGCTTCGATCCAGCGCACGGGCATCCGCTGGGGATCAATCATCATCTGGTTCAGGCGGAGCATGACCGGCTGGCGGCGATTCTGACGGCGGGGCAGAAAATCGAGCCGCAACTGGTTTTGACGGGCGAGGGATCGGCCGAGAATTTCATGGATGTGATCGCCAATCACCTGATTCACTATGAAATCTGGCCGGGGTATGTGCCGCTGTTTTCGGCGGTGTACCACGATTACATGACCTTTTACGGGCGGACGGCCTCGGTGATCGGGCGCAATCCGGCGGACCCGATTCCGCAGATGCAGATCGGGTGGCAACTGGTGCTGGGGGACCAGATCGGGC
>JBIQLO010000169.1:0-8981 GCA_044464175.1 Planctomycetaceae bacterium | reverse complement strand
CCGCCTCGGGACGGCGCAGCAGCGGATGTTCCACGTTGCCCACGCTGGCGGCCAGTTCCCCCACCAGTTCGCGGGCCTTGAGGCTGTAGGGCTTGGTCCCGACGGCGCGCTTCAGCGCCTTCTGGAACTTCGCCGTGGCAATCATCTGCATCGTCTTGGTGATCTTGCGGATGTTGCGGACCGCTTTTCGCCGTTTAATAATCGCGCGTGCTTTGGCCATATCGAGGCGAAACAATAGGGGATGGCGGCGTTTTTTGCAACAATCCCCTTGCGGCGATCGGTCGCGGCGGCCCGGCGGCGGGGGGTGGTACGGATGGGATCAGGCGTTCAGGTCATCCGGTTCATTCTCCACCTCCGGGCGGGTCTGAAGGCGCCCGGCCTTGGCCTTCATCTCATTCACCTCGCGCTGGAGACGTTCGGATCGTGCCCGCCCGCGCAACTCCTGAATCTGCTTGATGGTACGAAAGGTGGTGCGGACGAGAATGGTGGCGATGACGCCGAAGAGAAAGGTAAAGAAGATCAACGGCAGGAGATTGATCGTGTAGGTGCCCCAGATCCAGACGGTGACCGGCTTGGAACTGTTGGCGATGAGGAAGATGATCGCATAGATCGCCAGGAGCACGAAGACGACGATCTTGGTCCAGATTCGGATTTTGAGCCAGGCGTTGGTCATAGGGTTACGCTACGTTATCCCAATAAATTGTGCAAAATTATCATGAAGCCTTGGGCGCCGGGCGTCAGATAGGCGGCGATTTCGCAGTAAAACAGGAGCACAAAGGCGGCCGCCAACGAGAGATACGGGCCATACGGCAATTCCCGGCGCGTGCCGGTCAGGAGCATGTAAACCGCGATCAGCAGGCCAAAGAAGGGAGCCAGAAAGAAGACAATGACGGCCGGCCCGGCCCCCAGAATGGCCCCGATGCCGAACATTAGGTGGACATCCCCCATGCCCATGGCGACCCGTCCAAAGCCGATGGTGCCAAGGATGCGGGTCATCCAGATCACCAGCGCCCCAATCAGGCCGCCGAACAGCGCCCCCAGCAGGCCGCTGAGCCAGTCCTGGGATTGAATCAGCGTGGTCCAGCGCTGGCCCAGAGAGGGGACGTGGGCATAAACCAGAACCGCGACCAACCCCAGCAACACCGGCGGCACCAGAAAAAGGAGCTCTTTGCTGATTTCCAGCCGAATCCGGCCGGGTGAGTAGGGGGGAGGCAAGGTGGGGATTTCAGATTCCGGACGTCCCTCCGCCCTGGCCTGGGCGATTTCCTGTTCGCAGTAGTCTCGCTCTGTCTCCAGCAGCGGTTCGCCCTGGGGGAAACTGAGGGGCATTTTCCCCGCCAGCCAGATGAGATAGCTGATGAGCAGTCCCAGGCCGGCACCGGCGGAAAGGGCGGCAATGGAAGGGGAGAGATTCAATGCGCCGGGCAGCGTGGGGCGGTCGATCCAAGCATGGATCACGACCCCCGCCAGCGCCATCAACCAGGGGATTCCCAGCGGAATGATAAACAGCTCGGCGTCAATGAGACTGGCCGCCAGCAGGGCGCTGATCATCAGAAGGTACAGCGCCAGCAGTGGCCAATTATCAATCACGGGGCCAAGGCGCATCATCCCGGTGATATCCCCCTCCGGGTTCTGCAAGAGCAGGCAGGGGCCCCAGTGCAGGAGGTAGATCATGACGTAATAAAAGACAAAGAGCAGGCCGGTGATGAACTCAACGATGGGATAGCGGATCGAGATCGGCTCCCGGCAATAACGGCAGCGGCCGCGCAGCATGATCCAGCCGAAGACCGGCACATTGTCATACCACGCAAGCTTGTGTTGGCATCGGGGACAATGGGAAGGGGGGGAGACCAGAGACTCGTTCCGCGGCAGCCGCCAGACGACCACATTGAGAAAGCTGCCGACGCAGGCCCCGATGGCGAACAGAAAGAGAATAATCACCGTCTGAGCCGCCGGCGTGAGGGAATCGACCATGGGTTGGACCGGGAAGGGAGCGATCACAGCATCCTCGCAATATAAGCGCAGGCTTTGTCGGGGCTCAGGTGGGTGACATCCAACTCGCCGGTCATCACCTGGCGATAGATCGGTTCGCGCTGGGCCAGGACGGCCTGGATTTCCGCCAGGCCGCCCCCGTGGGCTGTCAGATGGGGCCGGTTGGCGGCGGTGTCGGGATCACCCGAGATGCGCTCCAGGAGCACTTGCGGATCGCAGCGAAGATAGATGCGCTTGGATTCAGGCGTGACGATGACGGCCTGGTTTTCCGGGCGGAGCACCGCGCCGCCGCCCAGGGCGACAACGTGGTCCTTTAATTGGGCCGCCTGCCGGACGGCCTGCGTTTCCAGATCGCGGAAATGCGCTTCTCCTTCCTGGGCGAATATGTCGGCGATGGGCTTCCCGGCCGCCTGGACAATCAGATCGTCAGTGTCGACGAACTTGATCCACAAACGGTCGGCCAGCCGCCGCCCAATGGTGGTCTTGCCACTGCCTCGATAGCCCAGGAGAAAAATGGTCATACGGCTATTTTATCGGCTCAAGGGGAGGGAAATGGAAATAAACGATCCGGAGTGGCCGCCGTGTCGAGCCGAAGGGCGCTTCGTACTTTGACGCCCGGCCCGCGGCCCGATACAAAATTACCCTATGGCCGACGACCCCTCCCTGGAACCTTTGCGACGGAAAATCGACGAACTGGACGGGCAGATTGTCGAATTGCTCAACGCGCGGGCGCGGGTGGTGGTGGAGATCGGGCAGATCAAGCGCCAGAGCGGCGGGGCGATTTATGCGCCCGATCGCGAAAAAGCGGTTCTGGAAAAGGTGCGTTCCCTGAACAAGGGGCCGCTGCCGGACCGCTGTCTGGAGGCGGTTTGGCGCGAATTGATGAGCGGCTCCTTCGCCCTGGAAAAGCCCCTCAAAATCGGCTACCTCGGCCCCGCCGGCAGCTTTTCGCATTCGGCCTCGCTGCGGAAATTCGGCTCCAGCGTCGAGCATGTGCCGCTGGCGGACATCGCGGCGGTTTTTGAGGAAGTGGCCCGCGGGCACATCGACTACGGGCTGGTGCCGGTGGAAAATTCGATCCACGGGGGGGTGATCGACACGCTGGATGCCTTCCTGCACTCCTCGGCCCGCATCTGTGCCGAAGTGCTGATTACCATCCACCATAACCTTTTGGCCAAAGGGTCCTGGGAGCGCATTGAACGCATCTATTCCAAACCGGAGGTCTTCAGCCAGTGCCGCAACTGGCTGGCCGGAATGGCCAAGGATCGGGATGTGCAGCCGGCCGCCAGCACCTCCAAGGCGGCGGAATTGGCGCGGGATCAGCCTGGGGTGGCGGCCATCGGCTCGGCCTTGGCCGGCGAATTGTACGGGTTACACGCGCTGTTCGAGAACATTGAGGACAACCCGGACAACGTCACCCGATTCTTCGTCATCGGGCGGGAAGTCGCCCGGCGCAGCGGGGATGACAAGACCGCCATTATGTTCACCACCGCGCACAAGCCCGGCGCCCTGGCCGAGGTGCTGGATGTCTTCAAGGAAAACGGCATCAACCTCACCGACATCGAGAAGCGCCCCAGCAAGAAGGTGAACTGGGAATACTACTTCTTCATCGACGCCCAGGGGCACGCCGACGATGCGAACATGAAAGTAGCCATCGAGCAGGCGCGGGCGCACTGCCTCCAATTGACGGTCCTGGGAAGCTATCCCCGGGCCGTGGATGTGCTGTAATTCGCATTTGTCCGCCCCCTCATCCCCCCTTCTTAAAGTTTGTCGGCACCCCAATTGCCTCTCATTCTATATGATGCTCAGAGCGATTGATCCCCATGCCCGACGAACCCGTCCAACTCGACGTGCTGGTGTTGGGGGATGATCTCCCGGCCGCCCTGGCCGTACTGTTGTTGCAGGAGAAATCCCGGCTGCGGGTGGGGCAGGCATCGGTGCCGGGATATGCGCCGGCCGACCGGCTGACGTGGGTCCATCCGCGCTTGTTTGAATTGCATGCATCGCTGGGAAGCCTGCGCAAGGCCGTGGACTGGACGGGGGTCCATGGGACGGACTTTGTGAATGCCCGGCAGGAGCAGCGGGCCCCTTGGCGGGCGCCCAAACCCGTGGTCCTGACGGCCTCCACGCAGCAGATCGCCGAGGCGGGGCGGGTGCTGCTGGGCAAGCAGAAGGTGCGGCAGTGGCGGCCCAGACGTCTGGAGATCGTCGGGCTTAGCGAACAGGGGGCGCAGCTGATGCTGGACCATCAAATCGTCCGGGCGAGACTGCTGATTCTCAGCACGCCGTTGCCGCCTCCGCAGCAGCGGACGCTCGGGCTGGAGGCGGATTGGTCCGGCGAGGTGGCCTACCGTCGGGCGTGGCTCCGCCTGCCAACGGGGCGGCTGGGGGAGAAGGGCGATTCCTCCCTGATCGAGACCAGTCTTAATCTTGCCGAGCCGGAGGTGCGCGGCTGGCTGATTCCACACGCATCCCATCTGGAACTGGCGGTGGACTGCCCGCTGCGTCGACCCCAATCCGCCTCCATGGAGCCGCTGCTGCAGCGCTGGTCCCAGCTGCTGCGGGAGCGCGAGGTGTTGAAAAACGGGAACGGGAAATTCCCATCCAAATCGATCCAGTGGACCGATCTGCCGCTGGCCGGGGCATTGGACCGCGAACCGATCGGCAAGCACACTCTGTTGATCGGGCTGGCCGGGGGGTTTGTCTCGGCATGGGGCGGTCAGGTCTATCCCGGTGTCGTGTCGACTTTGGCGGCGGCGGCGGTGGCTAAAAAGGCGCTGCGGGAGCCCCATCTGCAGGATGCCCTCCAACCCTATCGCTCCAAGTGGCGCGCTGGGCTGGGGGAGTACCTCCGCGGCCTTGAGCAGGACCTGCCCCTGTTGATGCCGCTGGTCTATGGCAAACCCTCCATTGCCCGGCGACTGGGGGAGGCGATTCTCCTGGGGGAAAATCTCGTCCGATAACCGCGCGAGTCTGATAATATCGCCAGTGAACAGTGTCGTGATTGGGCTGGAATGTTAAAATCTGTTAAAATAGTGAAATTGGGAAGCGTCTGGGTGGGCAATAAAAGTTATGGGACGGGAAAAATTTTGCGCCGCTGATCTGACTATCTGATATAAAGGTCGAATTTAAAGCTAGTTGCGCCGAATTTGTTGCGCTGAAACCCGGTTCAAGAATCGGCGGAAATTGCGTCGATAGAGTTGATACGACGGTCGGACTTCGCAGGGAAGGACGGCGGCGTCGGGAGGGACGGTGGAGCCGTCCTTCGTTGGAGTGGGCCGGGCGGATGGCTCGGTCCGGAAACTTTTGCCGGGGTTTGTCATGAACAGCATTCCGAAAATTGCCGGGTCCACGCCGATTCAGAAACTGGTCAATCAGCCGGTGCGCAAGCAGACGCCGGTCGATGCGCCCAATCAGCTTCCGGTAACCGACCGCCTGGAACTGTCGAACATGAGCCAGATGCTCGACAAGCTCAAGGCCAACGACATCCGGACGGACAAAGTGGCCCAGATCAAGGCGCAGATTGAAGCCGGCACCTACGAGGATGACTCCAAACTGACCGTGGCGGCGGATCGGCTGCTGGATGAACTGTTCAAGTAATCCATCACGCCCGTTCGGGCTGAGATTTTGCGAGGATTGATCAAAACTGGAGATTCGGGAGGCAGGCTTTCTTGTGCCGCAACCGCCTTCCCGCGGAGTGAATGATGGTCCTTCAGGCGGATGAAGCCCCTGGCGGTTCTTCCGCCCCCCGGCCGCCGGAGAAGAATTCCTGGCGGGCACGCTGGGGCCGGGTGGACCTGATGCTCCTGCTTTCTTTCCTGGCGCTCTGGTTCGCCATCTACAGTGCCTGGCCTTCCGACGTTCAGGATGCGCCGGGGCTGGATTACTATCAGTTTTGGCTGGTCGGGCGGGCCGAACAACATCTGCATCCGACCAATATCTACGACGCGGAGCAGAACAGAACCATTCAAGCGTGGGGTCAAAGCCTGGTTCCCACTTCGATGGTGCGGCCGTCACGGCTCTTCGAGGCGGTTGAGTACTGGAAAGGGCGGCCGACGGACGCCCGCGCGGTCGCAAGTCCGTTCCTGTTCGCCACCGTCCACTATCTGTCCGGCCATCGCACCGGCGCCTGGATGGATCGATATGACCACGATCTGGACGCCTATCACCTCCTCAGCATGGCGTGCAGCACCCTGGCGATTGTCGCGCTGTGCCTGTGCATGGGATACTCTCTTTCAACGGCATTGTTGTTCACGGCTATTGCCTGGTATTGGTGCTGGCCGCTGGCCAATAACGAGATCGTGGGCCAGGTGGCGGGCTTCCAGTTAGGCGGTCTGACGCTCTATTTCCTGTCGCAGCGCAGATCGGGGCTTCCAGGCGATATCGCCGGCGGTTTGATACTGGGGCTGCTGATGGCGTTCAAGCCGACCATTTTGTTTGTCCCGCTCTTTCTGGCGGGGGCATGGGCCTTGGACGGTCGGTGGCGAAAACTGATCGTGCAGGCGTGCGCCGGCTGCGTTGGGCTGGCGATTGCGTATGTGATGGGGTGTCTTTTTCTGCATTCGTGGAGCGCCTGGGCAGACTGGGTGCGAATCATGCCGACGTTGGCCGGGCGAACCGTCGAGCATTACAACTACGCGCTGGCCCGGGTGATTTATGAACTGGCGGGCGTGTCCGTATGGCCGTACCTGATGATTCTGGGGGCGGTGTTCGTGCTGGCGATACTTTGGCAAACCCGGCGGCGGGCCGGCGGGTTTGATCCTTTTCATCGTGACTACCTGGTCGCGTCCATCGGGTGCGTGGTCGGGATTCTCACGCTTCCCAAGGCCGACATGAACTACTACCTCCTGATTCTGCCGCTGCTGATTTATGTGCTGCGGCCGGGGGTAAAAAAGCCCCCGTTGGAAGTTGCCGGCGCGGTCGTTGGGTTGCTGTGCGTGTTTAACGGACCGATTCTGTCGCTGCTGAACCTTCACAATCACTATCTGGACGCCGGGCTGTTTATCTGCGGGGCGCTGGAAATTCTGTTCCTGGGCATGCGCCAGCTGGAGCGGTCGGCCGGGGCGATGGACGCGACGGTAGCCTGACTCGTGCCTGTCTCAGGCGGCTTCGGGCAGGGATTGTTCCAGGCGTCGGCAGCGATTGAGGCCGTCGAGGGCGGCGACCTTGTAGCACTCGGCCAAGGTGGGGTAGTTGAAGACGGTTTCGACGAAGTAGTCGATGGGAAGCCCGGCCGACATGACGACCTGGCCGATGTGGATCAGTTCCGTGGCACCGGTGCCGATGGCGTGGACGCCCAGGAGGCGGCGGGATTTCGGGTGAAACAGGAGCTTGAGCAGCCCATGGGGGTCGGCGATGAGCTGGCCGCGGGCGATTTCGCGGTATCGGGCGATGCCGCATTCGTAGGGGGTCTTCTGTTTGGTCAGGGCCTGTTCCGTCTGTCCGATCATGCTGATTTCGGGGATCGTGTAGATGCCGTAGGGAAAGATTTTCTGGGAAGGTTCGGCCAGTTGCTTGAACATGTGGCAGGAGGCGAGTCGGCCTTGCTCCATGCTGGTGGCTGCCAGGGCGGGGAAGCCGATGACATCGCCGGCGGCGTAGATGTGGGGCACATCCGTCTGATAGAAATCGTTGACCTTCAGGCGGCCCCGTTCGTCGGCGTTCAGGCCGGCGGCTTCGAGGTTGAGCCGGGCGGTCGCGCCCTGGCGTCCGATCGTGTAGAGCAGGGCGTCGCCGGCGATCTGCTTGCCACTGCCCAGCGTGGCGCTGACGCGATCGCCTTCCAGTTCAATCTTTGCGACCGATTCGCCCAGGCGCAGGCGGATGCCCATGTCGCGCATGCGGAACTGGAGCGATTCGGCCAGCTCGTCATCCACGAATTCCAGCAGGCGCCCGCGGGACTCGACCAGCGTGACGCGCGATCCGGCGGCGGCCAGCATGCAGGCGTATTCCACGCCGATGACGCCGCCGCCGACGATGGTGAGATTGGGGGGCAGGTCACTCAATTCGAGCAGTTCGTCGCTGTCGATGATTTTGCCGGGTGTGAAGGGGACGTCGGCCGGGCGGGCCGGTTCGGTGCCGACGGCGATGAGGATGTTCTGGGCGGAGACGTGGAGGGTCTGCTCCTGGCGGACCAGCCGCAGGGTGTGGGGGTCGAGGAAGGAGGCCTCGCCAAAGAGCATGGTCACGCCGTTGCGGGCCATCTGGGACTGGATGACCTCCACCTCGTTGTGGACCACATGGTGGCATCGCAGCAGCAGGTCGCGCATGGTAATGTGGCGCTTGACGGTGTAGTTGTTGCCGTAGACGGTGCGTTCGTGGAGGCCGGTCAGGTGGAGGACGGTTTCGCGGATAGCCTTGGAGGGGATGGTGCCGGAATGGATGCAGACGCCGCCGAGGAGTTCGCGGCGGTCGATGAGTGCGACGCGGCGGCCTAGCTTGGCGGCGTTGAGGGCCGCCTTCTGCCCGGCCGGGCCGGAGCCGATGACCACGAGTTCGTAAGCGGTGTGCGCCATAGTCTGTATGGGTTGTATCGGATGAATGAGGGTGGGGGATGAGGGTTCAGGCTCGGGGCTCAGTGTAGAGATTGTCGGACGGGTGGGGGAATCGGGTTCCGGGTTCCGGGATTCGGGATTGGGGGCAATGGGTTTGGTCCGTTTCGTAATTTGTCGTAGTGGGATTGGGGTGAAAAACCGCGTTTGGAGAGCGCCAGTGGGGGATTGGGTTTGGTTCGTTTCGGTTTGGATGACAATTTGGCGTAGGGACGAAGGGATGGAGCGACGAAGGGACGAAGGCACGGAGGCACGAAGGAAGAAGACAGGAGACAGAAAGCTGGGGGTGTGGGTCATAGTTTAGCTCCTCTACCTTTACGAGGGGCGCTGCGCGGTTTGGCGACGGGAGGCGCAGCGCTTTTTTTCAAATCGCGGTTTTTAGGGCGCCAGGGGCGATAATTCTTTTTTTCACGAAGTTTTTTTGGTTTTTTGCGCTGC
>JBIQLO010000168.1:0-8989 GCA_044464175.1 Planctomycetaceae bacterium | reverse complement strand
TGAGCTTTCAGGAGAGTTCAGCTGCGCGGCGGTGGAGGTGGGGCCGCGATTCGGGCTGGAGGGGGGAACCGTGGGAATGCAGTGGCGTACGATTGAGGATGGGGCGGTGTTGAGCACGCCGGCGTCGGCCGGCCATGGGAGCGGTTTATGAGCAATCAAAAGGTTGGAAAAGGGTTTACGCTGGTGGAGTTGCTGGTCGTCATCGGGATCATCTCGATCCTGATCGCAATGCTGCTGCCGGCGTTGAACAAGGCGCGTCAGCAGGCCAAGCAGGTGCAGTGCGCCTCGAACATGAAGCAGATCGGGCAGGCGCTGATGATGTACGCCAACCAGTCCAAGGGGAGGTTGCCGCCGGTGTATATGGCGTACTACGACGCCTCGAATACGCTGCGGTCGGTGATCTGGATGACCAACCTTTCCAGCGGGCAATATCTGCCGAAGGATTCGGTCACGATGGACAATTTTTCCTCGGTGCTGCTGTGCCCCTCGTCCACGGTGCTGATCGGGGAGAAGCATGACCCGCTGCATGGGAATTACTCGGCCAACCGAAACCTCTTTGGGCTTTATAACGAGGCCAGCCCCTCGTCGATGGTGAGCGGGGTGCCGCTGCAGCGGGTCAAGGACCCGGCCAACCGGATGCTGGTGGTGGAAGGCGGCTTGTATTACCTGGCGGACTGGGATGCGGGGCTGCCGGCGAAGGATTATTACTATGTGGCCGGGTCCAGCGCCAACAAGACCATCGTGTGGCCGGGGACGTATGGCGGGGATGCGAATTTCGGGCGGCATCCGAACAAGACGATCAATGTGCTGTTTGCCGACGGGCATGTGGCGAACATGCCGGCCGAGAAGCTGAAGAATGACTATGACAAGGGGGATTACTATCTCTGGGGGCGGGAGTTGTTGCGGGCGTTTTGAGGCATTGATTGAGGAATCGGGAAGGCGGTCCGCGGGGCGGACCCTACGGGAAGCAGGATGAAACTCTTTCACAGTCGCGGCGGGTTTGGGTGGATGGCGCTGGGGATGGCGCTGCTGGTGATGGGGGGCGTGGCGCGGGGGGCGGAGGGGCTGGCGCCGCTGCCGACGGTGGAGCGCCGGCCGGTGTTGCCTAGGCCGCTGGTCTTTCCGCGCACGCAGGCGCAGTACAGCCTTTATTTCAACTACATCCACTGGTACACGCCGGAGTGGTACTGGGTGGACCGGCCGCTCTTTTTCGACGCCTCGCTGACGCCGCCGGAGGGGGTGAACCCGAAGGTGTACTGCCCGAGCTTTGACCGGATCGTGCAGACGGCGCTGCCGTATGAAGTGGATGGGTTTTCATCGCTGATCACGCTGGCGGCGCAGAAGCGGTATCTGGAGGGGCTGGCGTGCCTCGACGCGCACCCGGTGAAGGATTTTTCGATGGTGCTGGGGGTGGCGCCGGTGGGCAAGACCTCGGCCCAGGCCGCGGCCGCCGAGATCGGCAAGCTGCTGGAAAAGGCGCTGGCTGCGTCGGTGTCGAAGAAGATCGGGCAGAAGGTGCTGATCGTCTCGTACAATCTGGACGCCGACCCGCCGGAGAAATGGGCCGAGATTCAGGCGATTTTGCGTAAGAAATACGGCGACAAATTCATCCTCGTGGCGGCGCTGGTCTATGACTGGTGGGAGCCGTACATGCGGGGGGACGAGAAGGGGGCGTTGAAGGCGGAGGACCTGGAGAAACTGAAGGGGAAGCTGCGTTCGTGGTTGGACGTTTGCGATGGGATCATGTACTCGGCGGCGGGGCATGCGACCGACCCGACCGACGATGACCGGCTGGACCAGCGCTTCTACACCTACATCACGCGCATCTGCGCTTCGGTTCTGAGCGAGCCGAAATATCAAAAGAAATACTTCGGGCTGCAGGGGGCGCTGGGGTACTTCAACCCGATCACCGACGGGACCAGCAACGACAGCGGCACCAAATACCTGCGCGACACGCTGCGGATCGCGCTGGCGGCCAGGCCCGATTTCCTGATCCTGCCGGAATGGGATGAGGTGAACGAGAACACCTGCATCGAGCCGACGGTCTACAACTCCTTCTCCATCCAGCGGATCATCCGCCACACGATGCGCCGGCTGAAGAACGAGCCGCCGGCGCCCATGAATGGGGATGACACCCGCGTGCCGAACCTGGTGCTGAGTTACCGCGCGTTTTTGCGCGTGGGCCGGCCGCTGGAGGTGGAGGTGCTCAATGTGCCGGATGGCACGGGGCAGGGGGAATACACGCTGCAACTGAGCCTCAAGGACATCGACCACAAGGTGGTGAAGACGTTGCCCGCGGCGACGCTCCGCGCGACGGAGTTGATGGACCGGACCTTTCGCATTCCCACGGAGGAGTTGGCGGGCCATCCGGTGCTGATGCCGTCGCTGACGGTGACTTCGCCGGATGGGACCAAACGGACGTATGAGCAGGGGCTGATGTGCATCCGGCTCAGCGCCACGGCCAACTGGAACAAGAAATGGGTGCGGATGCCGCTGCGGGACCTGCTGCATCCGACGACGGCCCGATTCGAGCGAACCGACGACCGGGGCCCGACGCTGGGCCCGATCAACGTGCGCGGAAGCGTGGCGACGGAGGAAAAGATCGCCTCGGTGGAGGTGGTGGCCGATGGGCGGGAGCTGTACGCGGTCGATCCCAAACACACTTATGAGTTGAAGCCGGATGAGGCGCTGATCCTGATGGTCGAGAGCGCGCCGGAGCGCATCAACGGATATGACGGGAAGTATTACGTCACCGGCGGGCAGGTGCGGCAGGTGGTGCGGCAGTTCGGCGGCTGGCTGGCGCGCAAGCCGGGCCAGGTGGCGCCCACCTGCACGTGGAGCCCGCTGGGAGAGATTTTCGTCGTGACCCACAAGGACCAGGCGGTCCTGCACGTGGAAAACAGCCTGTATAAAACCGCGATCCCGGTGTCGGAGATTCTGGAAAAAGGGTTTTACAGCGAGGTTCACGGCAAGGGGGCCACGCTCCGGATACAGCCGTATCACGCCGTGCCGGAGATGCCGTTGCCACTGGGGACGCGGGAGGCATCCTTCGAGACGACGGTCGATCCGGTACGGGCGGAGACGGCGATCCAGATGCGCATCATCACCGAGTCGGGCAAAATCTACCGGAGCTGGCCGATCCTGGTGGCGCCCAAAGCGGAAGGGGACGTGTCGCTGCCGGTCTGGTCGTATACCAGGGATGCGCCGGTGACGGTGAAGGTGGACCGCTCGCGGATCGTGCGGATCGACACCCGGCCGTCGGACGCGTTCGGGGCGACGGTGCATGATTCGGCCGATCCTTCCTATTACGGGCTGGTGGGGGGCCTGCCTTCGCAAAGTTATGTGGTGCGCAAGGCGGGGTCCTATCCGGCCGATGCAAAGCAGACCGCGCCAAAGCGCGTGACGGAGGAGGGAATCGACTGCTGGTCGTTCGACGGGAAGGGAAATTTTTTGTACTTCCCGCCCGAATCGCTGCCGCGCGGGGCTTTCACGCTGCGCTTTCGGTTCAAGCCGACCTCCGAAGCGCGTCAGACGCTGCTGGCCAGTTACAACAACAACCTGGGGACGTTTGAACTGACGATGGAGAAGGGGCGGCTCAGCGCCCTCTACACCGACCAGCTCCGCCGCGAGCCGCCGTATTACCGCCGGATTCCGCTGGAGCCGGACCTGGCCGTGCCGATCGGGCAGTGGTCCACCGTGGAGATCGTCTATGACCTGAAGCAGATCGTCTTCAAGGTGAACGGGAAGGCGGGCAAACCGATCCCGCTTTCCACCACCGGGCGGATTTACACCCCGCTGATCTTCGGCGGCTACGGCAACGGCAAGGGGAGCCATTATTTTCAGGGATATCTACAGGAGCTGAGCCTTGTCCACAACGCCGGCGAATGAAATAAACACCCCCTTTCTTCTGGGGCAACTGGTGCATCTGAGCCACAACATGTGGCGCGAGGCGGATGTGCCCGAAAGTCCCCGGCCGTACACGCGCTACAGCCCGACGCTGCGGTTTGATGAGTCGATGTGGTGCGACCTGACCCAGCGCATGGCCGATTCGGGCATGAACCTGGTCGTGCTCGATCTGGGGGATGGGATCAGGTACGAAAGCCATCCGGAAATCGCGGTGGAAGGGGCGTGGCCGGTGGGGCGGCTGAAGGAGGAGGCGCAGCGGCTGAAGGAGATGGGGCTGGAACTGATCCCCAAGCTCAATTTCTCGGCCACGCACGATGCGTGGCTGGGGCCATACGCGCGGATGGTCTCCACGCCGACCTACTACCGGGTGTGCGCGGAGTTGATCGCGGAGGTGATCGACCTGCTGGGCCGGCCCCGCTTTTTTCACCTGGGGCTGGATGAGGAGACGGCCCATCATCAGCGGTTCAATAATTATGTGGTGATCCGCCAACATGAGCTGATCTGGCACGACATCCAATTCTTTCTCAAGCAGGTGGAATGCCGGCGCGTGTGCCCGTGGGTCTGGTCGGATTTCATCTGGAACCACCCCGAGGATTTCGTGCAGCGCATGCCCCATTCGGTCCTGCAGAGCAACTGGTACTACGGGCCGAAGTTTGAATTCGCCGCGGACGATGAGGACATCCAGAAGACCTACGTGGCGGCCTATCGGCAGCTGGAGGCGGCTGGGTACGATCAGGTGCCCACCTGCTCCATCGGCGACAGCGTTGAAAACACCGCGCTGACGGTGAATTATTGCCGCCAATGGATCGGGCCCCAGCGCTTAAAAGGATTTTTGCAGACGACCTGGGCGCCGACGATTGAGCCGTGCCGCCAAAAGCTGCTGGATGCGGTGGATCTGCTGGCGCGGGCCATCCGGGCGTGAGGCAACATTTTCGATTGCGGGTATGATCGCCGCCGAAAGGAAAAAACACATGCAACCGACCGCCAATGGTCCTATTCTGGGGAATCTTCTGCACCTGAGTTACAACATGTGGCAGGATGCCGACGGGCTGGAGAGCCCGGAGCGCAAGTACCGCCGGGCCAGCCCCAAGCTGCGCTTCGATGAGAAGCTGTGGCGCGACCTGACGGGGCGCATGGCCGATCGCGGCATGAACATGGTCGTGCTGGATTTGGGGGATGGGGTGAAATATGAGAGTCATCCCGAGATCGCCGTGGCCGGGGCCTGGTCGGTGGGGCGGCTGAAGGAGGAGGCGCAGCGGCTGAAGGAGATGGGGCTGGAGTTGATTCCCAAGCTCAATTTCTCCACCTGCCACGATGAGTGGCTTGGCCCGTACTCCCGGATGGTCTCCACGCCGCAGTATTACAAGGTCTGCCAGGATCTGATCGCGGAGGTGATCGAGATTCTGGGCGGGCCGCGATTGTTTCACCTGGGGCTGGATGAGGAGACGGCCCGGCACCAGAGGCGCTTCAGCTACGTCGTTATTCGCCAGCATGAACTGATCTGGCACGACATGCTCTGGTTCATCCAACAGGTGGAGAGCCGGGGCGTGCGCCCCTGGATTTGGGCCGACTTCATCTGGAATCATCCCGAGGAATTCGTGCAGCGCATGCCCAAATCGGTCCTCCAGAGCAACTGGTATTACGGCCCGCGCTTTGAATTCTCGCCCGACGATGCCGATGTGCAAAAGACCTATGTGGCGGCCTACCATCAACTGGAGGAGGCCGGGTTTGACCAGGTGCCCACCTGCTCCAACGTCAACGAGCAGACCAACACCGCGTTGACGGTGAAGCATTGCCGCCAGTGGATCGCTCCCGAGCGGCTCAAGGGCTTTTTGCAGACGACCTGGCGTCCGACAATGGAGGAGTTCCGCGACCAGCATGAGCAGGCGATCGACCAGTTGGTGGGGGCGGCCAAGGCGTAATATAGGCGGCCTCGCTGAGGCCGCAGTGCTTTTCCACGAGGATCGCCCACACGCGCGCACCCGATGAAACAAAACCGCAGGGACGCCATCGTCGTGGGGGCCGGGCCCAACGGGCTGTGCGCGGCCATTGAGCTGGCGCGGGCGGGGTGGTTGGTGCGGGTGTACGAACGCAACGCATCCATCGGCGGGGGCGTGCGCTCGGCCCAGGTGACGTTGCCGGGATTCACCCATGACCTGTGCTCGACGATCTACGCCCTGACGCGCCTCTCCCCCATGATGCGGTCGCTGCCGCTGGCCGATCATGGCGTGCAATGGGTGAACCCGCCCGCGCCGCTGGCCCATCCGCTGGATGAGGGACCGGCGGTGGTGGTGCAACGGTCAATTGAGCGGACGGCCCAGGGACTAGGGGCCGACGGCGAGGCCTATCTGAAGCTCTTTTCCCCTTTTCTGAGGCATTGGGAAGCGCTGATGGGGGACCTGCTGGCGCCGCTGCGCTGGCCGGGGCATCCGGTGCTGATGGGGCGCTTCGGGCGGCTGGCGATCCGCTCGGCTTCCGGGCTGGCGCGGCAGTGGTTCCAGGGGGAGCGGGCGCGGGCCTTATTGGCGGGGATGGCGGGGCATTCCATGCTCCCGCTGGAAAAGGCGGGAACGGCCGCCTTCGGGCTGGTGCTGACCGGCTGCGCCCATGCGGGCGGGTGGCCCTTCGCCCAGGGCGGGGCGCAGCGGCTGGCCGAGGCGCTGGCCTCCATCCTCCGGTCGCTGGGGGGGCAAATCGTGACCGATCACCCCATTGAGTCGCTGGATCAGCTGCCCGCCGCGCGGGCGCTGCTGCTGGATGTGACGCCGCGGCAGTTTCTGGCCCTGGCGGGCCACCGCCTGACGCCGGCCCAGCGGCGGCGGTGGGGGGCCTACCGCTATGGGCCCGGGGCCTTCAAGGTGGACTACGCCCTGTCGGCCCCGATTCCCTGGAAAGACCCGGCCTGTCTGCAGGCCGGCACCGTGCATCTGGGGGGAACGCTGGCGGAGATACAGGCGAGCGAGGCGGCTGCGTGGCGGAGGGAATTGCCCCAGCGCCCGTTTGTTATCCTCACCCAGCCGACGCTCTTTGACCCCAGCCGCGCGCCGCCCGGGCAGCACATCGCCTGGGCCTACTGCCATGTGCCCAATGGCTCATCGGCCGATGCCTTGGAGGCGATGGAGCGGCAGGTCGAACGCTTTGCTCCGGGGTTTGCCCGGATCGTGCTGGGGCGACATGTCTCCGGCCCGCTGCAGTTGGAGCGGGAAAATCCCAACCTCGTCGGCGGCGACATCAACGGGGGCGCTCAGGACTTGGCCCAACTCTGGCGACGCCCCGTTTCCATGCTCCATCCCTACGCCACGCCAATCGCAGGTGTCTGGCTCTGCTCCGCCTCCACCCCTCCCGGCGGTGGCGTCCACGGCATGCCCGGCCACTGGGCCGCCCGCGCGGCGATGGGATGATGAATTAAAAGAGCCCGCGCCTATTTCCCCTTCTGCGCAGCCAGGGCGTAGAAGGGGCGGCCTTCGCGGCGGTATTTGCGCTCGAAGTTGGTGCCGACGAATTCCCCCTCGTTGGCCGAGCCGGGGCGACTGTAGTCGATGATCTGGAGGGCCGAGGCCCGGACGGCCGGTTCGATCTGCTCCTCGAAGTATTCCCGGTGGTCGGTGACGATCTGCAACCGCCCGCCGGGAAGGAGGATGCGCATCGCCTCGTTCATGAACGGCTCCTGAAGCAGCCGGCGTTTGTGGTGCCGCTTTTTGGGCCAGGGGTCGGGGAAATAGACGTGGATCACCGAAAGCGAGGCGTCGGCCACGTGCTCGCGCAGGAAAAAGAGGGCCTCGGCCCGGACGGTGCGGGCGTTGAGGCACCCGTTGCGGCGCAGGCGGTCGGAGGCGTAGCGCCAGAACCACTTGGCCCATTCGATGCCGAAGAAGTTCACCTCGGGCCGCGCCTTGGCCTGCTCGGTCAGGAACGTCCCCTTGCCCATGCCGATCTCCAGTTCCACCGGGTGGTCGTTGCCGAAGAGGGCTCCCCAGTCGATGGGGCGGGGCAGGGCGTCGGCCTCCAGGCCGATCGGTTCCACAATGAGCGGGCGGGGCGTCTGCATGGGGGGGATTGTAGCAGAGTTGGCCGCCGGCAGTAGACGGCGGTCGGTGGCAAATGATTCTTTCGGCCACCTGCCGACTGTGCCAAAGAAAAAGGCCGCCAATCCGAAGATTGGCGGCCCTTTGGATCGTGCCAGCAATTCTGGCGGGGGACGGCTTACCAGTTGGTGCCGATGCCCAGCGAATAGAGGAACTGGCCGTCGCCGAACTTGCCCTTGAGGTCGAACTCATAGGCAACCTGTCCGAAGACGAAGGCATGGCGATGGACGTAGTACTTCACGCCACCTTCGAGCCCGGCGTTCCAGGTGGGCTTGCCGTCGCCGTAGCCGACGCCGGCGTTGATGCCCAGGAAGGGCTGCCAGCGGTCCAGGTCAAAGTGCCAGTCGAACGCGGCGGTGGTGTTGCCGGTCCAGGTGGTGCCGCCACCGGTGGAGTCGGCGGTGACCAGGTCATGGTCGGCGTCGATATAGGAGACGCCCTGACGGACGGCGACTTCGGCGTTCTTGGTGAAGAAATAGCCAAGGCCGGCCGTGGCGGCGAAGTTGGCGCCGTTGAGTTCCTTATTGCTCACACCGCTGCCGACCAGGGTCAGTTCCCAATCCCCCGCCTGCGGCTGGGCAGAGGCCAGCGCCGGCATCAGGGCCACCGCGCCGGTCACGGCGCCCAACATCAGAAGTTTCCGCAACATAATAAGCCTCCTTCACAAGGCAACTGTTTGGTTCCGCCGGTTAGAGCGGGTTGGGCACACTGCCCCGGGCCGTTGCGGGTCTTGGCCCGTGCGAAGGCGGCTCGCTCTGAGCCTCCTCCGCAAGGCGAAACGGACCGCCCGTCTCGCCCAGATAGACTTGGGATGTTATCCAAGCCATCCCTTATATCGTACCTTCCCCTTGTTTGAGAACAGGAAAATTCTGATAATTCCTTGGCTGCCACCGTTTAGGGCCGCCTGGGCCACAGCGAACAGATCATTATCAGACGTTGCGGATTCGTGGAAATCGAATCTACCGAGCTGAAGAAGGCAGTTCAAGTCCTGGCCGGGG
>JBIQLO010000167.1:0-8992 GCA_044464175.1 Planctomycetaceae bacterium | reverse complement strand
GCTTTCTCAATACCAACGAACCCAAACGAACCAAACCCAAATCCCCTCTGGCGCTTCAGAATCCAAGATTTCCCCCACCGAACCCAAGGCGCGTATTTCCCAACGAACCCAACCCACTGCCCCCACCCCAGGCTCCCGCGCCACCCTGCGACAATTTGTTCAACTGCAAAAGGTGTCAAGACGGATAAATTGGCATACACTCTCATCCAAAGTGCTTACGTTCCTCCACAAATTGTACCGGCACACCCTGGCCAGCGTGCCGTTCGGGATCGCGCTCATGGCGCTGATCGCGGTCTATATCGCCATCGGCTCCGGCTTCCCCAGCGTCCGCGCCCACTTCGAGATGAGCGACCTGCAGTTCTTCAATGCCTGGCCGCTCAAGGTGATGATGGCCTTGCTGGTCTGGACCCTCGCCACCGTCACCATCGAACGCATCCCCTTCACCCCACCCCGCTATGGCGTCTGGTGCGTCCACGCCGGCATCATCGTCCTGATCGCCGGAATGGCCTATTACTACACCTACAAGATCGAAGGACAGGTCATCGTCCCGCTGGGCCAGACTGTCGATCACTTCTACGATGGCACCGATCGCGCGCTCTACGTGCGCCTCAGCGGGATCAACGTCGGGCAGGATGTGCTCTGGTCCCTCCCCCGCTATCACGTGTACGCGCCCGAGCTGGGCAACAGCGACTACCTCGACCGCCCGGACCTGCGCGGCATTCGGCCCGCCCTCCGCATGAAGGACCCCGAAACGGGCAAGCTCGTTCAGCGCCCGCTCGATGAGGAGTTCCAGCTTCCGGCCCCCCTCAAGCTCGATGTGATCGGCTACTGGCCCTATGCCAATATCCAGTCCGGGTTTGTGGAGGATCCCCAGTCCAACAACGTGGCCGTCCGCGTGATGATGGCCGATCCCCACAATGGTCAGACCGGCCAGGCCTGGCTCATGGCCTCCGACCCGCAGCATGCCGCCAAGAGCATGGAGGGCGTCGAGTTCGAGCACCGCCACCTCGACGACCCCAAGCACATCGACCACCTCATCGCCTCGGCCAGGAACATCCATACCCTCCAGGTCACGATTGGCGATTTTCACCAGACACTCCATGTGGAACCGGGCACGGACTATCCCCTGGGCAAGACCGGTTACTCCCTGGCCATCGAGAACTTCAATCCCGCCTTTCCCACCATCGATAAGCAGATCGTCCAGCTGCTGACCATGATGGTCACCACGCCCGACGGCAATAAATTCCGCCGGCAGGTGATCCCCGGCCGACCGGTCACCGACTGGAAATTGAACGTCCCCGGCAGCGGCCCGATGGGCAAACGCCAGACCCACCCGCTGGATGACAAGCTCCAGACCGCCTACACCTTCAACGACCCCGACCACTTGGCCCCGTCCAATGAGCCCGAAAAACACATCCTGATCACCAGCAACGACGACAAGATTGTCGATCTGCGCACGAGCCTGAACCGGCCGATCCAGACCCGCACCATCCCCGCCGCCGGCGGCGACTTGGGGATCAGCGTGAACGGCGAAACCTGGACCATGCACTTTGAGCGTAAAAACCACGTGAAGCGCGTCGAGCGCGTGGTTGCCGTTCCCAAGGCCCAGCAGGAGCGCAATCTCAGCCAGGCCGGCAGCCTCCAGGTGATCCGCGTCCGCGTGAGCATGGGCGATTTCGTCAAGGAGGTGAATGTCCCCTTCTCCGACCAGCCGTATGAAACGCTCTGGAACGGGCCGGTCATCCAGTTGCCCGGCACCGATGCGATGCTGGAACTGCAACTGGGCAATCGCCGCCGTCCCATGCCCATGCGCATCACGCTCAAAAAGTTTGAGCTGGTGCGCTACCCTGGCAGCGAAAACCTCAACGGTCCCTTCCGCGACTTCAAATCGACCCTGGTCGTCGAGGACGTCACCGGCAAGGAGCCGGCCTTCACCGGCGTGGCCCACATGAACGAGCCGGTCCATTTCGACCACGGCGAGTGGACGATCTTCCAGTCCGGCTGGGACCCCAACGGCCAGCGCTGGACGATCCTGGGCATCGGCAACCGATCCGGGATGTGGACCATGATCGTCGGCTGCCTGATGATGGCGGTGGGCCTGATCTACGCGTTCTACGTCAAGCCGATCATCATCCGGCGCATGAAGGCCAAAGCTCTGGCCGAGGCGGCCGCCAGGGGACGGCTGAAAACCGAAGCCGCCGTCGAAGTGTGAATCCAACAGCAGAAGCAGATAGCCATGAATGCAAATAAACTCATCGGATGGATTGTTGCGGCGGCCACACTGGCGGGTGGGCTGGCGCAGGTGAGGGCGGCGGATGACTTTGCCGCGAAGCTGAACCTCAAGCCGCTGGAGACGGTCGCCATCCAGCACAAGATGACCATCAAGACGATGGAGACCTTCGCCCGCCAGACGCTCTACGCCATCACGGGGCGCAGCGCCATCAAAGGACAGGCCCCTCTCTACAGCGTGCTGGACATGTCCTTCCGCCCGGAAAACTACCAGGACGCCGACCTGATCCGCGTCCGCAACGTTCCCCTGCGCGAGGACATGCAGCAGATTCCCTCCCTCAGCGAGGCCGAAAAGCAGCGCATCCTCAAGGAAGGAACCATCTCCCTGGCCTTGTGGAACAGCCACGATGTCCAGGCCTTCATGATGCAGCAGCAGGCGTCGGCCGTCTTCAAGTCCAAGGCCGTCGGCGAGGTGTTCGTCGCCGCGGGCAATCTTCAGGAACTCTTTCTGCCGAACCTCGCCTTTTTGAAAATCCTGCCGCCGGGACCAAAGGCGGCCGACCAGACCAATTGGCACTCCTTCGGCGATGTGATCGGCAATGTGCCGGCCTGGGTCCAGACGCTCCAGGCCAACGAGGGCAAGCCCCCGGCGCCCACCCCCGGTTACGACGGGCAGACCGCGCTGCTCCAGCAGATCGGCGACACACTCCTGCGGATGCGTGACTCCTGGCGGGCCCAGAATGCCGTCGCCGTCAACAAGGAAGTGGCGGCGCTGGCCCAGTTGCTGCCGCAGGTGAATCCCGGGCTCTACCCGCCCCTGGTCAAGCGGCAGGTCGAGGTGGTCTATGACCGCCTGGCCAAGATGACCATTCCCGGCGCGGCGGTCTATTTCATCGCTTTCGTGCTGTTCCTGATGGCTGCCCGCTCCGACAGCCAGCGCCTGCGGCTCTGGGGGCTGCGCCTGTTCATCCTCGGCTTCCTTGTCCACACCGCCGGCATCGCGATCCGCTGGTGGCTGGTGGGGAGCATCCCGATCAAGAACCAGTTTGAAAGCGTCATGTTCGCGGCCTGGTTCGGCTGCGCGGTGGGCCTGATCCTGGAGTTCTACAAACCCCGCTCCATCTTCGGCGCCAGTTCCAGCTTCGTGGGATGGCTTTCGCTCATCGCCCTGTTTGCCGCCCCCTTCGTGGCCGGGCGCGATCTGGGCGGACAGATCAACCCCGTCAACGGCGTGCTGATGAGCTATTGGCTCTACATCCACGTGACGCTGGTGACCGCCTCCTACGCCCTGATCGCCATGGGCTTTCTCCTGTCGGCCTGGTGGCTGCTCAAGTACTACCGCCATCACGGCACCCTTTCGCGCGTGCCGGGGCGGCTCCTTTCGGCCGACGCGGCCGGGGCCTATGAGCCGCGGAGCCTGGAAGACATCGCCGCCGGCGGCGGGGCGGTTGCCCTGAGCTGGTCCCAGAGTCTGGCAAGGCTCTTCTTCATCCCCGCCGGCCGGGTGGAATCCCGCGCTGCTGCCCGCGCGGCCGAAACGGCCCTGGCGGTCGAGGAAAACAAGGGATTTCTCTCTCGGCTCGACCAGTGCAACCTGGTGGTCCTGCAACTGGCGTTCTGGACGCTGGGCGTGGGGATCATCTGCGGGGCGATCTGGGCGGATGAATCCTGGGGCCGCCCCTGGGGCTGGGACCCGAAGGAGACCTTCGCGCTGGTGACGTGGATCGTCTACCTGATCGTCGTCCATGTCCGCGTGACCACCAAGGACAAGGCCTGGTGGACCGCGGTGCTGAGCATCTTCGGCTTCATCGTCATGCTCATCAACTGGATTGGCGTCAATTACTTCCTGGTCGGGCTCCATAGCTACGCCTGAGCAGGCCGGCGTCCGACTCGCTAGTCGATCAACTTCTGGTAGAGCGCCGCGGCCGAACGGGTGCCGTGGTGGAGGGCGTCGAGGTTGAAGTTCTCATTGGGGGAGTGGATTCGGTCGGTGGGGAGGCCGAATCCCAGCAGCAGCGTGTCGATGCCGAGGATGGACTTGATCATCCCCACAACCGGGATGCTGCCCCCTTCGCGCATGAGGGTGGGCTCGGTCTGGAAGCCGATGCGCAGCGCCTCGGCGGCCCGTTGCATCGCTTCGGAGTCGATGGGGACCAGGACCGGATCGGCCAGGCCGTGCTGCTTGAATTCGATCCTGACGCCGGGTGGGCAGCGGTCACGCAGCGCCTGCTCAAAGGCGGCCTGGATTTTGGCCGGGTCCTGGTTGGGAACCAGCCGCATGGAAACCTTGGCGCTGGCGATGGCGGGGATGATGGTCTTGGCCCCTTCACCCTGATAGCCGCTGGTCAGGCCGTTGATGTCGCAGGTGGGGCGGGCCCATTTCCGCTCGATGGTGGAGTAGCCCGGCTCGCCGGTGAGCGTGGCGAGTCCCAGGGCGCTTTTGAACGCCTCTTCATCAAAGGGAAGGTTGCGCCACTGGGCGCGCTCGGCATCGGACAGGGGGAGGACCTCGTCATAGAAGCCGGGTAGATTCACGCGCCCCTCGGCGTCATGCAGGGTCGCCAGCAGTTGGCAAAGGGCGTTGGCCGGATTGGGCACCGCCCCGCCATAGACGCCGCTGTGGAGGTCATGGCTGGCGGCGCTCAGGAAGACCTCCATGTAAACCAGCCCCTTGAGTCCATAGGTGACGGCGGGAATGCCGGGGGCGTACTGGCTCGTATCGCTGATGACGGCGATATCGGCTTTCAGTTCCTCCTTGCGCTCGCGCATGAACGCGCCGAGGTTGGGGCTGCCGATTTCCTCCTCCCCTTCGATCAGGAAGATCAGGTTGACCGGGGCGCCCCCATGGCGCTCCCAGGCGCGGGCGGCCTGGACGTGGGTCCAGACCTGCCCTTTATCGTCGGCGGCCCCGCGGGCGAAGATCGCGCCGTCGCGGATGGCCGGCTCGAACGGAGGGGTTTTCCATTGCTCCAGCGGCTCCGGGGGCTGGACATCGTAGTGGCCGTAGACCAGCACGGTGGGGCGGTCGGCCTGGCGGGGGCTCTTGGCCAGGACGGCGGGATGGCCAGCGGTGGGGGCGACCTCCACGCTCATGCCCGCCTCGCTCAGTTGGGCGGCCAGCCAATCGGCGCAGCGCCGCATGTCCTCATTGTGTTCCCGCCGCGTGCTGACGCTGGGGATGCGCAGAAAGTCCTTGAGGCCTTCGAGGGAGGCCTCCCGCTGCTGGTCGATGGTGTTGAGGATTTTGTCGAGCATGGGAATGGGAGAGAAGTCAGTAGACAGAGAAAGTCAGAAAACCGCACTGCGGGCGGATTGTGGGGGATTATCCTTCCGTCAGCCAATCGTAGGCCCGGGCGGTGTGGGGTTCGCGGATCATGGTTTGGAACATGGTCCGGCTCTGGTCCGGGGGCATGGGGACATATTTGCCGGTGGCGGTGGCCAACACATTGTCCTGGGCGTCGCGGATTTCGCCGGTGGTCGTCACCAGGCGGGGGCGGTTGGAATCGACGCGGGCGGTGATGGTCAGGGTGTCGCCGACGGTGGCGCTGCGGCGGAAGCGGACGGTCATTTCGCCGCAGACGCAGAAGCGCTGGATCGGCCAGGTGGCGGCCCAGACCATCGCCTCATCCAGCACGGTGGCAAGTATGCCGCCATGGACGATGCCGGCAAAGCCGATGTGATCCACGCTGGGGGCGTAGGGGACACTGACCAGCCCGGTATCGGGATCAACGCTCAGGTGCAGGTGCAGGCCGTGGGGATTGGTGCGCCCGCAAACAAGACAGCCGTCGGTGTGGGGGAGTTCGATCGAGGGCATGGTTATTTGTTATTTGTTTTTGGTTGTTTGTTTTTGAAAATTCAAACAACAAACAACCAAAAACAAATAACCCTCTCCTTATTTTGCGTATGCTTTTTCCACTTTCTTGATGGCCCGGACCACATCGGCGGCTTCCTGCTCGCCGCAGTTTTCATGGATGAAGAGGTTGAAGCAGCTTGCGTCGGTGGCCAGCGTATTGGGCAGGGGATATTCCTGATCGGGATTGCCCTTGTACTGGGGGCTGCTCCAGGGAAGGCGGCTGGTGCCGAAGACGCGGCGCTGCTTGTACCAGGGGGCGGCGGTCATGGTGTTGGAATAAGTGGGGCGGAAGGGAAGCCCCTCGGCCTCCAGCGCCTTGGCGAACTGGTCCTTTGAGACGCCGATGGCATCGCCATTGAACTGGAAGATGAGGAACCAGTAACTGGGCGCGCTGTCGGCGGGACCGGTGAGAAGCCTGGTCGATCGGGTGGACTGGCATCCCTGGGCAACGGCGGCGGCGAACTTGCGGCGATTCTCCACGATCCGGGGCAGCTTTTTGAGCTGCACGCGCCCGATGGCGGCGTTGAGGTCGTTGGAGTTGAGATTGATGGAGGCCAGCACATTGCCGGCGGCCCCTTCGATGCCGAAGGGCTTGCCGCGGTCGGCGGCGCGGCGGGCCGCCCAGTAGATCTTCTCATCGCGAGAGAAGACGACGCCCCCCTGGCCGCCGGTGGCGTGATGCTTGCCGAACATGGTGGAGAAGGCGGCGACGGTTCCAAGGGTGCCGACGGGCTTGCCCTTGTAGGTGGCGCCATGGGCCTGGGCGCAGTCCTCGACAACGGGAAGGCCTTTGGATTTGGCCAGCTCCAGAACGGGGTCCATGTCCACGGGGATGCCGGCGATGTGGGCGATGAGGATGGCGCTGGTGCGCGGGGTGATGCGGGCGGCGATCTGCTCGGCGGCCGTGTTGTAGGAACCGGGGGCGGCGTCGGCCGGGACGGGGATGCAGTTCATGAGCGGCACGGGCATGAACCCGCCGGGATCGCTGATGGGGGGAACAATCACCTCGGTGAAGGGCTCCAGATCGAGGGAGCGCAGGGCGACATAGACCGCACTGGAGCCGGAATTGACGCCGTCGGCATAGCCGCCGCCGAGGGTCTGGGCGAATTCCTGGCAGTAGGCCTCCTCGTCGGGACCGTTGTAGCCAAAGGCGTTGCCGGAGGCGATGGCCTTGTCGAACAGGTCGATGGCGGCCTGCTTCTCCTCCTGGCCGAAGAGGTGGCGGGCGGGCCAGGGTTTTTCACGGGTCTTGGGCCCGCCGTCGATCGCCAGTTTGTCATTGGAGTCGCTCATGGTTCCTTTCGGCTAAAATTTGCGCTCGTCATGATGCGGCGGCGGGGGCGAAAAATCAAACGGGTAGAGGGAATTGGGGATTCGAGTTCCAAGATTCGGGATGCGGGGGCAGCGAGAGGGAGACGGGAGAATGGGTTTGGTTCGTTTCGTAAAACGTCGTGGTGGTGTCGGGGTGAAAAAGCGCATTTGGAGAGCGCCAGGGAGGGATTGGGTTTGGTTCGTTTGGGTTTGGATGACAAGTTGTCGTAGGGACGGAGGCACGAAGGCACGGAGGGAGAAGACAGAAGGCATGATGGCGGAAGGGTGGTTTGGCCGGGGTGGGATTGGGGCGCAGGGGCGCGGGGTACCCAGGGGGCGGGCAAGGGGATCGGGAAAGGCGGACGGCGGAAGCGGATCATTCGTTTAGCTACTTTTATTAGCTCCTCTACCTTTACGGGGGGCGCTGCGCGTTTTGGCGACAAAGCGCGCAGCGCTATTTTTGAAATCGCGGTTTTTGATAGCGGCAGGGGCGATAATTCTTTTTTTCAGGAAGTTTTTTGCCTGTTTTTGCGCTGCGCGTTTTGTCGCCAAACAGCGCAGCGCAAGGAAAATGTTTCGCGCGGAACATTTTAGGGGAGCGTTCGACGGGGCGGGGATGGGCTTCGCATCAATCAAGTCGGACGATCCAAGTGCGCCCGGTGGTTTTGCTGCGGAAGATGTTTGTTGCTATCACATCTCCGTTATCAGCCTGACCCGCATCCGCCGCATGGTAAATCTCAATGTCCCCCTCAGGCTGTGTTTGCGGCCAGAAGCCGTATGCAATGCCGGACCACGTCAGGATTTCCGTCTTCCATCGCGAGTTCAACACATAGGCGAGTGACTCCGAGTCCGTTTCGTCCAGTTCCACCTTCTTCAGGCCGGCCGACGCAACCAGCGATTGAAAATCGCTCTGTGACAAGTCACACCGGAGGAGCCAGATTCGTCCATCGTACCACTGTTTGCGCGATTCCATGGCCGTGGCCGAGGGCGGGGGCGGTATTTTGAAGATGTGAATGAATACTTCCCGCGGCGCGACGCGAGACGTGCGCCAGGCAATCGCCATGCACACCAGGCCGCAGAGCACGAGGACGATCAGTTCCGCCAGTCGCCTTCGCCGAAAGAACCGTCCGATGTGGCTTGCCAAAAGTGGAAACAGAATCAGCGCGGCAATGAAATACAAGGACGGCGGCGCGCCGTTGCCCCGCGCCGCCAGAACACCGGCGGTCGAAATAATCAAAGAGAGGAGGATAAGGAACAGCGGAAAAATTCCCTTGGAGCGATTCTTTTTCGACACCTGCAGTTTCGTCGGTTCGATGTCATCCATTGCGGGATTGGATTGGGAATCAGGCATTTCAAAGAATGTAAACTCCTCTTATCAAAACGAAAACAATCCCCGCCTCATTGTGCTGTTGCTGGCGTTTCCGGAGCACGGGGCATGCATGAAAGCTGGCTTGGGGCACCCGGACGATTAAGCAGCGATGATATTTGAATTGGAAAGGATCGACCGAGCACGGTCCACGGTCGTGCGCAAACATCCCCCGGGCTGGTAGCCCGTGCTTCGCCTTGCAAAAGTGTGAAGCGAACCCTGCACGGGCTTTA
>JBIQLO010000166.1:0-9136 GCA_044464175.1 Planctomycetaceae bacterium | reverse complement strand
CAACGGGCGCTGGCCGAGGTGGGCATCGAACTGGCGGCCCTCGTGCCCACCACGGACGAGCTGGAAAGCTATCTCCACACCATCCAACTGATCGATCGCGGGGCCTTGCCCGACGGCATCATCTATGGCGCGGACCACTTTGCCATGGCCGGGCTCAGGGCGCTGGTCGGCCGGGGCATCCAGGTGCCGGGCGATGTGCGCATCATGGGTGTGGACCACGCCCCCTACGCCGCCGAGGCCCCCGTGCAACTGGCCAGCCTCGACCAGCGCTACTTCGACCGCGGCCAGACGCTGGCCAAGGTCCTGATCGATCAGATCGGCCATCCGGGCAATCCCGTCGCCAGCCGGACGGAACTCGATGCCGAATTTGTGGATGGGGGTTCATTGGGATGGGAGTCATAGCGGACGCAAGTGGTTCGCCGAAGTTGCGGTGCAGCTTTACAAGGAGCACGTGATGCGATGGTATAACAGGAAAAACAGCGGGTTCACCCTCGTGGAGCTGCTGGTCGTCATCGGGATCATCAGCGTCCTGATCGCAATGCTGCTGCCGGCCCTGAATAAGGCCCGCCGCCAGGCTAAGGCCGTCGCCTGCGCCTCCAACCTGCGGCAGCTGGGCTTGGCCTTCCAGATGTACCTTCAGGACAACCACAACTCTTATCCGCCCAGAATGTGGCGGAATAGCCCTTCTCCTGCGCAATGGTACAACCCGAACACCTGGGTGGGCAGCGGCATCTACTGGTTCGATCTCATTGAGGATAAATTGGGAAAGACCTATGCGACCAGCACCGGCATCGAGTTTCGCTGCCCCGAACATGAAACCTTCGTCTGGGGAAAATCAACGAATCAACTCTCCTATGGCTACAACTATTACGGGGACGGCACCGTCGCGGGCTGGAGCGGATTAAACACCGTCCGCGCTTCGGATGTGAAGGATCCGCCCCACACCATTCTCCTGGGCGACAGCATCCATTACGGCATCATGACCGGCGGCATTCTCCCCACCGCTTCCAATTATGACACGCTCTCGGTCGGCAATCGGCACGATGGCAAGGCGAACATCCTCTGGTGCGATGGCCACGTCGATCTGCATCCCAAGGATGAAGTGGACCAGACGCACGCCTGGTGGACGCGGGATGCGGATGGATGGTAGGGGGGCAGAGGGTGTGACCAGGGGCGTGAGCCGGTATTCAAGGCAGGGCGCAATCTGCGCAATTTTGGGCCGCGGGCGAACCAACCCAGCGGCAGATTTTACAAACGGGAAGATTGAATGACTTCTATCCAACGGGCGATCGGGATTTCGATGGTGGCGCTGATGTGGACGGCGGCGGCCGGGGCGCAGGTGCGGATCGGCTCTGCCGGGCTCCAACTGGCCCTCGATCCGAAATCGCTGACGGCCTCGCTGAGCCGCCCGGGACAACCCGGCCCGCTCACCAGCGCCGATCCGGGCGTGGTGATCTGGGATGGGCAACAGAATCAACTCGTCCCCTTGAAACTGGAAGGAACGGTGGCCGGTGAAAAGGGCCAGGCCCGCTTCACCACCGCCGGCGACGGGCTGCGCGTCGAGCATCACCTGTACGAGAAGGATGCGGTCCTGCGGTGGGATGTCACCATTCAGAACCAGCGGAAGGATCAGGCCTGGCTGGAAATCCGCTACGCCGGGCAACTCCGCCAGCCGCGCCCCTGGATGTTTTACAACGCGGCCCAGAGCTACGAACCGGCCGCCACCGAATACACCGGCCAGACCACCTTCTGGCCCGCCGTCGCGATGGCCGGCCCGAAGTCCGGATTCTGGGTCGGCGTCGATCCGCACCAGATTTACTCCCTCATCACCTACAGCTTCCAGGGCGAAGAGGGCAAACAGGCCGGCGCGTTCTATTCCGGGGCGCGCATCGTCCTGGATCCCGGCCAGAGCCAGACGGTCGGCTTCACCCTGCTGGGATTCGACACCGCCTATGGCCACCTTTCAGCGCTCCAGGCCTATTACGATGCCTTCCCCGACTGCTTCAACCCCGCCTCCAACATCGATCCCCGCATCCTCCGCGGCGGCGACGCCGGTTCGATGAGCTGGCGCAGCGCCAAGACCGAAGGGGCCGACAGCGCCTGTGAAATCCCGCGCCGCACCGCCAACACCTGGGACTGGATGTACGCGCCGTTCCCCATTCCCGGCGATGTCATCATGACCAAGGACCGCTGGGAACTGACCAAGCCGGAGCATCGCAACGAACACGCCCACTCCTGGAAGGAGATCGAGGCGTTCCGTCGCATTCGCAAGAACTACTTCTACAACACCGACATCAAGTATGACGTCGCTCCGATGTTCTACGTCATTCCCTGGGTGCATGAGGACCTGGCGCGCACGATCTACCAGGATTCCATGATGACCGAGGACATGGGCTGGGAAAACAACCCCCGCTCCCACAAGGGATGGATTGCCAAGAAAGGGTATGTCAAAGTCGGCCCCTTCGATTCCATTGAGGTCTTCGGCTGGGGCACCTCCGCCGGAGACACCTTCAAAAAGGATTACAAGGCCCTGGTCGAGAGCGACCTGACCTTCTCCGGCTTTGCGTTCGATTCCAACGTGTGTGGTGGCAAATACCGCGGCCCGCGGCTGAACGAGCTGCCCGGCCGGGCATGGGATGCCGAGGGGGTCTTCGTCTCAGAGGGCGTGGCCCAGTCGCTCATGGCCGACTACCTGCACGGCATGCAAAAGGAGGGCTACCGTGTCGGCGTGGTCGCCAACCAGCCCGGCACCCACTACGCCATGGCCTTCCGCACCGATGCCTCCATTCTGGAGATCGGCTGGGGCAACATCGTTCTTCCCAGCGGCCAGATCGTCGCCCGGGAATACGCCCGCGCCCAGGCCGGCCACAAACCCCGCAACATCCACAGCGGTTTTTCCGACGCCACCGCCCTTCTGCCTCTGTATAAAGACTGGGAAAAGCATTCCCCCGAACAAATCCGCCAGACCATGCAGTCGGTCGAGGACCGCGTGCTGATCTTCGCCCTGGCCTATGGCTGGAACCTTTCCCCCGACATGGCCATGCCCGATGCGCGGATGCTCAAATACGCCCACGTCGTGGCCGATCTCAACCGCCGCGGCTGGCAGCCTATCCCGGCCATGCGCCTCCAGACCGATGACAAGGGGATTTACCTCTCCCGCTACGGAGACCGGAACGAGTCCATCTTCTGCCTGGGCAACAACCGCGAAGAACGCCTCAAGACCGATGTGACGCTCGATCCCAAGCCCCTCGGCGACCGCCACGTCCTGCTGAGCGACTACTGGGGCGCTCCCGTCCCCACCGTCTCCGACCAGTACGGCCAGCGCATCGGCGTCGACCTGGCCCCGCGCGGTGTGCTGGTGTTGCGATCCGCCGTCTTCCTGAAGACCGACGCCCCCTTCACCGGCTCGGCCGCCCGGCAGGGGGATGAACACGCCGGCAAGATTGTCGCCGATCTCACCCTGTCCAGCGCCGCCGCCGGCGTGCCGGTGCAGGTCGTCGTGCCGCAAAACGTCAAAGTCGCATCCGTGACGCTCAACGGCCAGGCCGTTGAATGGAAGCCGGCCGAGGGGGCCGACAACGTGCTGTCCCTCCGCGCTGACCTCAAGGCGGGCAAAAACGTCCTCGAGGCGAATTATGCCTCCACGCAGATTCTTTGCTCGGCGGAGGATTTGAAGAAATTCCCCTTCCTCGATGAAGCAACCGGCCAACCCCGCTGCCAGATCGTCATCGCCGACCAGGCTCAGCCCCGCGAGCAGGGGGCTGCCTTCCGTCTGGGCGAGTATTTCCGCTACTGGACGGCCATGAAGGGCAAGGAAGTGCAACTGCCCATCGTGCCCCAAAGCAAGGCCGGCGACATGCCCCGCATCTACATCGGCCAGACCCAGACCCAGCAGCCCGTGGGTGTGGTCTTGCAGGAAGGCAATCTGTTCATCCGCGGCAAAGATGCACGCCAGACCAATCGCCTACTCGATCAGGTCCTGGCCATTCTCGACCAGAACCACCCGGTTGTCGGCAAATTCCAGAACCAGATTCCCTATCCCAACCGCCCGCTGGTCCAGAACTACTATCCGGCCCGCTGGAGCCGGTCCTATCCCTGGATTCCGAAGGAGAATGCCAAGCTCATCGAGCAAATCTTCAAGAAAGGCGAAATCTGGCAGCGCCCCCTGCGGGAGAACACCCTTCCCGCCGGCGTCACCACCCCCAGTCGGGTGACGCCCCCCAGCAAGGCGCCCGCGCAGGCATCGGCCCACGCAACCGGCCCCGCCTCGGCCCAATTGGCCAAAACCCTCTTCAACGCCGAACAGGAAGACCTCTACTTTGACAAGCAGCCCTTTCGCCTCATCAATGATGCCGGCCAAATGACCTACGGCGGATTCCAGGGCGCCGTCGTCTTCCGCATCCAGGCCAAGCCCAAAACCAAAAGCGCCAGCCTGATCATTCCCCTTCCCAAGCCCGATGCCCTGGCCGGCCTCAAGACCCTCCACCTGCGCCTGCGGCTGGTGGAACCGGCCACCCTCCCGCCCAGCCATCTCACCCTGACTGCCCGAGCCAAGGATCAATGGCTCCAGCGCCTCACGCCCCAGAACGCCCCCCGGCAGCTGGAGGCCGGCCAATGGTATGATCTGCAATACGCTCTTTCGGCGTGGAAAGCCCAGGCGATCCAATATCTGCGCCTCTACCACGCCCCGGCGAAACAACCCCAACCGCTGACCTATGACATCGCGGCGATCTGGGGAGAGTGAAGTGGACGGCACTGATTGAAGCGGTTTGGCAGGGAGTGGCCCGCCGAACAGAAAGGAACGCACAATGAAACGGATCAATCCCCCAAAGGCGTTTACGTTGGTTGAACTGCTCGTGGTCATTGGGATCATCAGCATCCTCATCGCAATGCTCCTGCCGGCCCTGAACAAGGCCCGCCGTCAGGCCAAGAGCGTGCAGTGCCTGAGCAACCTGAAGCAGATCGGCTCGGCCCTGGCGATGTACATCAACGAATCCAAGGGTCGGTTCCCCGGCCTGTACGATGCCCCGGCCGGCACCCCCAGTACCGAACAATGGAAATTCTCCTGGGATGGGAAGCTGATTGTCAGCAAGTACCTCCCCAGCTGGGAGGTCTTCAAATGCCCCTCGTTTCCCGAGGCCACCAGCTATTCGCAGTACTATGTCCATTACGGCTACAACTACGGCGCCCTGGGCAGTGCCAACAATTATGTCAGCATCGCGCGGGTACATAACGCCTCCAATGTCTACTGCCTGATGGATACCGTCTGGACACGCGGCCTGGCCCAGGGATTTTATCAGGTCTCCCCCTACATTCGGCCGGATTTCACCCGCTTTCCCGATGCCCGCGACGATGGCGGCATTAATGTGCTCTACGCCGACTTCCATGCCGCGCACATTCAAGTTAAGGATCGAAGCGATCCCTACCCAAGCCTGAGCAAAGTTACTTACAAGGATTATCCGTGGGCATGGCAGCTGTTTAACTGAAGGTGCCGTCCCACACTCGATCACGCGCCGCCTCCGCCCAGTTGTTTGGAGATTGAATGTCTCGTCGATTCCCCATTTGCCCTATTTACGGTTTGATCCTCGCCGTGGCCGCTCCGATGGCCCAGGCCGCCACGCCCAACCTGCTGCACCATCCCCAGTCCCTCGGCGCTGACGGCTGGACACTGGAACTGCGTGACAAAGCCGCCGGTTCGGCCCAAATCGACCCCAATCTCGGTCGATCCGCCAAGGGCGCCATCAAGCTGACCAAGACCAACCCCGTGGGCGCGGTCCTGCTCAAGACGGCCGCTCCCATTCAGGTCAAAAAGGGTGTCGAATACACCTTCCGCGGCTACTTCCACAGCGACAACGCGCCCCTGAGCGCGCTGCTGCTGTTTCGCGTCACCGACAATCTGGATCGAATCCAGTACGATGCGATCAACCGCTCCGCCGGCGTCACCAGCCAAAGTCTCCTGGTCAATTCCCCCAGCGGGCAGTGGCTCAAACGTGTCGTTAACTTCAAGCCCGAGAAGGACCAGACGGTCTGGCCCGTGATCGTGCTCTGGGGCAATCCCGCCACGGTCTGGCTCGACGATCTCCAATTCACCGATGAACGCTATGTCGTGACCCCCAACGACGGCACCCTGCCCCCGCCCCCGCTGAGCCAGGCCCAGACCCTTTCCCAACTCGCCCAGCGCTCCCCGACCACTGCCCGCATCGAGCTGCGCGGCGGCCAGAACGTGCTGCTGATCAACGATAAACCCGTCCCCCCGGCCATGTATAAGGCCAATCCGTCGCGCGTCGCCTCCTCCACCTATGCCGCGTTCCACGACGCCGGCATCGACCTGGCGACCGTCACCCTTCCTCTGGGGATGGTGCGCGGCAAGCCCGGCGTCTGGCAGGGCAGAGACAAGTATGACTTCAAACGGATCGATCAGATCATGCTGGAGGTCCTTCAGCGCAACCCCCAGGCCAACCTGATCGTCGATTTCAACATCTACCCCTATCCCGCCTGGGGCGATGAGCATCCGGACCAGTGCTGGACCGACAAGCAGGGGCGCCGTGCCTATGGCCTCTGGGGCAACATCGAAGGCTTCACCGACGATCTGAAAAAGGTCAATTCCTCGCGCAACCGGTATTGGTGGTATGCCTCCTATCAATCCCCCGTCTTCCGCCGCGACGCCGCCCGGGCCATGACGGCGATCATCGACCACCTCAAAACCACTCCCTACTGGAACGCCGTCGCCGGCTTCTTCATGAGCGGAGGCCACGATGGCCAGTGGATCACCCTCATGCATGCCGACTATTCCAAGCCCACGCTGGCCGCCTTCCGCCAGTGGTGCCGGCAGCGGTATGGAACCATCGAGAAACTCAACCAGGCCTGGGGCACGAAGTATTCCTCCTTCGATGAGGTCTCCGTCATCCTGACCACCGCCTCCGGCAACATGGAGTCGGCCAAGCCCTACATCGACCGCGGCGGCGAGTCTGATTACCGCCTCTTCATGACCGATTCGGTCTGGGACCTGATCGACGGCTTCGCCGCCGCCTGCAAACAGGCCGCCGGCAAGCCCGTCATCGCCATGGCCTATGCCGGGGCGACCCTGGGTCCGGATCGGCCCGCGCCCGTGGCACTGGCCAAGCCCAACGTCGATGTCTACGGCTCGATGTCCTACTATCCCTTCCGCCTGCCTGGCTATTCCCCGGGCTTCCGCCCCATCTCCATGCAGCGTCTCCCGGGCAAGCTCTTTTTCCAGGAAATGGACCTGCGCTCCTGGGTCGGTTCCCAATACGCCGAGGTCTATAACCTCTGGATCAGCTCCGGCCGAACCCCGGACCAGTGGGATGCCATCCACCGCAAGCTCCTGGGCGTCTCCTTGGCCACCGGATCGGGCTGGTGGTATTACGACATGAATCGCTACTACAACGATCCCATCCTCCAAAAGCAGATCGCCCGGACCGCCCATTTCGCGGCGGATTATGTCGCCCAGCCCCATCCCAAGTTCCGTCCCGATGTCGCCGTGGTCGTCGGCGATGCCCCCATGCTCACCATCGGCCCCAAGTACAGCCCCATCGTCAACGGCCCCGCGGCCGACCTTCAGACCATGCAACTGGAAACCAGTGGCGTTCCCTATGATCTTCATTACCTCTCCGATGTCCTGGCCCGCCCCGACCTGCAGCAGTACAAGGTCTATGTCTTCCTCCATTCGCCGTACATCTCCACCCAGCAGCGGCGCGCCATTCAGCAAAAGCTTGAAAACAACGGACGCACCCTCGTCTGGGTTGGCGGCAGTGGCTATGTCTCCGAGCAGGGCAAATCCGCCCAGGCCATGTCCGACCTGATCGGCATGCATATCGATACCACCGAGGAGTACGCCCGCCTGACCGCGCTGGTCGATTCGGCCGCCGACTCCCCGCTGGTCAGGAACGTCGCCTCCTATCAGGGGATGAGCGAGCTTTATCTGACCATCCTCTCCCTCCAGGGACGCAGCAGCTTCTGCGCGCGGTATCAGCCGTTCTGGATTGACGATGCCGCCGCCACGCCTCTGGCCCATTATGCCCAAAATGGGCGCACCGCCGCCGCCGTCAAACGTATGGATGGTTGGACCTCCATCTATCTTGCCGCCCCCAACAGCCTTGGCGCGGATCTGCTCAACAACATCGCCCGCTCGGCCGGCGCGTTTCGCCTGGCCGACGCCGGCCAGTCGATCGTCACCAACGGCAGCTTTGCCTCTGTCCACGGAATGCGCAGCGGCCCGTTGACTCTGCAACTTCCCCCCGGATGCCACCGCGTCCGGGATGCCCTCACCGGCAAAGTCGAGGCCCGGAACGTCGACCATTGGACCTTCAACGTCATCCCCGGCCAGACCTACTGGTTCCTCTTCGATTAGTGCGTCGTGCGCCCGTAGTACAGGCTTCCAGCCTGTGGCAATCCGTATCGCGGGCAATCCCCCTCAATCCACCCCCTCGCTTCCTCGCGGAGATCAGCCCGCCTCCGCCTTCCCATCCCTGTGCATTTGCGGCAAAAAAACAATCTCATCATCGTCGCCGAAAAATGAATCCCAGCGGAAATTTCCCCGCCCGGGGGCTATAATCCGTACATGCTCCGCATAATAAAGCCGTGCCTGGCGTTCCTAACTCTCGCGGGGGTGCTGGTGGGATGCGGGAGGTCCAACATGCTCGTCGGCGCGACCACCGCCGCGCCGGCCACGCAACCAGGAGAATCCAAGATGGTATCCGTCTACGTCTTCAATCGTCAGGGAAAACTCGTCGGTCCCGTCCAGTCCCCCAAGGTCGTCAAAACGGATGCCGAGTGGAAAAAGCAACTGACTCCTAAACAGTATGAAATCGCCCGCGCCAAGGGGACCGAGCCCGCCTTCTGCGGCCTCCTGCTGGACAACAAGGAACCCGGGGTCTACTCCTGCATCTGCTGCGGCCTGCCCCTCTTCTCCTCCGACGTGAAATTCCACTCCGGTACCGGCTGGCCCAGCTTCTACCAGCCGATTGCTCGGGAAAATGTTATTGAGCAGGTGGACCGCAGCCACGGCATGGTCCGCACCGAGGTGCTCTGTGCCGGCTGCGGCGCGCACCTGGGCCACGTCTTCAACGATGGCCCTCCGCCGACCGGCCTGCGCTTCTGTCTCAACTCCGAATCC
>JBIQLO010000165.1:0-9225 GCA_044464175.1 Planctomycetaceae bacterium | reverse complement strand
AAAATGCCTGCAATCCCATGCCGGGATTATAGCATTTGTTTGGTATTTGTCAAGCTCAAGCAATGGGGCTATCCTATCCCGCCATCACCCTCACTGGCGGAATCGTAGGACAGGCTCCCAGCCAGCACTGTGGGCGGGGTCGTTGACCCCGCGACGGCCTCAACGAGGCCGTCTACAGGTGATGACTGGGCGGTTACCTGATGAGGGTATTGAAGCCCTCCCTTGTCACCGGCTGGTCACGCCCAGCTCCTCCTCGGAGATGTCGGCCTCGGGCTGGTCGCCGGGGGGGGACTTGCCGGAGGGGGTGTGGGGGTTGCGCGGAGGCGTCCGGGGGGTCTTGCGAGGATCGCCGGAGCCGGCGGCGGCGGAGCGCTCGTGGACGGCGGCGTTGCGCCCGTCGGTGGTGGAGGCGTATTTCATGCCGATGGTCGTCTCGGGCTCGCCCAGAAGCAGGCGGTTGATCAGTTCCACCCCCTGCATCAGGGTGTGGTCGGTGTTGGAGACCTCGTATTTCCACATGCCAAAGCGCCCGCGGGAATAGATGCCGTGGCTTTCCAGCCAGGGGATGACCTGGGCCAGAATCCCGTCGCGCTCGACGCTGGGGGTGGGATAGCTGTAGTCGGCGTGATAGACCCAGGCATCGACGATGTCCTTCTGGTCCGTGTCGCTCAGCAGCCCGGCGTTGACCAGCCCGTCGATCGTCTGGTCCACGATCGTCCGCCCATCGACGGGCTTGAATTCACTGTAGCTGGTCTCGCATAGAAGCGAATAGTGGGTCCTGGGGTCGGGCGTCATGTGCGGCGAGTAGTTGCTCAGATAGGTCACCCGGTAAAACGGGCAGTTGTCCTCGGGGAAGTACATCCAGCTCTTGGTGGAGGGGCAGGGCTGTTTGATGCCGATGCCCACCATGTAGCCGCCGCTGTGGCGAAGCGAGGCGGCCGCCTTCTTGATCGGGCGGGGCATCTCCCCGTTGATCACGTCGTTGCACAGCTTGTCCAGCGGCATGGCGCTGAGAAGGATGTCGTAGTTCACCACCTGGCCGTCGGAGAAGCGCACCTGCTTGCGCTCGATGTTGATGAAATCGACGCTCTTGTTCAGGTTCACATGGCCGGCCAGCGGCTTTTCAAACCGGCGGTAAAACTCGCCCGTCCCGCCGAACAGGGGGAACTTGAACTGGTTGTTGGGCCCCCAGCCGAAATCATCCTGCTCCAGGACGATGTTGCGGATCGCCCGATTGACGTCGATCACGGCGACACGCTCCCCGATCCACTCCTTGTTCATCATCCCCGGCGGATGGGCCCAGACCTTGAAGTTGTAGGGCTTCATGAAGTATTTGGCGATCCCGTCGCCGAAGACCGCGTCGATGAACTCCTCGAAGTTGCCGGCGGCCGTGTGGTCGCGCCGGTTTTGCGCCTCGATCAGCCCGGTCAGGCATTCGCAGACCACCTCTTTGGGCAGGTAACGGATGTTGTTCTGGAAGGGGTAAGGCACCCACCGGTCGAACATGCGCACCCAGCTTTCGCGCATGTTGAGCTGGTAGTCCTCCCCCATCAGGTCGTCGAAGCACTGGTCGTAATACTTGTAATGGCTGAACATCACGTGCCCGCCGATGTCCCAGGTGAACCCGGCCGAGTCGGTGAAGCTGGAGGCCAGCCCGCCGATATGCCCGCTGCGCTCGTAGATCTGGAAGTTTTTATAGCCGAGCTGCTTCAGCCGGTATCCCGCGCCCAAGCCGGTGGGACCGGCCCCGATGATGACGATTTTCTTTTCCATGATAAACCTCGTGGTCCGTTGTCCGTGGACCGTGGTCCGGATTTTCGGACAACGGACCACGGCCAACGGAGAACGGACCTTACGATCCCTGCGTCGCGTGATACGTGTAGGACAGGACGTCCACCGCCACCGGCTCGACCTTTTTGGCCGAGGGGCGGTTCTGCGGCCGGATCGCCTCGCCGATCAGCCTCTGCATCTTCTCGACCGTCGCATCCCAGCTGCCGGCCCGCGCCCGCTGGAGGCATTTTTCAATGCGCTGGGGGTCGGGCTGCTGCAGGCAGCGCTCGGCGGTGGCCAGGAATTCATCCGCGTTGGCCACGATGTGGACCAGCCCCTCGTATTGCCGCACCACATCTTTCACCGGCGTGCTGATGACCGGCCGCCCGGTGGCGAAATATTCCAGCACCTTGGTGGGGTTGATGAACTCCGTCGCCTTGTTCAGGGCAAAGGGCATCATGCAGACGTCGAACGCCCGGCAGTAGCTGGGCAGCACCTGGTAGTCGCGCCCCCCCAGCCAGAAGAGATTGGGCGCGTGCGGCAGGTGGTTCGGGTCCACCTTCACCACGGGCCCGACCATGGCGAATGACCAGGCGGGGCGCTTGCGCGCCATCTCCTCGATCAGCGCGTAATCCAGCCGCTCATCGATCACGCCGAACCACCCGAGGATCGGGCGGGACATGAAGTCGATGTCGGCGGGAACCGCGGTGGTCTGCTCCTGCGCCTGGGCAAAATGGTCGTATTCCACGCCGCAGCCGAAGAAATGGGCGTTGTCGTGCCGCTGTTTCTTGCTCAGCCACAGTTCGTAGCCGCCGGCGAAGACGATGTCCGCATGCTCCATCAGCCGCCGCTCGTTGGCCACCAGTTCCTTGGGCGCGCCGGTGAACTGCGAGAGCTCATCCATCGAGTCGTAGACCACCCCGCGATTTTCGATCGCCCCCAGCGACCAGGAGGCGTCCATCGGGCTGTAATACCAGAGCAGCGGCCGGTCGAAGGCGCCATCCTCGTTCATGTCGTTGATCGCGCTGCGGGCAAATTCGCGCAGCTTGTCGGGCAGTTGCGGATTTTCATTCCAGCTTCGGGGCAGATGCGGGCAGGAAACCACCACATTGGGCATCACCCGGTGCAGGTCGTAGCGCGGCGTCTGCCCCTCGGGCAGGTCGAACATCGGCTCCTCGATGAACAGCACCCGGTGCTTGCGGGCGAAGCGCGAAAGGAACTGCTGCGGGCGCTGCCACACAAATCCCCAGCGCAGGTGACTGATGACGACGATCCCGTATTCGCCCGTCTCCTGATTTTGGGCCTGCGTTGATTCGGACCCGATGCCGGCCATCCGCCCGGCCGCCGGCTCGCCGCTGGCCCCGGGCGCGGGCGCCTCCAGCCGCCGCGCGGCCGTCGCATGGCCGTTGCCGTCGCCATTGTGCTTTCCGTTGCCGTTGTGCTTGCCTTTGCCCGCCGGCTTCTCCACCAGCGTCGCCTTCACCCCCTCGACGCCGCCGGGAACCACCAGGGCCGGGGCGTTGATCCCGATCACCGGCCCCTGGTCCTCCACCGTTTCGGTCGGATAGCGCACGAACGCCAGTTCCCCCACCCGCTCCTGCTTCGCCTCGGCCGCCGCGCGGAAGCGCTTCACCATGGAAGTCGCCCGCCGGGCCAGGGTCCCGTCCGCCTGCCGCTGAAGTGAAAAGAGCCCCACGTGATGGACCTTGCCGATCCGGTGCGTCAGCGCCCCATCCCAGTCGACCTGGTCGATCATCGGCCACCAGAAATATCCCAGCAGGGGCACCCCCTCCTCGCGCAACCGCCGCGTCTCCTGGACCGTGGTGTCAAACCAGATCTCCCGGTTGATCGCCTTTCCCTCAATGCTCGTCTCGGTCATCAGCATCGGCAGGCCATAACGCTGGTAATAAGCCTTGGCCACGCCGTAGAGCCCCACCGGGTTTTCCGCCCGCCGCTGCTGCACGGAATCCCCCACCTGATCGAGCTGCCAGTCGCTGTGCGGGTAATAATCCAGCCCCAGCACATCCGGCATGCGCGGATTGGTGCGGAACCACTCCAGGTCAATCTCGCTCATGCCGTAGGAGGTGAGCCATTGATAGAGCGGATGCCGCCCATCCACCCGCCCCCCGAGCAAATCCAGCACGAGAAACCGGCGCAGGTTGCGCCGCCGCACCTCGGCCGCCAACGACGGCTCGCGGCTTTTGTACGATTCAACATTGTCCACCAGCAGCACCGTCGCCTCGGGGGCGGCGCGGCGGATCGCCCGGATCGAGCGATTGACCGCCTGCACGATCCGGCTCAGCACCGGCATGTATCCCCGCCACTGCCGCGAATGCGGCGGCCAGAAGCCGAAATCCCCGCTGAACAGCGCGCTGACCAGCGGCTCGTTGAACGGACACCAGGTTTTGACCTGCCCCCCATACCGCCCCACCATCGCCTCGGTGAACCGCTCCAGCGCCTCGGGAAACTCCACATCCCCCACCGCCTGCTTCAGCCACAGGGGCGTCCCGAAATGCATCACGTCCAGATAGACCTCGATTCCCAGCTTGTCCAGTTCGGCCATCCGCTCATCGGCCGCCGACCAGTCAAATTCCCTCCGCCGCGGCTCCAGGCGATGCCACCGGAACGCGTAGCGCAAATGTTGTATTCCCAGTTCCTCTTTGGCCAGCCGGAAATCCTCGCGCCAGAATCGGTCATGCTGGGTCCATTGAAATTGATCCACCTCCAGGTGAGGCAGGAAGGAGCATTCAATCCCCGCCCCCCAGATGAACGTGGAATAGGGCAGCGCGTCGGACGGCCCCTTGGATGCATGGGATTGCTCCCCCGCCGGCCCGATCCTCGTCCTGTCCGTGGAAACTAAGTGCATAACACATCCTTTCAAGTCCGCGGGGGCTTGATGAGCGCCCGGCAACACCATGATTTTTTTCATTCGGCGTGCGGGAACAGGCCCAGGAACGGCCGCACTCCGGCCCGAACGGCATGAACCGCGCTTGCCCGCTGCCCATTACCGCCGGGCGACGAACTGCTGAAGACGGCTGTCGATGTAGCGCGTCCAGATCGATGTTTGAGCGGGATGAAGCAGTTGTGTTTGCTCCGATTCCCGCTCCCACTCCTCCTCCGACGCGCTCATCAGAGCCCGCCAGGCATCCTCCGGCACCTGGGAATCGAATCCCCCCATGGATTGGTTCAAAGTTTGCTCCATCATTATTTTTACCTCTCTGGTTCCTCTGCCAACCGGCATAATCAGCAAATCCGGTACCTTCGGAACCAGGCCCGACAACAAGACTCTCTAAATTCCCAGCCCTACGATAGAAATGACCGATAAAAAACGCCCCTGCGCGCCCATAGCCCGCCCCGCCCGCTCTCCCTCGAAGACACCCTGTCCCCCGGCACGACATCCTGTCGCCCCCATGCCGTTACCCATCTCACACAAGCGGCTCATCAGACTCTTCGTTTGAGCCAAATGCCCTCAGAATACGCAATCCCAAAGCCTGCTGAAGCTCCGACCTTCACCCCTAACCCCCATCCCCATTCCTGCTATACTTCCCCCATGCACCTGTTCACCCAAACCCCGGCCGGCTATTACAAGGCCCACAACGCCACCCTCACCGGCGATGTCACCGTCGGGCCCGGCACCAGCTTCTGGTTCAACGCCGTCGTCCGCGGCGATGTGGCCCCCATCACCCTGGGCCGGCGCGTCAGCGTCCAGGATGGCGTCATCATTCACGCCGACCATGAAGAATCCAACACCCTGGGCGATGACATCATCATCGGCCACGGCGCCATCGTCCACGGGCGCGAGGTTGGCTCCGGCACCCTCATCGGCATGGGCGCCACCATCCTCAACCGCACCTACATCGGCCGGCATTGCATCATCGCCGCCGGCTGCGTCGTCCCCCCCGGCATGAAGGTCCCGGACGGCTCCCTGGTCATGGGCGTCCCTGGCAAAATCGTCCGCCCCACCACGGATGAGGACCGGGCCTATATCCAATATCTGGTCGAACACTACGTCGAGATCGCGCAAAAATACGTCAACGGCGAAATCGGCGCCGCCCCGTAAAGGGGTTCACCCCGCCACCGCTCTCGAGTCCGGCTTTCCCCTCAGCTCATCATCGCCAGGAGGAACAGCGGCAGCGCGAACGTCACCCCGAACCCCAGCAGCACGCCGGGAATGAACCCGCGCCATTTGTATTTCACGCGCACGCGTATGCACAAAACAATGAACGCGATGATTCCCATGACCACAAACCCGGCCGGATGCGCCGGGGTCTCGGGCGAGGAGATGCTCAGAAAAAACATCACCACCAGAAACAGCAGCATCGCCCCCCAGGTCGCGAATCCAAGCCCCACCTGTCGCGCCATCGACAACTCAGCCCGTCCCATGCGGGATTGAGACCGATACTCCAGCGGCCGCGGCTCCGAAGCATCAGAACCGCCCAGGCCGGCCTCATCGGATTGATCCATGCATCCCTCCCGGAAAAGCCTCCGCAAGGTGGAGTTCACCCTACCGCAGTTGCCAATGCCTCTTCCTGCCCCATGGGGCAAGCTCCATGCCCTTAACGCCCTCACATTTGCGCGCACAGGATTGCCAGAATTCCCAGGGGCAGGAGGCAGTTCAGCCCCACGCCCAGCAGCACGCCCGGAATGAACCCGCGCCATTGGTATTTCTGCCGCATCACGACGCACAGCGCGATAATGCCCGCCAGCGCCAGGGAAATGACCAGCAATACAGCGGCCGCCTCGAACGGCGATCCCCCTGACAGCCCACACAGGATTCCAAAAACACTCGCCGCCGTCACCACCCACGCCCCGAATCCGATCGCCACCTGCGCCGCCATCGGCATCGTCGCCTCCGGCGGCGTCGCGGCCCGATACGACAGCGGCAGCGGCGGCGGAAGTGAGCGCGGCGCATCATTCGGTTTGGGATCGTCTTCTTGCATATAGCGCTCGCTGATTCTCCCTCGCCTGCCTCAGCATCCCTTCCCGTCCATCCCGGCAAAACAGATTATAGGTGCCGATCGGAATGACCCGCCCGTCCGGGGGGGATGTCACCCGCCCATCGGATTCAAGCCTTCTTTTCTTCCGTCGGCGCCCATTCCCATGCCTCACCAGTGCCCGCACAAAATGGCAATGTATCCCAGCGGCAGCAGGCACGTCAGCCCAAATCCCAGCAGCACGCCGGGGATGAAGCCATGCCACTCATATCTGATCCGAATCCAGGCCATTAAGACGGCAAGCCCGATCAGATAAACCACCGCCAGAAACACAATGTCCGCTTCGTCCATGCTTCGAGGGAACGCCGCCACCAGCGCGACAAATCCACCCAGCGCCGCCACCCAGGTTGCAACACCCATCGCTACCTGCCCCGCCATCGGCGTTCCCGACCGCTCCGGCGTCACTGGCCGGTAGTCCAGCGGCACCGGGTCACTCCATGGGGGCGGTTCCTCATCCGGTTCAGGCTCGCGCTCGTCCATCCACCTCTCCTTTTTCTCCGGGCATCCCCACCTGCACCAGCCTCGCCTTCTCCAGCATCCCTTCCTTCCCATCCCGGTAAAACAAATTGTACGTGTCAAACGGAATGATCCGCCCGTCCGGATGGACGATATGCACGCACGTCTTCTTCACACTGCGCACGTCAAAATTATGCGGGTCCAGAAACTGCATGATGATGATGCGGAAGATGTTGTCATACCCGATCCCCTCGGGGGCGGCCACTTGCGGCAGACAGCACAAAAGCTGCTTGAGCGTCGCCGCCCCGGAAGTGGGCGAAGCCCCCGTGGAAAACAGCCGCAGCAACTGGTCTTTGATCCCCGCGTTCCGCTCATAGACGATCGTGTTCCCCCCCTCGGCCAGCAGCGCCCCCGGGTCGATCATGTGCGTCAGCGGCGTGACGCACCCATCCAGTTTCAGCGCATACGCCATCGCCAGGCAGTCCGGATGGCACGGCACGGGAATCACATCCTCCGGCGAAAAAAGCGGCGCCTGCTCCAGAATCCCCTGTCGCACTTCCGACAACGTCAACCGGTCGCGGGCCGGATCAAAATCCTCCAGCCGCCCCGCCGACTGCACCGGCTGAAACGTCACCCCCCGCACGCACCGCTGCTTCAGGGCGAAGTCAATGATCTCGCCGATCTGGCCGTCATTGAGCCCCTTTTTCAGCGTCACCACCAGCGTCGTCGAGATGTTGTGCTCATTGAGCCGCTCCAGCGCCCGCCGCCGCACATCCGACAGATCGACGCCGCGCAGCGCTTGAAGCGGTTCCGGGCGCAGCGAGTCAAATTGCAGGTAAATTTCAAATCCCGGCATGTACTCTTTCAACCGCCGCGCAAAGTCCGCATCCCCCGCGATCTTGATCCCGTTGGTGTTGACCATCAAATGCTTGATGGGGCGTGCCTTGGCCGCATCCAGAATGGCGAAAAAGTCGGGATGGATCGTCGGCTCCCCCCCGCTGATCTGCACCACATCCGGCTCCCCCTCGTTGCGCACGACGCAATCCAGCATGAACTCAATCTGCTCCAGACTCCGGTTTCCCCGGTGTGGCGACGATTCGCTATAGCAGATCGGACAGGTGAGGTTGCACCGGTCCGTCACCTCCACCAGCGCCAAACAGGAATGCTGCTCATGGTCCGGGCACAACCCGCAGTCGTACGGGCAGCCGTATCGGATCGGCGTGTTGAACTTCAGCGGCATCTGCCCCGGCTTGAGCATCCGCCGCGACAGCTTGTAATACGCCACATCCGTCGAAATCAGCACCTTCTGAAACCGATGCTCCGGACACCACTTGTGCAGATAAACCTTCCCCTCCTCAAACACCACCTTCGCCTCCACCTTGCGCAGACACGTAGCGCACAGGCTGTTGGTCAGCTCATAGAAGAGGTACGGACGGTCGGGCATGGGGCCTCCAGGGGCGGTTCAATCGTGCCACCGGCGCCCTCACCGGCGGCCCGGCGATCGCGCCATAACAGGATTATACAAACCACCATCCCCACAATGCACGCCGACTGAATAGCGCTCAACGGCCCAACCAGCCCCACCCGCGGCTTGTAAAATTCAATAAACAGCCGCCACCCCAGATATCCCAGTATGAACAGCCGGAACAACAACCCATTCCGCCTCGGCCGGCGCATATAAATAGCCAACGCAACCCCCAACATCACCAAAAACAGAATCTCATACAACTGCGTCGGGTGCCGCCGCACTCCATCTCCAAAATCCACCCCCCACGGCAGCCCCGTCGCCACGCCGTACGTATGATCCGCCAGCCCGGCCAGAAAACACCCCACCCGCCCGATGGCGATCCCCGCGATCAGCGGAAAGACAAACGCATCCCCCGTCGATTGCCGCACGCCCAGCCATTTCTTCACCACCTCCACCCCAATCCCCCCCCCCCCCAGCCCCCCCCCCCCTCCCGTCGCCCCCCCCCCCACCCCCACCCCCGCCGCCCCCGACCCCCCC